>JBEKUO010000187.1:0-11262 GCA_049514955.1 Bryobacteraceae bacterium | reverse complement strand
CGGCGTCCGCGCTGGATCCCGGTTCGAAGTGCATCTTGATGATGCTTACGCCCAGCAACGAGCGCGACTCGGAGTATTCCACGCCGCTGGCCAGAGTGAAGAAGCGCTCCAGCGGATTGGTGATGTCGAACTCGATGTCTTCCGGCGGCATGCCGCTGTAAAAGGTCGCCACCACCACCTCCGGAATGTTGATGGCGGGGAACAGGTCAACCGGCATGCGCAACCCGCTGACGATGCCGATGGCCGTGACCGCCAGGCAGACCACAATGATGAAGTAGGGGTTGCGAATCGAGAAACCCGACATGGGACTCTAATTCTTGCCTTCGTAGTTCATTAGGTCTACGGTCTTTGGCCGCACCAACTCGCCGGGCTTCAGAGAACCGCGGTCGCTCACCACCACCTGCTCGCCCTCCGTCAGACCCGTGAGCGCCTCGGCATAGCTGGCATTCTGCACGCCCAGCGTGACGGTGCGCTCCTCAATCTGATTGGCCGGAGTCACCACTACTACGCTGGTGCGGTCGCCCTGGTGATCCACGGATTGTAGCGGCACCACCAGCGCGGCGTCCTTGCGCTCCATCCGCAGAGTGACCTCCGCGTACATGCCCTCGATCAGTACGCGGTTTGGGTTCGGCACATCCACCTCCGTGTGCATCGTGCGCGTGTCCGCTTTCACGTCCACCGAAAACCGCGCTACTTTGCCTGGGAAGGTCTTGTTCAGCGACGGAATCCGCACGTTCACCGGATCGCCCACATGAATGTAGGGCACGTCCGACTCCGGTACTGGAATCACCAGCCGGAACTTTTCGTCTTGTGAGAGCTTCACCAGCGGCATGGCCTGCGTGCTGGAACTGGTGCCGGCCTGCATCAGCGTGCCTAGATTGGCGTAGCGCTCGGTGACCACTCCGGCAAACGGAGCCGTGATCCGCGAGTAATCGTACAGCACCTGGTCGTGTACCAACCTGGCCTCCGCGGCGGCCAGCTCGCTTTGCGCCGACTGCAGCGCCGATTTGGAGCCTTCCACCTGGGCCTCCGACGCCAGATCTTTTCCCTCCCAATCGTCCACTTCCTGCTGCGCGACCAATCCGGGCTTGGAATCCGCCACGGTCTTTAAACGGTCGTACTGCAGGTGCGCGACCTTGTGTTGAGCCTCCACGCGGTTCAGTTCTTTCTCAGCGTGAGTGACTTGCTCGGCCATGTTCTTGATGGCCGCCTTGTCCTGTTCCAACTGCGCCTGCAACTCCGGAATCTCCAGCACCGCCATCAATTGCCCCTGCGTGACTCGCGTGCCGTAGTCCACGTTGAGCTGTCGCACGTAGCCGGATTCCTTGGCGTAAACGTCGATTTCCTGGAAGGGCACCAGCTCGGAGGACAAGGTCAACTGCCGTTCCAGGGGCATCCGGACCGCCCGCGTGACCCCCACCGAAACCGCCACGGCTTCCCCTGTTTCCGCCCGGCTGCCGCGGGAACACGCCGCCATCGAGGCCGCCGCAATCGCCACCACCGCGATTCCAACCGCTATGTAGGGCAGGTTGTCAACCTGCAGGCCGATTGTTAATCGGCCTTTTGGCGGCTTACTTGGGTACATGTCTAGTCCGTCCGATTTGGGCGCGCAGCTTTTTCATGGAGAACTGCGCCGATTGGCATAGCTCAATAAGTTCTGCCTCTTCTGCCAGGAGTTCGGCCGCGACCTTGGGGATCTGTCCGGCAACGGCGTTCGGAACCGAAACCACTCCATGCAGATCGCCGTGCAGCAGGTCTCCAGGATTTACCCTCAGTCCTGCCACTTCGACCGGTTCGCCAAAATCTACCACGTGCGCGTAAGCGTGCGACACCGAAACGCCCCGCGCAAAGAGATGAAAACCAGCTCGCTCGATTCCGGGCAAGTCCCGCACGGCGCCGTTGGTGACGTATCCGATGCAGCCCAGCGCACGGCCGATCTGCGCATGGATTTCACCGAACATCGCACCGAATCCCGGCTTGGCGTCCATGTCTTCGAAGACGATCACGCGGGGCGCTGGGATGGTCGCCAGGTATTCCCAGAAATCCATGTGGTCGAAGTACCAATGCCGCGAGATGGGAGCCTCAGCCGTGCGGATCCGGCCGGTGACGGCATACCCTACCATGGGAGGCAAACTGGGAGACAGGCATCGCACCGAAATATCGGTAAACCCTTCGTTGCGCAGCCTCACATCGAGCCGCTCGATGGCATTGGATACGGTGCACGTATCTATGGCCCGCAACTGTTCCAGGATTTCCAGGGGAACCTGGTTGATGGCTTTGACAGTGCTCATTTATATGGCTGCCGTGAACCTGGTGGGCAGCACGTACAGAATCCCTACGACCGATCATAGAGAAACGGCGCGTGGGAATGAATACCCGGTGCAGGGTATTTATGGCTGGATTGTACCGTATGACACGCACCCTGTCTTCCGGCGACCCTTACCGGGCGAGCGCGCGGCGATACTTCGCGATGGCCGCCTCGTGCGCCACCAGGTTGCTGGAGAAGGTGTGCCCGCCGGAGCCATCCGGCCGGACCACGAAATACAGATAGTCCGAGTCCGCCGGAGCGAGAACCGCCTGAATGGAAGCAACTCCCGGATTCGCAATCGGCCCCGGCGGCAGCCCGGCGTGCCGATAAGTGTTATAAGGGTCGCGGCTGGCCAGGTCCGACTTATGGATGACGCCGCGATAGTCCCCCCGGAGCAGGGCGGCGTAGACGGTGGTTGGGTCGCAATCCAGTTTCATCCCGATCGCCAGGCGTCGCAGGAAAACCGATGCAATCACCGGCCGCTCGTCTGGGAGCTTGCCTTCCTTTTCCACGAGTGAGGCCAGCGTGACGGTGCGGTGCACTGCCGCATCCGTGTGCAGGCCGCGCCAAACTTCACGAAACTTGCCGGTCATGACCCGGCACAGGCGCTCCGGGTTCGTGTGACGGCTCAGCCTGTAGGTGCTCGGAAACAGGTAACCCTCCAGCGTCGGCGCCTCGGGATCCAAGTCCTGGATCAGAGCCGGGTTGCGGGCCGCATCCAGGAATTGCGCGGCCGGGAACAGGCCCAGCCGCTCCACCGCCGCCGCGATATCGAACATGTTCTTCCCTTCCGGCACCACCAGTTCGTAAGTGAAAATGTCGCCGCGTGCAATGCGGTTAAACACCTCCAGCACCGATGCCGGCTGGTGAAACCGGTATTCGCCGGCTTGGAGCCTGGCGTCCCGCCGGATCGCCCGCGTGATCAGGAACGCCCAGGAGTGCTCTATAACGCCGGCGCTCGTCAGCATCTCCGCCATCTGCCCGGTGCTGGTGCCTTTGGGAAAATCGACGAAGGTCTCCTTGGCGAAGCCCTCATATGGCGTGTTCAGGCTGATCCCGAGGTAAACCGCCGCGCCTATGGCGCACACCAGAAGCGCCACCATGAACCTGCGCATGCGCTTCACAAGGAATCCAGGTAACTTTGCAGCAGGATCACGGCGGAAAGCCGGTCCACGGCCAGGGCGCGTTTGGCGATGCTGATGCCGCTCTCCCGCAAAACGCGGGAAGCCTGAACGGTAGTCAGGCGCTCGTCCCACAAACGTACCGGCAGGCCCGCCCGCTCCGCCAGCGCCTCGGCGAATTCGCGGACCCACGCGGACTGCCGGCCTTCCCGCCCGCTCATATGCATCGGGTTCCCGATCAGGATCAGGCCCACTTCGCGCTCCTCCACCTGGCGCGCGAGTTCGGCGAGGTCGGCACGCTTGTTCGTTCGCTCCAGATTGGGGAGGCCCTGCGCGCTGACTCCCAGCGGATCGCTGATGGCCATGCCGATACGCTTTTTCCCGAGGTCGAGCGCCAGGATTCTGGATTTTGGGGATGGCATGCCGCGCGAAACCAATTTCATTATAAGCACGGGCGTGGTAGATTCAGTTCAAGGGTTCGTCGCTTCGTGGCCATCTTATCCAAGCCTCTGCGGGCCGCCGAGGAAGAAGTCCGCAGCATTGCCATCCCGATCATTGCGCTCGGTGTGGCCGTCGCCATCCTTTACTTTGGGAGACTGCTCTTCATCACCTCGCTGGTGGCCGTGATCCTCAAGTACATCCTCGAACCTTTCGTGATTCTGCTGGTCCGCATTCGCTTTCCACGATCGCTGGCCAGCTTCGTGGTCTGCGTGGGCGCGCTTCTGGTGCTGTACCTGGCGGGTCTCGGCGCCTATACCCAGTTGGCCGGATTGGTGGCGGAACTGCCCAAATATGGCGAGCGCATCGGGGAGCTCGTGGAGACCGTAAGCCAGCAAGCGGAAGCCATGGAGCAGCGCAGCTACCAGCTCATCTTGCCTTCCCGGAAGCCGCCGGCTCAGGCGCCGCCCGCCGCTCCGGAATCGCGGAAAAAGCGCCGTGCGCCCGAAGTTCCGGCGCCGGTCACCCCGGGCGCCATTCCCGAAGTGCGCATTCACGAAGATTCCACGCCCATCGGGAGTTTCCTCGCCGCACGGCTGGGATCCCTCTACCAGACCTTCCTGATGACGTCCTTCGTGCCGTTCCTGGTGTACTTCATGCTGAGTTGGCATGAACACATCCGCCGCAGTTTTCTGCAATTCTTCCGGGGTGAAGACCGGTCCGCAGTAGCTCGCAGCTTGCAGGGCATCGCGGACATGGTGCGCGCTTTCGTGGTGGGAAATTCCGTGCTGGGCCTGGTGCTGGCGGCCGTCAGCAGCCTGGCGTTTCGGATCATGCACCTGCCCTACCCGTTTCTGGTCGGGCCGCTCAGCGGATTTCTCAGCCTGGTTCCCTATGTGGGCCTCCCGCTGGCGGCATTGCCACCGCTGTTCGTGGCACTCACGGTTTACAACAACATCTCGGGCTACCTGCTGGTGATCGCGGTGGTTTCCTCCTTGCATTTGCTCGCGCTGAACCTGCTCTATCCCAAGTTCGTGGGGTCCCGCGTTCATCTGAACCCCCTGGCGGTGACCTTCTCGCTGATGCTATGGGGATTTCTTTGGGACGCCCCGGGCCTGATCCTGGCCATCCCGCTGACCGCCGCGTTCAAGGCCGTCTGCGACAACGTGAAGGGGCTACGGCAGATCGGCAAATTTCTGGGCGATTAAAGCGAGCCAGGCTCGCCAACATCGACAAAAAGCGTCGATGTTACGACGCGGCGACACGGTGACGCGGCGACACGGCGATCCCTCTTCGGCGCGGCGCAGTTCCCTTACACTGAAATCAGCATGCAGATCGGCCAACGCGTGGCGCTGGGCGGGATGATCGTCAGCGGAGCTCTTGCCGCAATCAAAATCACGGCGGGCCTGATGGGCCACTCCAGCGCGGTCGTGGCCGATGGACTGGAGTCCGCCGCGGACGTCTTTTCGTCGGGCATCGTGTTGCTCGGGTTGACGCTAGCCGCCAAGCCCGCCGACTGGAACCACCCGTATGGGCACGGCCGCATGGAGACCGTGACCGGCCTGTTCATCGGCTTCCTGCTGGCGATGACCGGCACCGCGATTTCGGCGAGTGCGCTGCACAACGTCGGCACGCCGCATCCGCCTCCCGCGCCGTTCGTCATCTGGCCGCTGATCGGATCCGCCGCGTTGAAGAGTCTTCTGTCCGCCGTCAAATTCCACTACGGGAAAAAGATCCGTAGCGCCGCGCTGCTAGCCGACGCCTGGAACGACTGCGTAGACATCTTCTCGGCGCTGGCCGCCTTCCTGGCGGTATCGTTGGCCATCCTGGCGCCTCGCCAATTCCAGGCCGCGGACCACTGGGGCGCCTTCGCCGTGGGGCTGATCGTCATCTTCACGGGCTTGCGCGTGGTGCACGACACCGCGTTACAACTCATGGACACCATGCCGGACCGCGACACCATGGCGACCATCCGCCGCGTGGCTCTCACCGTCGCCGGTGTGCGCGGTGTGGAGAAGTGTTACGCGCGCAAGACCGGCCTGCAATACCATGTGGACCTGCACCTCGAAGTGGATCCCGAAATTACCGTCCGCCAATCGCACGATATTGCCACCAACGTGCGCATCGCCATCAAAGAAACGCTGCCCTGGGTGGCCGATGTGCTGGTGCACGTGGAGCCAGCGCCGTAGCGGGTAGTGGCAGTCCGCGTATTTGCTATGTTAAAGATGAAGGTTCTGAAGCCTGAAATCCGAAGCGAATACCATGACCGTCGTCC
Source organism: Bryobacteraceae bacterium (assembly GCA_049514955.1). Lineage (GTDB taxonomy): Bacteria > Acidobacteriota > Terriglobia > Bryobacterales > Bryobacteraceae > Bog-159. Next base: position 5,120 of record JBEKUO010000187.1, on the reverse strand, counting down.
TTAAATCGAACGCTGAGGTTGTAGTGCCGCGCAGAGTGCGTCGTCAGGCAGGCATTAAGGCTGGAGACCAGCTTGAATTTAGGGCGTCCCAACGTACCATCACCATCACAGCCGGGGAGCGGCCAATCTATAAGGCGACGAAGGCTGAACTCGCGGCCATCCGAAAAGGCGAGGTCGAGATTGCCCGCGGCGAATACGTAACCTTAACCGATCTCCAGCGTGGCCTGGGACATCCGCGCCGCAAGGGCGGCGCAAAAGCAACTCGTAAGGTTTCCCGCTAGAGACCGGGAGAAGATTGGCGCCGCGCTCCGGTCGCTGGAGGCGGGTCTTTTCTCGGGTGACATCATCAAGCTGGAAGGCGCCGGCAACCGCTGGCGTCGCCGTGTCGGCAACTACCGCATCTTTTTCGCAGTTCGACACCGCCGCCAGGACAGTGGCCATCACCGCGATTGCCCGCCGCACGTCAACGACGTATTGAGCTTCCCTTGATGCTTGTTTCGGACCAGGGCCCTTCTAGTACTTTTCGGCGAGCTGTACTCCCCTTGCGTCCGGCTTTCCTTTTCGACATAATTACAGCACCGACGATTTTGCTCGCCTAGAGACGGAGTCCGGGTGCGAAGAGCCTTGGTTTCTGCGGCCACCGCGTGTGTCGAAGAGCGCCTTCAAAGGAAGGCCCGGAAGTTCTTGCAGGGCCTTTCCACCGACGAATTGCAGTACATTGCCGAGTTTCTGGGCGCTTGCGTTCTGGAATCGTGGGGAGACACCGCCTGCAGCCGCAGCCAGTTGGCCGACGGCATCGCCCACTTCGATCGGTTCCGGCCGGCGCCCGCCGGCTGCCTCAGCGATCAGGAGCACAAGATGATCCTGCTGCTGGAATATTTGTGCCGCTGCAAGCTGACGCACTGCTCATTGGCCGCACGCGCCGAGCGGATGTAGTGAGCAACTGTTTCTGGACAGCAGCAACTTCGGCACTGCAAGCTCGCAGTCGTCAGCTTGCGCAGAAAAGAGTAGAATAAGCACAGAAACTGAGGACATCTGAGTATGGCGAGGATACAGCCCGTCCTGACACCAACCGAACTTGTGCTGGTTGATCAGATGGCCGCGCTAACAGGCTCCAAGCGGACTGAGGTGATCAAGAGCGCACTGGCCGTCTATCACTGGTTCGTGCGACAGGCGATCACTGGAAGCACGGTCGTGGCGCGCAAGCCAACCGGGGAAGAGGTCTCCCTCGAGACCGCCGAACTTACCGTGCTGGAGGGTAAGGGTAACCGCCTTGGCCCCGAAGAATTGGGCTTGCTAGCCAAGCGGCTCGCTACGGCTACGACTCCGGTCGAGGCGGCGCAGATCAAAGAGCGTCTCACGCGCGGCTTCTACGGTATCTAAGCCCGGGAATCCAGGATCAGGGTGTGCCGAGAGTCCGCCGCCAAAATGTTCCGCCCGCCCTCCTTCTGCATCTGCTGGACCGCGTACAGAGCCGGAAGATTCCCGCGTCTCAGTTGGAACTGCTGGCGAAGTGGCTCGACAGCGAGCCCGCGGTACCCGAGGGCCAGTGGTACAAGCGATTCTCAGGCATGACAGTTTGCGGTGAGGGTGAGTTGATCAAGGCGTTTCTGCTCCCTGCTCAGGCGCCCAAGGGCCAGCATGTTCCATGAGATCAGCCTGAGAGACGGGAGCGCAGCCACAGTCCGCAGGCGATCTCGCATCGGGTGTTGCAAGTTCGGTCCCTGCCAACGCCGTAGATGTTCCACCACCAACGATCTACTGCAGCTCCCGAATCCAGATGTTGCGATAGCGCACCGGCTGGCCGTGGTCCTGCAGCAGAAGCGGCAGTTTGGCCGGCGTCGGGCTGTAGGGCGGACGTTGCATGTAAGCCGTCGGCCCCGTCAGCAACACGCGATCCAGCGCGAGCACGCCATTGAATAGCAGCGTCACCGTGGCCGGTTCCCCCAGCGTCGACCCCGAAAACCGCGGGCCGTGAAAGACGACGTCGTAAGTCTGCCACTCGCCCGGCGGACGGCTGGGGTTGACCAGCGGCGGATACTGGCAATACATCGCGCCCGCCTGGCCGTCGGCGTAGGTCTTGTTCTGGTGGGACTCCAGCACCTGGATTTCGTACAGGGAGTGCAGGTACACGCCACTGTTCCCCGGCTCTTGATCCGTGCCGTGGGGCGGGGTCGGGGTGGCCCACTCGACATGCAACTGGCAATCTCCGAAAGCCTGTTTGGTCACCAGGTCGCCGCTGGGCGGATAGACCTCGAAATAACCGTCCCGCACTTTCCAGGCGGGCGGCTTACCGCCCTTCTGCTGCCAGGCCGAAAGGTCCTTTCCATCGAAAAGCACCACGGCATCGGAGGGCGCCGTGCCCGCATGCTCCGCCGTGCTGGGCTCTCCCGGCGTCACCATGGGGGGCAAAGGCCGGCTACGATCCCCGGTCTTCCACTTGATCACCGGCACGGTGGCCGCGAAAACAGTTACGGCTAAGGGTAGGAAAAGTCGAATTCGCATTGCGCCACGATTTTAGCACCCCTGCGCCGCAGGTTACGATTCACGTTGAACTGGTCCGGCGCAATTTGTTACGGAATCGTGAATGCTTACCGTCAGTCCCTCTGGCCCGCAGGCTGGAAGATAGGCTAACGCTGGCCGAAAGATAGAACCGGAATCGCAGGATTGACCAGCCGGGCATACGATACAATCGAGTGAGACGCCCGTGCGCCTCAATGCAGCCGGGCCTTCCCCGCCCGGCAGACGATGGTTTTCCGCGTGAACACAGACACCCGATATCTCTGGAGGGACGTGGCATGCAGCGCCTGTTGACGCGGCTCTGGATTGGGTTTCTCTTGGCGGGTTGCCTGAAGCAAGTCGCGCTCGCGCAAAAGACTCTGACCTGGCAGCAAGTGCGGGACGAATTTGAAAAAGCGAACCCAACCTTGCGGGCGGCCCGGATCGGCATCGACGAATCCCGCGCTCAGGAGGTCACGGCTTATCTGCGTCCAAACCCGGACATCACCGGTAGTCTCGATCAGATCAACCCTTTCAGCAAGAATCCGATCGACAAATACAGCCCATTCTCAGAGGCGTTGCCGTTCGTCTCGGCAAGCTATTTGCACGAGCGGCGGCACAAGCGTGAATTGCGGCTGGAGAGTGCGCAGAAAGGGACCGCCGTCGCCGAATCGCAGTTGGCGGATCAGGAACGAACCTTGGTCTTCAATCTGCGCAGCGCATTTGTGCAGGCGCTGCAGGCAAAGGCAGTACTCCAACTCGCCAAGGACAACCTGGCTTACTTCGATCATGAGCTTTCCATCGACCGGGACCGTTATAAGGCAGGCGATATTGCGCATGTGGATCTGGACCGGCTCGAACTGCAACGCGTGAATTACGAGTCGGATCTCCAGACCGCCGAGGTGAACCTTCGGACAGCGAAGATCCAGCTTCTGCAGTTGCTGAATGACCGGACGCCGATCGAACAATTTGACGTGACCGGTCCGTTCGATTTTAGCGAGCAGATTATGCCTCAGGAAGAGTTTCGACGCCTGGCCCTGGAAGAGCGCCCGGATTTGAAAGCCGCGGTCGAATCGATCGACAAGGCGCAGACCGATTACCGGCTGGCTGTTGCGAATGGGTCCACCGATCCCACCTTCGGCGTGGACTTCGCGCGCAACCCTCCCATCCCTGTATACATGGGAGTCAGTGTCACCATTCCCTTGCGCTTCTTCGATCGGAACCAGGGTGAGAAGGAGCGCACCAGGCTGGACATCGCCCGCAGTGAGAGGCTGCGGGACGTTACGCAGGCCCAGGTTTTCAGTGACGTGGATTCCGCTTACGTAACCCTTGTTAATACAGTGACGCTCCTGCGGCCGTACAAGACGAAGTACCTGCAGACGGCCGCCAGCGTGCGCGACACCATTGCGTTTTCCTACCAGCACGGTCAGGCGTCTTTGGTGGATTACCTGGATGCCCAGCGGGATTACCGGACCGTGCAAACCAGCTATCTGAACCTGGTGGGATCTTATCTAACCGCCGCGGGTCAGTTGAATCTAGCGGTGGGCCGCGAGGTCATCCAATGAAACACACGTGGCGCAGGCACTCTTGCCTGCCGCGCGGACACTCCTGTCCGCGCAAACTAATCTTTCTTATTTTATGCCTCGCCCTAATTCTGGCAGGCTGCAGCGCGCAGGGCCACGCCGATCCAAAGGCCGAGGCGCCGCCACCCGCTGAAGTCGAGCACGTCCAAAACGCGGGCCTGTTCAAAGTGGACGACCCCAGCAAGTTTCCACTTGCAACGGCGGGCGAGCGCGACGAAGCCCCGGAGCTAAACGTGACCGGAGTTGTGAGCGCGGACGTCTCGCGGCAAATCCCCGTGATTTCGCTGGCCTCCGGCCGTGTCATCGAGGTCCACGCCCGGCTGGGGGACACTGTCACCAAAGGCCAGCTTCTCATGAAAGTGCAAAGCGCGGATATCGCCGGGGCATACTCCGATTACGAGCAGGCGCTGGCCGACGAAACATTGGCGCGCGCACAGCTCGACCGCTCCAAGATCCTATACGACAAAGGCGCCATCGCGCAGAAAGATCTGGAAGTCGCCCAGGACACTGAGACCAAAGCCCAGGTCACCGTCAAAACCACGCTGGACCACCTTCGCGTGCTGGGCGCGGACCCCGATCACCCGTCGGCCATCGTAGAGGTGCGTGCGCCTGTCTCCGGCGTGATTACCGACCAGCAAGTTACCGCGGCCGCGGGCGTACAAGGCCTGGCTTCACCGAATCCCTTCATCATCTCGGATCTGTCTTCGATCTGGATTCTTTGCGACGTGTATGAGAACGACCTGTCACAGGTCCATCTGGACGAGTACGCGGATGTCAAGCTGAACGCTTACCCGAACCAAGCGTTCCGGGGGCGCATCGGCAATATCAGCCCGGTTCTCGACTCCAACCTACGGACGGCGAAGGTCCGCCTGGAAATGCCTACTCCGGGAGGACTGATGCGGCTGGGTATGTTCGTCACGGCGACGTTCCGCGGCCCCCACAAAGAAGTGCGCGCCACAGTTCCGGCGGCGGCCGTGCTGCATCTGCATGACCGCGACTGGGTCTACGTTCCGGCGGGCTCCGCACAGTTCCGGCGCC
>JBEKUO010000186.1:0-11291 GCA_049514955.1 Bryobacteraceae bacterium | reverse complement strand
AACGGCTACGTTGGACCTGCCAAGCTAACCGCTACGACCACGGCGACGCCCGCGGGTGGAGGTACGCCGGTAGCACTGAAGTCTAGCGTGGCGCTGGAGGTCGTCAAGCATGGCGCGTCGCTCCAGGCCGCCGCCACTCTGGGCCCCGGCATCCTGCAAGTAATCGCGGGGATTAGCCAGTACCTCGCACTTTCGGGCGCGATGTTTATTCCGTGCGTGACGGGCGACGGCTTTTCCTGCTTCGGGCTGCCGGCGGGCGCCCTGGCTCTCGCGCCATACCAGGTCCTCAGCAACACGCCGACGCCAATCTCGCTGGTGTATTTGACCGTTTTCCAGACGGAAAACTGGGAGGGTACCGTGAGTTCCGCCTTCCAGTTGTTAGAAGGCGGGACCGTCGTGCAAACCGGCGGCTCTGGGGGAACTGCCCTACCGATTTCGACAATGGTCTTCGGCACAGGATACGTCCCGCCCGTCAATGGCTACGTCGGTCCGGCTGGGATGAACATCACGACGACGGCGACTGCCGTGCAAAGGGGAAGCAACCGCACGCTGCATGGCAGCACGGAATTGAAGATCATCGCCGCCCCCTAAGGCATTGGTTTTTGGAGGGGTGATCATGCGTAAGCTGTTGCATATATTCGGAGCGTTGCCGACCCTTGCCGCCTTGGTGCTTGCGCAAACGAGCGAGACCGGGCAGACCTATACGTTTCCGGGCGGCATCGCCAAACTCGGTTGGCAGGCGAAAGCGCCTGCCCCACATTGGCCCACCAGCGGCTATGCTTCCATGCCTTCCAGTTTCCAGGGTGCGCGGTAGGGGCGGATCAATAACGCGTTTGCGTCTTCGTTGCCGATGAAGCGCTCGGCTTGGCCATCCCATTTCAGCTTCTGTCCTACGCGTAGCGCGATGTTGCCGAGGTGGCATGCGGTGGTGGTGCGATGGCCGATTTCGATATCCGCCACGGGCAGCTCGCGGGTCTTCACGCACTTCAGGAAATTCTGCACGTGCGGCACGTGCTGCACGGAACTGGTGCCGCGGCCGGCGGAGCCTTCCAATTCGTAGTACATGCTGACGCCGGTGAGGTCGTCGAAGGCGGCGCGGAATGAGATGCCGCCGGGCTCCATGCGAGTCTTCATGTGCGGCGTGACCTCATAGCCGGCGCGGTCCACGAAGAGCGTGCCGCGCGTGCCGTGAAACTGTATGCCGTAGCTTCCGAAAGGCTTGTTGCCGGGGTCGCCATTGTGTCCGAATGAATTGTGATGCAGGCAGGTGTAATGCACGAGGAAGCCCGGATATTCCCAAGTGACTTCGTGCGTATCGGGCGTGTCGCGGCGGTCGCGGAAATAGAGCTTGCCGCCGGATGCGGTGACCGACGACGGACGATCCACGCCCATGGCCATGTGCACAATATCCACCAGGTGCACGCCCCAGTCCGTGATGCGGCCGCCGCCATAAGCGAGAAAGGAGCGCCAGTTGCCGAGGAAGTGCTCCGGATTGAAGGCCACCTTGGGCGCGGGGCCGAGCCAGAAATCCCAATCGAGGCCGGCGGGCGGCTCGGAATCGGGCGGCGTGCCGAGCCCTTCCGGCGACTCGGTTTCGTGGATCCAGGCCTGCACATAATGGACCTCGCCAAGCTCGCCGCTGGCCACGATTTTGGCGGCGCGCTGGAAGTGCGATCCAGAGCGCTGCTGCAAGCCGACCTGCACAACGCGCTGGTGGCGGCGGGCGGCCTCCACCATCAGGCGGCCTTCGCGCACCACGTTGGATACGGGCTTCTCGACGTAGACGTCCTTACCCGCATGGCACGCGGCGACGGTGATGAGCGGGTGCCAGTGATCGGGCGTGGCGATGACTACGGCGTCGACTGAGCGGTCTTCGAGCAGCTTTCGAAAGTCGGTGTAGGTGGCGACTTTGCCGCTGGTGAGCTGGTGCGCCTGCTGCAGGTTCGGCGCGTAGACATCGCATACGGCGACGATTTCGGCTTCGGGCTGCTTCTGGAAGTCGGACAGATCCATGCGGCCCATGCCGCCGCAACCGATCACGCCGATGCCGATGCGGTCGTTGGGCGCGGCTCGGGTTTGGGGGGCGAGAGCGCCGGCTAGGGCGGCGGTTTTGATTAGGTCTCGGCGATTCATGTGGGTGCCTCCGGAGTTGGATTTCATTCTAGCGCTGTTGAGCAGCTAGGCGAGCAGGGCTCGCCTGCGCCGGCAGGAGTGCCGGCGCGGCAGGCAGGAGTGCCTGCGCCACGCTACAGGATGTAGCGGCTCAGGTCTTGATCCTTCACGATGTCGGCTAGTTGCTTGCGCACGTAGATGGCGTCTACCTTGACGGTTTTCTTTTTCAGATCGGGACCTTCGAAGGAGACTTCTTCCAGGAGTTTCTCCATGATGGTGTGCAGGCGGCGGGCACCGATGTTCTCGGAGCTCAGGTTGACCTGCGCGGCGAATTTGGCCACCTCTTCCAGCGCGTCATCGGTGAAGGACAGCTTGATGCCTTCGGTCTCCATCAGCGCGGCGTACTGCTTGGCGAGCGCGTTTTTGGGTTCTTTGAGGATGCGTATGAAATCCTCCACCGTGAGCGTTTTCAGATCCACGCGGATGGGGAAGCGGCCCTGCAATTCCGGAATCATGTCGCTGGGCTTGGAGACGTGAAAGGCGCCGGCGGCGATGAACAGGATGTGGTCCGTGCGCACGAAACCGTAGCGCGTATTGACGGTGGTGCCTTCGACGATGGGCAGGATATCGCGCTGCACGCCCTCGCGGCTGACGTCCGGGCCATGGCCGGTTTCGCGGCCGGCGATCTTGTCGATTTCGTCCAGGAAGATGATGCCGCTGGTTTCGACGCGCTCCAAGGCTACGCGCGTGACCTGATCCATATCGATGAGCTTCTGCTCCTCTTCCTGCACCAGGTAATCGGACGCCTCGGCGACGCGCATTTTGCGCTTGCGGGTACGCTGGCCGAGGAAAGGAGCGATCATGTCCTTGACGTTGATGTTCATCTCCTCGATGCCGGATTGGGTGGCGATTTCGAAGCTGGGACCGCGGTCCTTAACTTCGAGCTCGACCAGGCGCTCGTCGAGCTTGCCATCGCGCAGGCGCTCGCGCAGCTTTTCGCGCGTGCGTTCGGCGCTTTCGGAGGCCTCCGGCTGGGGCGGCATCAGGAGATCGAGCAGGCGCTCCTCGGCGTTGGCTTCGGCGCGGTCGGAAACTTCGTCGAGGCGCTCTTCGCGCACCATGTCGATGGCGATGTCGACCAAGTCGCGGATCATGGATTCCACGTCGCGGCCCACATAGCCGACTTCGGTGAACTTGCTGGCCTCCACCTTCATGAACGGCGAGTTGGCCAGGCGCGCGAGGCGGCGCGCGAGCTCGGTTTTGCCGACGCCGGTGGGGCCGATCATGAGGATGTTCTTGGGGATCACCTCTTCGGCCATTTCGGGCGGCAGCTTCTGGCGGCGTATGCGGTTGCGGAGCGCGATGGCCACGGCGCGCTTGGCTTCGGCCTGCCCCACGACGTGCTTATCCAACTCACGGACGATTTCGCGCGGGGTGAGCTCGTCGAGGATAGGCTCCTCATCGACGGACTGGCTGGGAAGGTAGATGACCATGTCAGGCGAGCTCCTCGTAGGTGACGTTGCTGTTGGTGTAGATGCAGATGCGGGCGGCGATCAGCATGGCTTGTTCGGCGATCTGGCGCGCGGAGAGCTTGGTGTTGGCGAGCAGGGCTTGGGCGGCGGAGAGCGCGAAGGGACCGCCGGAGCCGATGGCCGCGGCGCCTTCATCGGGCTCGATCACGTCGCCGTTGCCGCTGACGATGTAAGTGTTCTTGGCGTCGGCGACCAGGAGGAGGGCTTCGAGGTGGCGGAGCATGCGGTCGGTGCGCCAGTCCTTGGCCAGCTCGACGGCGGCGCGGGAGAGGTTGCCGTTGAACTGCTCCAGCTTGGATTCGAAGCGGGCGAAGAGGGCGAAGGCGTCGGCCGTGGAGCCGGCGAATCCGGCCAGGATTTTGTCGTTGTAGATGCGGCGGAGTTTTTTGGCGGAGGCTTTGAGCACCTCGTGGCCGAGGGTGACCTGGCCATCGCCGGCCATGACGACTTTACCATCGCGGCGGACACACAGCACCGTCGTTGAGCGAATGCGTTGTTTCATGGAAGGGCTATTTTAACGCACGGCGGGGGGTGGCCTTTCGGCTCCGCCGTGTCCCGCCTTTCCAGTGATCGTGGCGGACAGTTAGAAGTCGCAAGCGCGCTTGTCAGGATACATGTCTTGGGGGGATCATTTCCCGCATCCGGCCACCGGCACAGTCAAGCTGCCAACCGCGCCGGAACCAGGATCGTACACGGCGACGCGCAGTGAGGTGATCGTAGATTTGTGAGTGAACGAGTAGCGATAAGGGAAGCCGTCGCGCATCGTTTGTTCGTACGTTTCCTGTTTCAACTGCAGTCCCAGTGTCTGCTCGAGTTTCATGGCGAAGCTACCTGGGGCGGCGGGCGCGTCGTTACGTTCTGCCACCAGGATTTCCAACTTTCCGGAATAACGCCCTCCCTCCTCCTTCAACGCGACCGGTCGAAGTCCGATACGCAGCTTCATCTCGCATTTGCCGCCGTTTTTCTCCAGTTCGGCCGTTAGCGGAATGCCGGTGGCGTCCATCGTGTCTTCAACCGCACTTTGCAATATGCCCTTCTTTTCGGCCGGCGCGGCATTATCGAAATACCCCTCGCGGTAGCGCGCGTACAAGTCGGTCCGGCCTGCGATTTTCACGAGGATGCGGTGATACCGGCCGTCGTTCTGCAATTCCGGATAGAACCCCAACCGGTAAGAACCGCGGGGGTCTTCGAGCGCCGTTTGCAAATCGCTGGCAATGCGGTTCGAGTTGAGGAATGCGCGCCCTCCTGTGCCGTCCGACAGCTCCAGCATGGTGCTTTTGTTTGCGTAGATAGGTGCCGCATGTGTTTCGGATGCCGATTTGACGAATGCCGGATCGTAAGTCGGCACACCCTCCTGAGTGGGAACCTTCGTGGTGGCGTCCGCGAAGGCCGTTTTCAACCCGGGCGCGTCTATCGGGTACACCGCGACATTCGCGTTGTTCAGAATTCTCAGCAGCGCCGGCGTGAACTGGGTGCAACTCTCTTGTGCCGCGAAATTCACCAGGGCGAACCCGGCAGTCGCCCAGATCACGCTCTTGCGGCCGGGAATCGCGGCGAGATGTTCGGCCAGCCCGGCGAAGGCTTTCAGGTAAAATTCCGCGGCCGATAAGGACATTGGACAGCGCCATTTGGCCGCTTCACCGGAAGGGCGAAATCCGAATGGATTGAGGGCGAAATCTGGTCCGGCCGCAAGGTGTTTCACGATCTGGTTGGTCTCTTGAAGCGGAATGAACTTGCTTCCAACGACCAGGCTTGCGTGGGAAGGTGCGCCTTCAGGAAAATTGCGGAGAAACCGGAGGATCTCGATGCGCGCGTAGGCGCGCTCGGCCCAATCCATACCCAAGGTATCGATCAAAATGAAGGTGGAGTCACCCGGCATGCGACGGTCCATGTCCGCATTCGAGAACACTTGATCCCGGGAAACGGCGGGTGCTTTGGTATCGGCCGCTTTCAATTCCGAGTTCTCTTTCAAAAAGACGCGCACGTCCTGCCGCACGCCATTATCGTAGACTTCGAAGTCTTCTTTTTTCAGGCCGGTTTCCGGTTCTCCGTGGCCGTTTTTCACAATCACCGGCACTTCGACAAGCTGCACCGAGGCACGGATAGTGGCGACTCCACTTTGGGATGGTGGCGAGGTTTGGACGGGCGGCTCGGAATCCTTCGCGGCGCGGTCCGTTTCTAACCATGGTTCCGGGGCCTGTTGCGGTAGTGACTCATCCCCTGCCGGAGCGTGCGTCTCCGCGCCTGTGAGCAGATTTGCCTCGGCGGCGAACCGTTGATAATGCACAAACCGGACGTCGTTCCAATACCGGACCGTATTGACGCCCCTGGCGTCGTTACGGAGGGTGGACTCGGAATAAGTCATGCTTCGCACCGGAAGCAGATACGACGCGCGGGCGATGGTGACGGGACGGTAATCGACAATCGTTTTGACCCAGTGCGTGGGGAAGTTACGCGGCAGATCGAGGGCCTCGCGAGTCACGCGCCAAACAGAGCCGGTCGCAGGGTCTAGGGCCAGATCTCCTCGATAGGCGGCGGCTATGGATCCCCCCTCAGCCGGATCGCAGCAATAGGAGACCGTGTAGCGGGAGTGCTCAGCCGGTATCGCGTAATGAAAAACCGCTAGCCGCTTGTCACTCACGGGCTCCCAATAACCCCAGGTGAGTTGTATATGACTGTCGCTCCAGAAAAGCGCGCCGACGATACTGCCGAACTCTCCGAACGAAGAGAGACCATGCCGTTCGGGAATTTCGGGGTCTCCATGGGCAGCCGCATTGTCGACGTAAGATTCCACGCCATTGTTGTACGACAACTGGCCCGCGCCGCTGTCCCTGAAAGTGAGATTGTGCCATACCTCGGTGCGGCCGTTCGGGAACGGGTAATCGTCGAAGCGCCGCGTCATTTTGTAGGCGACAAAATCGGGGAGTGCCCGGATATAGCCGAGTGTGTATTCGCGAACTCGTGCCAGCATTTCCTGTTGTTGCTCGGCTGTGGCAGCTTCGGGCGGCTGACTTTGACCCGGGGGCTGATCGAGGAAGGCGCTCGCATCGGCCGCGATCTGAAGCACATCCCTGGTGCGGGGCCCGATCGGAAGAGCCAAAAGACTCTCGAGTCTGCCGAGAGGGAGGCGTCCGGTAAGCTCGATGTGGGCCAGCCTGTTGGCGATCTGTGCATCGGGGGCACCATGCGAACAGGCGGAAGTAACGATACTCTCCAACTGATCGGCTGAAATGCGTTCCGCCGGCCACGCTGCGGTGGCGCATACCAGAAGGAATGCCGGAATAGACATGGGTGGATTCAACATTCCCAACCGAATGATATCACCTCTAAGATGAGATTACTTCCCCGAAAGGAGCTATGCCGGCGCGCGAAGGAGATGATTTTGTCGTTGTAGATGCGGCGGAGTTTCTTTGCGGAGGCTTTGAGCACCTCGTGGCCGAGGGTGACTGGCCATCGCCGGCCATGACGACTCTACCATCGCGGCACACAGCACCGTCGTTGAGCGAATTCGTTGTTTCATGGAAGGGTTATTTTAACGCGGATCGCGGGGGCGGCCTTTGGCCGTCGTGGTTGGTGGCTAGTGGCTGGTGGCTGGTGGTTTTGTCTGTTTCGTCTTTTGTTCGTCTTAGTGCCCTCATATGAGGGTATGTGACTACCCTCATATTTTGGCTTTGTTCGGTAATTTTTCATGTTTTGGTGCGTTGGCGGCGCTCTTGTGAATTCTTGTGCGTTCTTGTGCATGGGTTTTATACGGAGGGGTCGCCGAGCTCCTTTTGGATTCATGCTCGAATTGGGATTCGCGGACACGCTGGCTGTCTCCAGTTTCATGAGAGCACGAGCCGCGCTGGATTGTGGTGCATAAAGGCGGCAAGTGGCTGAGGTGTAAGGGGAACTTTCGTGGGAATCGTTGCCACCGGGAACCGGGAGTCCTGCTTTTCGGGTGATCGTAACGGGCAGTTTCCGGAATGTTGGGGCCACATGGTACGAAGGAGGGCGCGAGCGCGCTTCTCATGATCTATCTGGCCCCATATCCGCGACCATCTTGAACGGTAGGCTGACTTGCGGACATGCCACTCCAGCCAGGCGACAAACTCGGCTCCAATGAGGTCCTGCGCCCCCTCGGGGCTGGCGGTAAGGGCGAGGTGTATCGCGCCAAAGATCCGTGGATGTGGCGAGCATTTCCGCCGAGCCCTTCAGCGATTCGCAGCCGTAATTCGTAAGGTAGATCAGTAATGGGGGTCTAATTCCATCATCCAGATATCGGAATGAAACTCGTCGAGGTTGGTGATGACCTTATCTTTGGACACGCTCAGCTCGATGTCCGCTGGATTGGATAAGCCGGCATAGATACGCTGGGTGCCGTGAAAGTGCTGAATCGGGAACGAAGCGCTCACGGGATGTTTGGTTTTCGGATCGAGCCGGAGGGCCCACATGCAGATAAAGCCGTCGCGGTTCGAGGTGAAATACAGGATATTGCCGTCGGGAGAAAGCTGCGGCTTGTCGTCATGGTATTCGCCGCTGGTGAGTTGTATCCACCGGTCCGGCCCGGCTGGAGCGAAATTCTCCACCGGCGCGATGTACACGCGAAAGGTAAGGCCGGTCTGATCGGTCTGAACCAGAAACACCACCCATTTGTCATCCCAGGAGTAGAAGGCATTCCACAGGGTGTGCTGGGGATCGTCCAATGCTACTGTCACTTTGCCGGTGGCTAACTCAACTAGCGCAATCTTACTGCGGCCACCGGCAGAATCGCCCAGCTGCGTCAGCAAGCGTGTGCCATCGGATGAGAAGCCCTTCGGCTGCCCACAGGACCGGCACACTAGGCGCGGCTGACCGCCAGCGGTCGAAATCGAGTAAAGATCATACTCGTTTGCGGTCTTGTTAGGGGCATAGTAGATTACAAACGAGCCATCCGGCGAAATGCTAGGGCCCGTTCCACCAGCCACTCGCACATCTTGAACCAGTTGCGTTTCGCGTCCCGTCGCCAGGTCCTTGACCATAAGATTGCTGCCGGAAAAGAAAGCAACCTTCTTGCCATCATGGGAAACCGAGGGAGACTTGTCGCGGATACCCTCCACCCGGGTCAAGCTCTGCCGGTCGCCAGTTACTTGCGCGCGATTGGTATCAATCGGTAAGCTCCAGAGGTTTGTGCTAAGCTCCGCGTTGAGAAAGACCATGCGTCCGTTATCGGAAACGCTGGAAGCCGACGATAAGGCGGTGAACGTGAGTTGCTCGGGATCGGACGTTACTTTCCCATCGTCGGTGATTGTCACTCGAAACAGGTTGAAGGTGTCGCCGATCCTACGGCCGAAGACGACCCATTGCCGGCCGGCGCTTTTGTCGGGCATGGTCCAGGCGAAGGGAACCGGAGCGTTGCGTTCGCCCGGTAGGAGCGAGGGCGGAGCGACCTCTTCGAACTTTCCTCCGGAGATCGGGATCAACCACCACTGCTTAATGTCCTGCTCGGATTTGCCTTTACGATATGCAAGGGCGATTAGCTTGGTTCCATCCGAGGAGACGGCGCCGTAAGCGTAGGCCAGTTCGGGTTGGATTGCGACGGGATTTCCTCCAATTCGGGGGGCGGTGAAAAGATGGGTGTCTGTGCCGGCCGTGCGCTGGAACACGATCGTCGACCCTCCAGCAGCATAGACAGGGCGGCCTAAACCGTCGCTGTCGATCAACCGCGCGTCGCCTCCGAGCGCCGGGACTTCATAAATGCCGCCAGTCAATCTTTGGTACGCGATCTCCGTCCCGTCAGGAGAGAAGGCTGGCGTGGCGGCCCCTTCTTTTTCGTGCGTGATCCGGATGGCCTTGCCGCCGCCGATTTGTTGTACCCAGATGTCCGGGTTAGGCTCGCCGACGGCCGCCTGATACGCCAGCAGTTTTCCGTCGCGAGAAATGGCGGGGAAGACTGCCGCGCCGGTGTAAGTCAGCCGAGTGAGCGGGTGCACCACGGTTCTCGGCGGCTGGGAGTGCCACCACAGCCAGCCGCCGGCCCCAGCCAGAAGAACCAGCGCAGCGCTTAAGCCAAATACGAGCCACGGCCGGCCGCGACTCGCGCGGGCAGGCTGCGCGGGCGTCAATTTCCCCGAATCGGAGTCCTCCTTGAGTTCTTCCAACTCCACCCGCAAATCCGCCATAGTCTGAAAGCGGCGCTCCGGATCCTTGCGCAAGCAGCGCATGACCACGCGCTCGAGCTCGCGCGGGATACGGGCGTCGCGTTCGGCGAGCGGCGCCGGCTCCTTCTCCAGAATCGCGGCCAGCGTGGACATGGTGTTGGCGCCCTGGAAAGCGCGGCGGCCGGTGAGCATTTCGTAGAGCATGGCGCCGAACGAAAAGATGTCGGAACGCGCGTCCACCGGCTTCGCTTGCGCCTGCTCCGGCGACATATAGGCGGCGGTGCCGACGATGGCGCCTTCTTCGGTGTGCGCTTGGATGGTATGGGTGGCATCGTCGGCGGGCGCTTCCGGCGCCGTGAGCTTGGCTAGGCCGAAATCCAACACTTTCACGATTCCGTTCGCGCCAACCATGATGTTGCCCGGCTTGACGTCGCGATGGACGATGCCCGCCGCATTGGCGGCCGCCAGCGCCCGGGCGATAGGGATGGCATACTTGAGCACATCCGCCACCGGCATGCCACCGCCTGGAGTCAACTGCTGCAGCGTCTTGCCGGCGACGAACTCCATCACCATGAAGTCGATCCCGTTAGCTTGGTCGATTTCGTGGATGGTGACGATATTGGGGTGGTTCAGCGACGAGGCGGCTTTGGCCTCCTGAATGAAGCGCTGCTTGCGCGATTCGTCTTTCAGTTGCTCGGGGTGCAGGATCTTGATGCAGACGAACCGGTCGAGACGCAGGTCGCGGGCTTTGTAAACCACACCCATCCCGCCTTCGCCGAGCTTTTCAACGATCTGGTAATGAGAGATAGTCGTGCCGATCATTTGAACCTGTCCCCTTAGAGAAGCATAGTCTGAGGCGTCGGCGCAATGCGAACACCACGATCCGGCGCCAGCGACCTTGCCGCGGGATTTTGCATAACGGCCCCGAACCGGGGGTGCGGGAAGCGGCGGAGCGAGTTCCGAATGAATCGCCGGGCATCCGGAAGTTTGGACGGATTAGAAGCGGGAGATCGGCTTCGGGTCGGGAATGGGCTGGGCCATGCAGCGGGCTGCTCGCCGCAGTCCGGCGCCTCATGATAGCCTGCACGGTCGGAGTCATTATCTTATGAAGCGATGTTTCCCGGTGGTGGCGGTAGCACTGATGGTTTCGCTTTCCTCGCTCGCGCAATCCAAACAGAAGATCTTCCACCTGGCGATCGGAGATCCGGAACGGCGCATGCGCGACGCCCCCGCGCTGCTGGACGGGATCACGGACATTTCGTCAACTTCGGACGTTGGCCCCAAACGGGGTTCGAGGAAGTTGGCCGATTAGGGCGGGAAGCCGGCCTGCGTCCGCGATAGCGTCCCATGATGTATAATATACATTATGCGGCGGACCCAACTCTACCTAGACGATCATCTCTGGAACGCTCTTCATGTTCAGGCCAGGAGGCGGAAAACCAGCATTTCGGAGCTCGTGCGGGAGGCCATGTGCGATCGGTATTTGTCCAAAAGGGACGAGCAGGCCAAGGCAATGCAGGAGTTCGTC
>JBEKUO010000185.1:0-11291 GCA_049514955.1 Bryobacteraceae bacterium | reverse complement strand
GCGCTGGCGGGACGGATCTTACCTGGCAGATCGCGTCTCAATTCGGGGATCCACGACTGACTCTCCTCGCCCAGCAGCCGGGAGATGGCAAGCAAAAATCCTTGCAGCGATGTCTGGAAAGAGCGACCGGCGAGATCGTTTACCTTCTCGACGTCGGCTGTCTCATCACCGACTCGGCGTTCGGGCGGATTCTCGGGCCAATCCTCAGCCGCAACGAAGAGGTTGTGACCAGCATCCCGTGTACGTCTTTTCCCGGGCAGATCAAAATCCCGTTCGTTGTGAGTCAATGCGCCAGCCGGGTGTACACTTCGATTTATCAACCCGAGTACTGCTCGGGTCTTGCGGGGGCAAACAGCGCCATTCGACGCCAGGCGCTGGAACAGGCAGGCGGCTTCCATGCCGAGGTTCGCGCCGGTGGGGACTACGACCTCGGCAAGCGGCTGCTGCGGCAAGGCACGCGCATACGTTACGAGGTTGAGGCGTCGATCCCGATTGAGTTCCACACGCAGGTGGGGACGTATCTCCGGCAACAGGCGCGCTGGCTCCGCAATGTGGCGATCCACGGCATGCGCTTCCGGGCATACCGGGAAGTGGCGGCCTGCCTTTTTACCTCGCTGGTGGGATTTGCGATGCTGGTCCTCCCGTGCCTTTCGCTCGCGCTGGCGTTGTTAGGCTCACCTGTTATCGCCCGGATAACCGCAGCCATGTGGGCGCTCGGGTTCTTGCATGCTTTTTTTTCGCGGCTGCGTTACTTGAAAGTTGCCGCTGTGTGGTTGGGCATCCGTTTTCCGAATCGCGTGGTGGCGCGGCTGCCGGTGTTTCTGCTGATCGACTTTCTTGCCTGGACCATTCCGCTCAGGCAATATCTGTCGAGAGGTGCGCGCGAGAGCTGGTAAGGGATGGGGCAGGGCGGGGTGATACCCGACGAACCATCGACCGCTTTCCGCCCCTTCGCATGTCAGGGATGCGCGGGATACGGCCACGTGAGTGCTGGGCGTTTCAGCAGAAACTGAGGGTGGGACCGAATTCGATGAGATGCCGGGTGGAGTGCGCCAAATCATCCTGTTGTTCTTCGGAGAGGGTGCCCCCACCAATCGGAATTCATTGGTGAACTCGACTTCCCAGGACACACCTAGAGTAGCCGGATACGGAATACTCCCAGGCTGTCGAGGACGCTACGCTACCTTCTTGAGAATCTGATCCTCAGGGGCGGCGTATCGGAGGCTGGTCGGTTCGGACTTGCTCGCCGTTTCCGATAAAGTGGGCGATGCCCGCGCAGGACGCCTCGCGTGCCGTATGCGATGATCTCTAGTTGATACATAGCTCCAGGCCGCAAAGGAGTGTCGGGTGACCGAGACCTTAGCTCGCCTTGGCAGGCGAAAGCGCCGGCCCCACCGTTGACCGGAGGATGCTTGGCTTCAGCCAATGACGCGAAATCCCGATGGGGCACGTGGCAGGCGACCCTCTGGTCGCTGGCCGGGCTGGTGGCCGGGGTGGCAGTCGGAAGCGCTCTGGGGTCGCCTGCCGGCACTCACACCGGCACCATCCTCGGAACCCTGAACGTGATCGGCACGCTCTGGGTGAATGCGCTGCGCATGGTGGCCCTGCCTCTGGCGATTGGCAACACGGTCTGCGCGATGGTTCGCGAGCGGACCGCCCGGACCGCGGGGCGCATGGGCGGCGCTGTAGCGATCTACGTGACTCTGCTGCTGCTGGGCGCGACCATGGTATTGCTGGCCGTCCCGCCGATCTTACGTGCCACTCCGGTGGATCGTACGGCGGTCGCGGCGCTGAGCCAGACAGCCTCCGCCCAGGCGCGGAAACTCGCCGGCGAAACCAGCGCCGCTCCTGGGATCGGAGACATGCTTGTCGGCTTGGTCCCGCGGAACCTGATGCAATCCGCGGTCAATGAAGAGTTCCTGCGGCTCCTGGTTTTCGCCATCCTGTTCGGGCTGGCGCTGCGCCAAGTGAGTCCCGAAAAAGGCGGCACGGTTATCCGGTTTGTGGAAGGCTTTACCGAAGCGATGATGGTCCTGGTTCGTTGGATCATCTGGTGCTCGCCGGTCGCCATGTTCGCCCTGGCGGCAACCTTCGCCGCAAGCTCCGGCGCCCGTATCGTGGGGATTCTCGGCCAGTTTATTCTGCTGGAATGCGGCCTCCTGCTTGCGTTTGTGCTGCTTCTGTATCCGCTGACAAGGCTGGCCGGCGGCCTGCCTTTCCGGGCATTCGCCAGCGCGGCTCTCGGTCCGCAGATGGTGGCGGTGAGTACCCGATCCTCTCTGGCCGCTCTTCCGGCGCTGCTGACCGCCGGCGAGAAGATGCTGCCCGCCAACCCGGAGACGGCGCGCGTCGTCTTACCCCTGGCCGTAGGCATATTCAAGGTGAACCGGACCACCAGCGCCCTCTGCCGGCTGCTGGTGATTTTGCATTTCTGGTCGGTTCCGTCGCACCCATCGCAGATCTACGCTTTTCTGTTGACGGTCATTCTCCTCAGCTTCTCCGAGCTCGGACTACCCGGCGGCACGCAGCTCCGCACCCTGCCGGCCTATCTGGCCGCCGGCTGTCCCATCGAAGCCGTCATCCTGCTCGAAGTGCTCGAACCCTTCTCGGATATCTGTAAAACACTTCTGAATGTCACAGGAGACCTGTCGGTGGCCGCCATAGTGACCCGATGGTCCGGACGTCCCGTACGCGAACAGGCTATGGTTGCGGCAGGATCGCCTGTGTCATGACGCTCACCGGCAGCCGGTTCCTGCTCCGGGCGGCGCGCGTTGACCGGAGTCTGCTGATCCGCTTCGGGCTGGCCTCGCTGGCTCGCTCCGGCCTCTCCATGGCCATCCTCGTGCTCATGCAGCAGTTCCTCGCCGGAGTGCTTGCGGGGCAGGGCGGCCTCGCGGGTTACCTCGCAGTACGCCTGGGCCGGACCCTGGCGCTGTATGCAGTCGCGGGTCTGCTGTTCGCCTGTTATCTCGCATCGAGCGCCCTAACCTACGAGGGACAGATGGTCGAACAGCGCATCATACGCGCCTTCGAGCTGGGCCTGCTGGACCGGCTTGTGCGTCACCTGCTGACCTTGTCTGTCAGCTTCTTCGAGCGGCAGAGCCACGGCGATCTCATACAGGCGATTCGCCTGGACGTCACCAAGGCCCGAAATGCCGCGGCCGCCTGCGTGCGCATGGGACTGGAGGCGGCATTGGCCGTGGGCTACGTAGCCGGCGCGCTATGGATCAGTCCGAAGCTGTCCGTCATTGTCTTCCTGGTGCTGCCGGTAGTAGTGGCGCCGGTCCTGGTATTCGCCCGCCGCGCCATGCAAAAGTCCTTCACCATTCGGCGCCGCGCTTCGGCGCTGTACGATTCTGTGCTTCAGATTCTCCGCGGCATTCGCGTGATCAAGATCTTCGGCGGCGAGGAAACCGAACGCGCGCGCATCGAGCGGCAGGCCCGCGGCTACTTCGCGGCGTGTATCGAGATCGCCCGGGCCGAGTCGCTGGGCCGCATGCTCCTGGAATCGGTGGCCGGTTTGAGTATCGTGCTGGTGGTGATTGTGGGTGGATTCCAGGTGCTGCACGGCCGGCTGAGCTGGCCCTCTCTACTGGCTTTTCTGATGGCGGTGCGATCGCTACATTCTCCCGTCCAGAACGTGAATGCGGCTTTCATGGAATTCCAGGGCAACGCCGCTTCGGTAGACCGCATCGCTTCCCTGCTCGCGGAGCGGCCGGAGATTGCCGATGCGCCGGGCGCCCTCCCCGGAAACGGCGGCCCCGGATGCATTCGTTTCGAAAATGTCAGCTTCCGGTACGGCGAAGGGCCGACGCTCGAGAATATCTCGCTGGAGGTCCGCGCCGGAGAAACGCTCGGCATCGCGGGGCCGTCCGGGGCCGGGAAGACGACGTTGCTCAGCCTGGTGGCGCGCTTCTTCGATCCCCAGGGCGGCCGCATTACGTGGGACGGCAACGATCTGCGGCAGTTCCACCTAGCCGATCTCCACGGCAGCATTGGGCTGGTGCCGCAATCGCCTTTTCTGTTTTCGGGTACGGTTGCGGAAAACATACGGGCGGGGCGGCCCGGCGCCTCAGACCGGGAGGTCGCCGACGCCGCCCGCGCCGCCGAGATTCACGACGAAATCGCTGGACTGCCCGAGGGCTACGAAACCACGATCGGACCGGGAGGCCGCGCGCTCTCCGAAGGGCAGGCGCAACGCATCAACGTGGCGCGCGCCCTGCTCAAGAATGCCCCCATCCTGCTGCTCGACGAGGCCACGTCCAGCCTGGACTCGCTCTCCGAATCGAAACTGCAGCGGGCCGTAGATGCCGCCGTGCGGGGCCGCACTACCTTCGTGGTGGCGCACCGGCTTTCCACGCTGCGGCACGCCACCCGCATACTGGTTCTGCAAGACGGCCGTTGCGTAGGGCTAGGCACGCACTCCGAACTGATTTCAGAATGCCCGCTCTACGCCGAGATGTGGCGCGCTCAACAAAGCCGAGCGGCGAGCCACGCGGAGGCCGGATGATCTACTTCGCGGTCGATGAGCCGCGAATCCATCTGTTGGCCCACTATCTCGCCGGCGAGTGGGGACGCCCGCTCCGCGACCGCATGCACCAGATCGCCTACCCGGAGTTGTTCCGCATGCCCGCGCTGCCGCGTGGAGCCTGGATTTTTACAGCGCTCGACGCCCTGACGGACGCCGAACTGCGAATGGTCCACCACATACAGTGCGCTGCGCGGGATGCCGGCCTGCCCGTCTTCAATCCGGTCCGCGAGGTGGTGCACCGGTACGAACTGTTGCAGCTCCTCCACGAGTCCAGCCGCAACGATTTTCGCGCACACCGCGCCGATGGGCCGCTCGAATCCGTCCGGTTTCCGGTGTTCGTCCGGGTAGCAAATGAACACGATGGAAGCCTCACACCGCTGTTGCGTGATCGGGCCGAGCTTCGGCGGGCCATGGCATATCTCTGGATGCGCGGACTGGCGCGCCGTCAACTATTGGTAGTGGAATTCTGCGAAACGGCTGGCGCGGATGGCTTGTATCGCAAATACTCCATCTTTCGGATCGGCGACGCCTACGTGCCCCGCTATCTGCACATCGGCCGGCACTGGATGACGAAGAACGATACTCGCGGCGCCGATGAGAGCTTGATTCTCGCGGAGATGGCGTACGTGCGCGAGAATCCGCACGCCGCCTGGGCACGCGAGGTCTTCGAAATGGCGCATATCGAGTATGGGCGCCTCGACTACGGCCTGCGCGATGGCCGCCCGCAAGCATGGGAGATCAACCTCACTCCGGTGCTTGCCGGCAACCCCGATCGGCCGGCCGAAACACCCGAAAAGCAGCGAATTCGCAAGCTGATGCTTCCCGCCAAGGATTACGCCCACGCCGCGATCCGGGACGCTTTCCAGCGGATCGATCCCGGTCCGATCCCTGGCGATGACATTCGGTTCGAGTTCCCACCCGCTCTCGCGGAGGAGGCCCGGCGGGAAAGGTGGGCGATCCAGTCACTCGAACGGCGTCAACAAAGGATTGCGCGGATCGCCGCCGCACCCGGCATGCGCGTGGTAGGCCCTATGTTGCGGCGAACGTTTGGGGGCTGAGTATGGTGGGGCAGGCGCTTTCGCCTGCCAATGGCGAACTTCAGTTCGCCGTCACTAACATCACTACAACAACGGCAAGCGTTGCTGGGCGGGAGGCGCGGGAGGCTTCTCCTCCAATTCGCGGCGCTGATGGCGCAACATAGCGGCGAGCAGTTGCCACGTGGGGCCGGGAGTGTCGCGCCATGGCGCCGGGACGGCGATCATGCAATAGGCGCGCGTATCGGGATCATAGCTGAAGAAGCCTGCGTGACGGCCGATCAGGCGCTTCCATTCCGCGCATGTCGCCCAGCCCGCTTCGATGAGTCCGCACTCGGCGGGAATCTCAGCAATCTCGAAAAGGCCGGCCGGCGCCACGAAGTAGAACTCGTTCGAATAGCGCATGCCAATGCGGCGCTTCAGCGGGTGTCTCAGCTCGGTCAGAAAGTCGGCGCGCGAAATCTTGACCTCATAGCACACACGCTTCATGGCGGTATGCGGCAGGGAGTTGAGCGCGAATGCGTCGAGGCGCTGCGCGTTGCCGTTCCGCCGGCCGGTGCCCACGCGCAATTCCCGTAGGACAAGCCACTCGGAACGCCGCGCATGCAGAGAGCGCTCGACAATATCGAGCAGCGCCGTAGGTTCGAGGGTGGGTCCGGGGGCGTCCGGGTTGCGTGGCGACGAGGGTTCCAGAACTGCGGCGGGGCCTGCCATTCCGGGATTATGGCACAGCGCAAAGCTGATTGTCCGCGCGGGCCGGTGCTATGCGAGGATGGTCCTCATGGATCATCCAACCCGTACCCACAGCCGACGCGCCTTTCTGGGGAGTGCCGGGCTGTTCCTTGCCGCGAGCCGCGGCCTCCGCGCCAACAGTCTGTTTGTGACCGGCGAGACCACCGCCGGCAAAGTGCAAGGCATGCTGCTCGGCGGGATCAACACCTTCAAGGGCATTCCTTATGGCGCTTCGACCGCCGGTCCCAATCGCTTCCTGCCGCCGAAGAAACCCGCGCCGTGGAAGGGCGTACGCGATGCCTTCGAGTTTGGCCCGGTTTCGCCGCAGGTGTTGGCCGACACCCGCAGCGACTACGTGCAATTGATCGACTGGGATTCGCAGCCCGGCGGCATGGGCGAAGACTGCCTGATGCTCAACGTCTGGACCCCGGGGCTTCGGGACGGCGGCAAGCGTCCGGTGCTGGTCTCGATCCATGGCGGCGGCTACGCCACAGGCTCAGGCGGAGCCATGGGCTATGATGGCGATCCGCTGGCCCGCTTCGGCAACGTGGTGGTGGTTACCATGAATCACCGGCTTGCATCGTTCGGCTATCTGGATCTCGGTGCGCTAGGGGCTCCGCCGGAATTCGCGCAGGCAGGCGTCGCGGGGATGATGGACCTGGCGGCCTCGCTCGAATGGATCCGCGACAACATCGAAAACTTCGGCGGCGATCCGAAGACGGTGATGATTTTCGGCCAGTCGGGCGGCGGCGCCAAGACGAGCGCTTTAATGGCGATGCCGTCCGCCAAGGGGCTCTTTCATCGCGCGGCCGTGCAGAGCGGTTCCCAGCTCAAGATGATGAGCCGCGAAACCGCCGCCGAGCGCGCCGGGAAGATGCTGAAGCACCTCGGCCTCGACAAGGCGCGGATCGCGGATCTGCAGAAGCTTCCGTGGGAGCAGATCCTGGATGCGCAGGTAGCCGTGGCCGGCGCCGGGCTGGCCAACGGATTCGCGCCCGTGGTGGATGGCACAGTCATTCCGCGGCATCCGTTCGATCCAACCGCGCCGGAGGTATCCGCCGATGTGCCGATGATCGTCAGCACGGCCCTCGATGAAGCGGCTTTGCTGCTGACCAACTTCAACCTCGACGAAGCGGGTCTCCAGGCGGTGGCGAAGAGTACGTTTGGCGCGAACGCCGGCCGCGTGTTGGCTTTGTATCGCAAAGCCTACCCGGATGCCTCGCCCTACCTGATTCAG
The DNA here is from genome assembly GCA_049514955.1 of Bryobacteraceae bacterium. Lineage (GTDB taxonomy): Bacteria > Acidobacteriota > Terriglobia > Bryobacterales > Bryobacteraceae > Bog-159. Next base: position 3,757 of record JBEKUO010000185.1, on the reverse strand, counting down.
GTGCGCGCCATGACCGACCGCGGGTTCCGCGCCGAGGCCTACAAGCAGGCGGAGCGCAAGGCGGCATTGGGGAAGGCGCCCGCTTATATGTATCTGTTCACGTGGCCCTCGCCGGGCTTTGGCGGGAAGTTCGGCGCAGTCCACGGCACCGATGTTCCGCTGGTGTTTCATGCCTATCGCGGCTCGATTTGCGGCGGCAGCGCCGAGGCACACGCGCTCGCCGATCAAATGGCGGCTGCCTGGGTGGCGTTCGCCAAAACCGGCAATCCAAACGATAAGGCCCTGCCGGACTGGCCGCCATACAACGCGCAGACGCGCTCCACCATGATCTTCGATAAGCAAACACGCGTCGAAAACGATCCGACGCGCGAGCTCCGGCTGCTCTGGGAAGAGTTGGGGACGTCCAGCGGTCCGGCGTGAGGATCAGGCGCGTGGCCGGATCACCCGCCCCAATAGTTCTTCGAGAAGCGGTGTCGACGGGTACGGGTGTCCTTTATAGTGCCGGAAACCCTCGGCGAATTCCACGCCAGCGCGGCGCCCCGCTTCCCGTGTCCAGCGCTCCATGGCGAGCAGGTAATCGTCGATGTCATGCTGCGCGAGCAGCCACTCGCGCTGGCTGGCGTGCTCGGCGAGCATGGCCCGCTTGGTTTCAAACTGCGGCCCGATATCAACATAAAAGTCCGCCATCACAGGCCGATTCTCGCGGTCCACACCGCCGAGCGGATCCATGAAGTAGAGATGCGGAATCGCGGAAAGGGCCGGCGCGGGCGATGCCGCCGATGTCGCGTAATTCGGAGCGGGCGCGCCGAAGCAAGCGTCGCGGACTAGCGCGCTGGTCGCTTCGTGATCGCACATGTAATCCACCGGCGAGGCCGTCATCACCACGTCGGGCCGCACTTCGCGGAGTAACTCGGTGACCCTTCTGCGGGAGGCGCCATCGTTGAAGATGGCTAAATCGCGGAACTCGGCGCAGCGATATTCGGCGCCGATGCGCCGTGCGGAGGCCGCCGCTTCCTGACGCCGTATAGCCGCGATCTGGTCCGGTGCGCGATCGCGCGAACCGCAGTCTCCCGGCGTCATGCTGACAATCACTACCCGGTGCCCGGTGGCCGATAGTTGCGCCAAAGTGCCCGTCGCCAGAATCTCCACGTCGTCCGGATGGGCGTGCACGGCCAGAATGGTCTTATGCATCGGAACGCCTCCCAGTCTAACGCCCAAAATTGAGCACGCTTTTCGAAAGTCGAAGAGGACTGCCCCAACTTCACAGGAACTCGACCCGGCCGGACATCTCTTCAGGCGACAGCAGATCGTGGATCAAAACCACGCGACGGAGCATTTCCCCGATAGACATGGACTGTTGCTGGCAATAGGCGATGCCGGCGTGCGCCACACCTTGCGCGTGGAGCCTGAGGAAGTCATCATCGTGCGTAACCATGACACGTCCGGACGAGGCTGCGAACTCGAGTTGCGCCCTATCAGTCGCTCCGATCAAGCCGGCGTCCGCAGTGGTAGTCACATCGATGTTCCGCCGCAGGAGGCCCGCTGCGATGTGGGCCGAGATGTGCTCGTCCAAATGAAAGCGGACGGACACCGGTCAGGACGCTTCTTCCAGCCGTTCCTGGCGCAGCTTAGGTTCGAGTAGGGATGGATTATTGCGGCGGCATTCCTCCACAAACGCGCGCTCCTCCCGCATCTCCTGCTGGATCTCCTCGATGTGATCGAAGTAGTAGGCGAGGGCTGCGTGGACGTCGGCAAGCGTGATGGTAGGGAACTGGGACACGATCTCGTCGGGCCTCATGCCCTGGTGTTCATGCCACACGACGACATCGAGCACACGGACGCGGTGGCCCGCGATGCAGGCCTTGCCGCCGCACACGCCCGGCGTCCTGCTGATCCGGCCATCGCTGGGGATGGACATGCTTCAAGTATAAACCCGGCCGTACAGTGATGTGCCTCATACCGCCGGTGTGCGAACATGAGAAGGAGCAGGCGAGCTTCGAGTCATGGATGCATTAACCATCCACCGGCTGCATTTCGCTTTCACCGTTACCTTCCACTACCTCTTTCCCCAATTAACCATGGGCCTGGCGCTGCTGCTGGTGGTGCTGAAGACGATGGCGCTACGCACTGGCGACGAGCACTACAATCGCGCGGCGCGGTTTTGGGCGCGAATTTTCGCCATCAACTTCGCGATGGGCGTGGTGACCGGCATTCCGATGGAGTTCCAGTTCGGCACCAACTGGGCGCGTTTTTCGAAAGCGGCAGGCGGTGTGATCGGGCAGACGCTGGCCATGGAAGGCGTGTTTTCATTTTTCCTGGAGTCGAGCTTTCTGGGCCTGTTCCTGTTCGGCGAAAAAAAGCTGGGACCCAAGGGGCATTGGGTCGCGGGCTTTCTAGTTTTCCTGGGATCGTGGCTTTCCGGATTCTTCATCGTGGCGACGGACGCCTGGATGCAGCATCCGGTGGGCTACGTGCTGGGACCACGCGGCGAGATCCTGCTATCGAGCTTTTGGGCGCTGCTGCTGAACCCGTGGCTGCTGTGGCAGTATCTGCACAACATGATAGGCGCGGTGGTGACCGGCGCGTTCGCGATGGCGGCGGTGGGTGCGTTTTACCTTTTGGTGAAGCGGGAGGAGCCGTACGGGCGGACGTTCGTGCGGGTCGGCGTGATCGCGGGCATTGCGTCGACAGTGCTGATGTTGTTTCCGACGGGCGACGGGCAAGGCAAGAACGTCGCATTCCATCAGCCGGCGACTCTGGCCGCCATGGAGGGCCTGTTCCAAAGCGAAGCGGGCGCGCCGCTGGCCCTCATCGGACAGCCGGACGTGGAGAACCACCGGCTCGACAACCCGCTGCAGATCCCACACGCGCTGAGCTTTCTCACCTATCAGCGCTGGGGGGCGGAAGTCAAGGGACTCGACGCCTTTCCGCTGGATCAATGGCCCGACAACATCCCGCTGCTCTATTTCAGCTATCACATCATGGTGGGGCTGGGAACGATTTTCATCGCGGTAATGGCGCTGGCCGCGATCGAGCTGTGGCGCGGCCGGCTGTTCGCGCAACGCAAGCTGCTGTGGCTGCTGATGCTGTCTGCGCCGTTTCCATACATCGCCAACACGGCGGGCTGGATTACGGCGGAAGCAGGGCGGCAGCCGTGGCTCATCTATGGCCTGATGCGTACGCCCGCAGGCGTGTCGCCGCATGTTTCCGCGGGCAACGCGCTGTTCACGTTGATCGGGTTCATGGGCATGTACGCGGTGTTGGCCATACTGTTCCTGCTGCTGGTGTACCAGGAGATCGAGCACGGACCGGAGGCGGCGTGATGGAGACGACTTGGTTCATGCTGGTGGCGGTGATGATCGCCATGTACGTGGTGCTGGACGGATTCGACCTGGGCGCGGGCATCATACAGCTTCTGGTGGCGCGCACGGATCGCGAGCGGCGGCAGGTGCTGCGCTCGATCGGTCCGGTTTGGGATGGCAATGAAGTGTGGCTGCTGGCCGGCGGCGGCACGCTCTACTTCGCGTTTCCGGCGTTGTACGCATCCAGCTTTAGCGGGTTCTACCTGCCGCTCATGATGGTGCTATGGCTGCTGATTCTGCGCGGCATCTCGATCGAAATTCGGAATCACATCGACAGCCTGGTTTGGAAGCCGTTCTGGGATGTGGTGTTCGGCGGCGCGAGCGCGCTGCTGGCCATATTCTTCGGCGCGGCGCTGGGCAACGTGGTGCGCGGCGTACCGCTCGATCAGGCCAAC
>JBEKUO010000184.1:0-11308 GCA_049514955.1 Bryobacteraceae bacterium | reverse complement strand
GGGGTCACGTTCACACCTTCGAGGTTCTTCGATGGCCTCTTGGCTTTCTTTGCATGTGACTTCCCTGCATCCATATGAATTCTCCTTTTCAAACCGCGGCTCACAAGCCACGCCGCGCGCCGTTAGCCGAAACGAGAGCCTGTTTGCCCGGGGGGCGGACCCTGACCGGCCATCATCTGCGGCTGCGGCTTATCGCGAGGCTCCTCCGGGTTGTTCAACGTGAGCGTGTAGAGTTCCGTGAGAATCCCCGGCTGCGAAAGCAACTGCTCCGCCGGACCCTGTTGGGCGATTCGCCCGTTATCCAACACCACGAAATGGTCGGCAAATTTGATCAGCCACGGGATGTCGTGATCGACGACAATGACGGTCCTCCCGGCGCAGGCCTTGCGCATCACCGGAATCAACGCATACTTTTCATCGTTGCTCATATTGGTGGTGGGCTCGTCCAGGAACAGGAACGCAGGATCTCGCAGAAGGCACCTGGTCAGCGCAAACAATCTCTTCTGCCCGCCGGACAGCCCCATTCCGCCCGCGAACTGCTGTTCCAGAGGATTTGGCCCGATGGCTTTTTCGAGAATCGACCACAGGCCGGTGGTCACACAGAGATCGTGTATCTGCTGATCTGTGGCGTCGGGCTGCGCAACCCGGAAATTCTCCCTGACTGAATCGTGGAAAAAAGCCGGAAACTGGGACATGACCACCACTTGCCGTCTTAAGCTATGCATGGTTAATGCGCTGGCGGGCAGTCCGCCCAGAAGGATCTCTCCCGATTCCGGTTCGTAGAACCGCAGCACCAACCGAAAAAATGTAGTTTTCCCCTGTCCCATGCGGGCCACCAGGCTCGTGATTCCGCCGGGCGGCACGCTGAACGTGAGGTCGTCAAAGACCTTCGGCAGCGTGGGCTCATACCGGAAAGTGACGTTACGGACTTCCAAGGTGGGCTTCAGTTTGTCGACGTCTTTCGAGCCGGGCCGATCCTTGATCCGGTTCTCAGCCTCGAGCAGGCCGCTGACCAGCTCGACCGCCGGCCAGGAGGCGCTGGCCATGATTCCCAGTACCGCAAACGTCTTAAAAGGGAGCATCAATTGGGGTGTGAGCAACGCCAGCGAGATGAAGACGCCCGGCTGAATGCCGCTCGATCCCCGCACTGCCACCCAGACAATGTAGCCATACAGCGCGGCCAGAATGAGATTCTGCGGAAATCCGATCGCCGAATTCACCAGTTCCATGGTGAGCACCTGCCGCCGCTTCAAGCTCATGAACTGGTCCAGGCCGCGCGAATATCGGTCGCTGAAAAGCGGCACGGCATCCATGGCCTGAATCTCCTCGGGAGCCTTCACCGCCGAATCGGTCAGACCAGCTAGGGAAAACCTTTGCTGCTGGACTTCCATTTGAGATGTGTAGACCGGCTTTTGCCCCTTCAGTTGCACCACTGTCACTGAAACCATTCCGAACACCACCATGAGCACGACTACGGGCCAAGCGTGCTCCACGTGCGCCTGCTTGAGTTCGTAAATGATGAGGAACATGGCAATGCAAAGGCTGACCAACTGCAAAACCGGATCGACGGTCAAGTTTCTGAGAGCCTGTTGCGCCTCCACGCTCGTCTGGGTCAGGACATTATTAAGCTCGCCTGGATTGTATTTGTGGAAGAACTCGGGAGGCTGGCGCATGACTTTGTCGAACAGGCGCTGCCTAATCTGTTTCTCCATGCGGTTATCCATGCCCGTCTGCGCGAGCCGGAAAAAAATGGCCAAGGGAACCAGACTGAGCGTTAGGAACAGCCACAGCAGATAGGAAGAAGTAATATCCAGGCCACCGGTACCGGAGACCTTGTCCGGCGCCTCGCCCGATTGTCCCCCGGCAGGTTGGTTCGGAGCGGCTGGAGTATTTGCGGTCGCCGGTTTCTCCGTGGAAGCCGTGGCCGGACTCACCGCCGGATTGGGAGCTTGCCCGGCATTCGTGACGGCGGCCAGCAGGACTGGGAGCGCCAGCGGAATCGCGGTCTGGCTGATGAAGCTCAACAATACGTAGGCAGCCACGTGTCCGGGGCACAGTTTGATCAACGAAAGGCCGAAACTAGTTATCAAACGAACTTTGCCCATATTAGACTCCCAGACCTCCGTCAGTTCGAAAGAACATTTGCCGCTGCCACGCGGTCGTCCCACGGATCCGCGGTCTCGTGCAAAATGGCTTTCGCCTCCAAAGGCGCGAGGTTCGGATAAATCGACAACAGCCGCGCCAGCAAAGCCGCCAAGCGGGGCGCCGCAAAGCTGCTGCCTGTAACCACCTTGTCGCGGCCTCCCGACCACGGGACCCGGACATCCACGCCCCTGGCGGCGAATTCGACCAGGCTCCCGCGCCGGTAATAAAAGACGCTGTCGTTTTCGGTGCGCGCCATGTTGACCGCGATCACCGACGGGAAGCAGGCCGGCCACTCCGGCTTGCTGAAATCTTCGTTATTGCAGGCCGCCACGACGTGTACACCCCGCAAGTAGGCTTCGTCCACCCACGCTTTATATTGCAGTATCTGGTTTTGCAGCGCGCATCCAAAACTGCAATTCAGAATCTGGTAGCCGCGGTCCAGCGCTTCCTGGGCAGCGCGGTGGATGATAGTGGTACGCGACGTGTTGTCGTGGCCCAGCACCCTTATACTTCCGATCTCGGCTTCCGGCGCTAATTTGCGAATCACTCCCGCTACCGCTGTTCCATGGCCGAACGCATCCCGGCCCTGGCCGGCAACCACGCGCAGCCGGGGGCCGTCCGCGACAACAGCCAGATCGTCCAAAAGGTCCAATCCACCAAGGCTCGGATGCGATGCCTCCACTCCGGAATCGAGGATAGCCACTTTAACGCCGCTTCCCGTCCCGTCATGAATCGCCGTTCTAGCCTGTTGAAGATCGATCCATGTTGTCATAGCGTTTGCCTATTCCAATCCCAGGGCCGCTCGCAGGACGCGATAGTCGATCAAGCGCCCCAGGGTCGCGGCGCAATGGCGCACGGCGGCCTCGTCGCTTTCATGGAAGCCTCGCGGCAGAGGAGCGGTGGAACCGGGAACAGCCAACTGCACGCAGGAGATCACTCCCCGGCATGCGTTCAGGAAGTAGAGCGGAGTCGCGATCATGGCATACGTTTGCAACTGCAGCATGGAGTCGAGCGATTTGTCCTGCTCGGGATTCTTGAAGATTTCATTTTCGATAAAAGGCTGCTCGCTCGCGAATACCATGCTGATGAGGCCCGCGCTCAGGGGCTGCTTGAACCGGCCGACGAGTTTTTCGGCATTCGGTCCGGTGTTGTAGGCGGCGGCCAGGGTCTTGGTGGACTCCTCGACCAGCCAAACCGTTCCCTCGTCCGCCGCGGCTTGTTTGAACGCCATATGCAGCACCCGGCGCATGGTTTCGTCGAGCAGCGAGGCGAAATTATCCGCCGTGATGCTGCGGCCCATAGATGCCAGGGATTCGTCAAGGGCCGGGAGGAGCATCGTAAAACGCTCGTCCGGCAATAAGGTGAGGCGAGTTTCTCTCATGTGTGAAAAAGAAACCGGCATCCGTCGCGCAGCCGGGCCGGAACGCTTCCAAAACGTACCACGGAAAGCATCCAGCCAGCGTTTTTCCGCCGGGCCGGGCTGGGTGTACTGATCCGAACGCGGCTGTTCTCCGACTCGGAAGCGCTGGGGATCGTATACTTCATGGCCGGTTTCTGCATCGTGCTGGAACCCAGGAACAAAAAATCTGTTCCTTCGCTATCATTGAACGGCGACGGTCCCGTGTCAACAGTTTTTTCGCTCCGCCGCAACTATTTTTTTTCGCGCCGGTGTTGACTCCGCTTGCGGGCTGTGGCTATCTGCTTAACTCAGCAGATGGTATCTCCTTCGCTCAGCCGACCGCTAGTGCTTCTGCGCGCTGCGGCCCGATTCGACGCGCTCCACCAGCGCCTGGTAGGTTGCCTGAGGGGTGTTGGCGGCCTGCTGCAGGAGGCGGTAAAAGAGTTTCCCGCGCCCCTTCGAGCGCCGGCGATTGAAGCGGAACGTGAATTCGTCGAGGTAGTACGGCAGATGTTCGTGGGATACGGCGCCCTGGTGGATGCCGGCCAGCCAGCCCTTGAGCAGCAAGGCAACCTTATACACCCGGGGCATCAACTGCGAGGGCCCCTGGCTGCGGCCCCAATATACTTCCTGGTGATAGCCCTTCTTGTCCAGCCCCACATAGCCGTGCCAACCCTCCGTGTGAAGCGTACTTCCCGGCTCGATCGAATCCAGGACAAAGCTGTGCAAGCTGGTGGCCGAAGCATCCGGAATGGCCCGCATGCGGATACGCCCGATGCCGGCCCCGTCGGCTTGAGCCGCAATCACAATCAGGGCTTTGTTCGCCTTCTTCGGCCCCGCCACGCTCACAGACGCTTCATCCACCTCGATCCAGCCGCTCAGCCGGTCGTGGTCCGGCTGCACCATGACCCGCCTTAACTTGTGGAGCCAGGTCCAGGCCGTTTCATAACTGCCCAGGCCGAGAACCTGCTGAATTCTCAGGGCGCTGGCCCCGTTGGTCTGGCTGGTGACGTACCACAAGGCGCGAAACCACATGGCCAGCGGCTTTCGCGTATCCTGGAAGATGGTGCCCGCGGTGACCGACGTTTGCCGCCGGCAGCCGTAACATTGCATCAGGATCGCGCGGATGCGCACAGCGCGCCGGCCCTGGCAACGCGGGCAGCAGAATCCGGTTGGCCAGCGCAACTTTTCCAGATAGGACCGGCACGCCTGTTCGGTCGCAAACCGCTCCTCGAATTCCTTGAGTGTCCGCGGATAATCTCCCACCCCTGCAATCTACAGGTTGTGGTTCGGCTGAGTCAAGGGGACAGTCGCCCCTGAGGATCACGCCGACCAATAAGAGTCAAGCCATAATTGGATTGTCAGGTTGTGCCGGGCCTCGTGAGCGAGACTCGGACGAAGCTCGTTGTCATAGCGCTCCCACAGGACCTCCGGCTTTAAGTGGCCCGCGCGTGCGAGTTGCTGTACGTCGTCACGATCCCGCTCACCGTTCCGCTCCAGCTTGGACAGAGCCAGGTCATGAGTCTCAAGCGCGAAGAGGCGGAGACGGCGCTAGGCGCGGGGAAACATAGGGGCCAGCCGATCCTCGTAGTTTTCGGGCGGCGTGGCGACGGTGACAGCGTCGAGGTAGACCTTGTGCTTTCGATGCAAGGCGGACCCCTTGCCCGCCATTTCCACCAGCTCTTTCCGAACATTCGGCACAACGCCCAGAAAATCAACGTCGCTTGTGGTGCGGGCGACACCGTAAAGTTGCGTTGCCACGAAGCCGCCACAGCAGTGAACTTGAACCTCCGCAGCAAGTAGACCGTCCACTTCGGCGAAAAAACGATCGCCACGGCTCCGGCGGCTCTTCAATGCGCGGCATACGGTAGCTGCTCGGCTGTGAGGCCGGTCAACAAGCTCCAATGGGCAGCGGCTTTGGGACGATTCGACCTTAACCAGGTGCGCTCCGGCTCCGGCATCGAATCGCGGCAGAGCGTTCCCTCGCGTGCGAGACAGGCCTCTTCGAGTTCTTTTTCCCAGCGGGACAAGACTTGAGCAGCAGCTTGGCGCCCCGGCAGACCGCGCGCTGTTTGCTTCGCGAGATGCACCAGGTAACCCAGGCGGTTTTGCGCGTTATTCAATTTGGCGCGGTCTCGCAGCCATGCCCAATTCAGATCGGGGTACGTGCTCAGAATCCAAGGCAGGGCTTCAACCAGGCGCGTGTCCAAGTCTCGCTTCACCACGGCATTGAGCACTACTTCAGCGGGATTGCTCATCGCCTTGGGGCGAACGTGCTCGAAGCTAGGGTAACCGAGATACGCAAGCTTACGTTGAATTTCGTCGGGGGGAACCTCGTGGACGTCAAGCGACTCGGGCAAGGGTAGAGCCGTGGGTGGGAGTTTATAAAGCCTGGCGGCCTTGCGGGCGAGTTCCCCACTGGCCACTCTCAATCCCTTTTCGAGTTGCGACAGATAGGGCTGGGACACGTCAACGAACGCGAAGCTGCAGCTTGGGCCAAGCCCGCTTTCTCGCGTCCAGTCTTCCATTGCCCGGCAGTCATTCTGTTGCCCTGGCCCAAAACCCAATATAGCATGGCGAGCTATATTTGGGTGACCAGCATCGGCCTGAGCGGATCCGAGGCGGGGACCATAAACAGGTATCTGCGGCAGCGCCCATGATGCAGATTGCCGCTAGCGTGCACTGGATGAGACCGCCCATCGAAGTGCGCACTTCGAACGCTGAGGTTGATAGGTTGCAAGGGCAGCTTCTTGAGGAGACGCGCTGCAACAGGGTCGCGAGCTGCACTCGAAGCCTCGAGGAAGCAATCTACAGGAGGCACAAGCCGCCCCAGAGAGCGCCCATAAAGATCGCCCGCCCGATGCGTATATCGTAAGGACGACAATTCGGAAGGGTACGATATTCGAGTTCAGGCGTGTTCAAAAACCTCAGGATTTTGGAACAGGCGCTCGCCAGCCAAAGCCGCGGGAGTAGCACGCTCACGATCATGACGAGAGCCACACCCCAAGCCCACCGAGTTTCGGAACACGTCCATCGACGGTTCCCTGACAGCACCCAAGCGAGCCACCGCCTTCCGCTCTGTCACGCAAGTGTCAACGACTGGGTATACAATTACCCTAAGGAGAGACGCATGGGCCTTCGAGATATTGTTATCGCGCTGCTGGTGTGCGGCGCATCCGGCGCGGCCCAGAATCCGCCGCCGAGTCTAACGACGATCTACAATTTCACGGACTCCAGCGGCGGGTATCAACCCGTTGCGCCGGTGATCGTTGGCCAAGGTGGAGTGCTCTACGGTAGCACTTATAAAGGCGGCCTTTATAACGACGGCACCGTCTTCTCCCTCACACCCCTGAGCTCGCCTGGCCGCGCCTGGGCCCAAACGGTCCTATACAGCTTCGGTGGCGGCACCGATGGCGCGAATCCAGAGATGCCCCTGGTACTCGGCCCTGGGGGCGTCCTCTACGGGACCACAACTGCGGGCGGCCCCAGCAATTTGGGTACGGTGTTTTCGCTGACCCCGCCGGCCTCGGCGGGCGGAGCGTGGACTGAGGAGGTGCTCTACGCCTTTTCTCACAACGGGCGCGGCGCGACGCCGGGCGGTCTGGCGCTTGGAGTGACTGGCGAGATCTACGGTGTCGCGGCCCATGGGGGCGCGTTCAATTGTGGCACGGTATTCGTGCTGGAGCCCCCCACCTCCGCGGATCAAGCCTGGAGCCAAAGAGTGCTCTATAGCTTCCAAGGCGGCACGGATGCCTCGTCCCCCTCGCCCGCGGTATCAATCGGCAAGGGCAGCGTGTTCTACGGCACCACCTTTGCGGGCGGCGATCTGAATCAGGGAGCCATCTTCTCACTGACACCGCCAGTTACTCCCGGCGGCGCCTGGACCGAGGCGGTACTGTACAGCTTCGGCGGCTACCCGGGCGATGGCAGCCAACCTTCCCATGGCGTCGTGATCGGCGCTGACGGCGTGCTTTTCGGCACGACCGAATACGGCGGTAGCCAGACGGGTGGCGTGGTCTTTTCCCTGGCTCCGCCCGCCTCGCCAGGCGGCTCTTGGACGGAGACTTTGCTGCTCCAGTTTCCTGCATTCGACCGCCACCCCTACCCTTTGCCTGGGCCCTTGACCCTAGGCGAGAACGGCAGGTTGTATGGGACAACCTTCTATGGCGACAGTGCCGGAACAGCCTACGTCCTCAAGCCGCCCGCCACCGCAGACGGCGCTTGGACGGAAATTCAGCTCTGCGACTTTGCCGCGAGCAGCAATGGCTTGGGTCCGACGGGCTTGGCGATAGGAGCAGACGGCGTCCTGTACGGAGCGACTAACGGAGGTGGCGCCTACAACTCGGGCATCGTCTTCGCACTGGCCGAATAGCGTGCCTCGTGCTTTCCGCGAGACCACCGATTACGGCGGTACGAACGGCTACGGGGCTCTGGTGTGTGTTCCAAAACTCCCTGCTTGTTTCGGGGCGGGGGAAGACTGAGGGCGCGGCGCAAAAATCGCCCCAGCGGCCGCGTTCCACAATCTTCACCTTTGGAAGCACTCAATCAACGAAGCGGGAGCTCACCAATGGCGGCGTAGTGTTGCATTTCGAACGCACATTTTTAGGACCCTGCCGGGGACATCGCGGGCGCCGGCGCGGCACTCACCATCGGCTGTGGCTACTACTTTGTAACGTCGCCGACGGTCGTGAGGGACCCGCCCTGGGCGGCGAACTCGTGCAGCGTGCGCGCGCCGGTTTCCGGCTTCACCGCGGCGATGGCGTCCGTCACCACGGCAACCCGCTTGCCGGCGCCGAGCAGTCCCAGGACAGCGCAGCGCACACAGTAATCGGTCGCTACCCCGTAGACCACGTAGCGGTCGCCGGCCAGCCGATCCAGCAGCGCGCCAAAGTTGGGATTCGTGAACACATCGAGCGCCTGCTTCTCGACGACGATCTGGCCGGCTAGTTCGATAGCGGAGCCCGGCCGCGATCCCAACGTGCTCCTGTTTTCCAGCAGCGTCGCGGCCGGCTTGACTTGCCCTGCGGTCCCCGCCACGCAATGCGGCGGCCAGGACTGAAACTCGGGATCGTTCTCGCTGTGCGAATCGGCGGTGGAGATCAACGGGATTCCGTGGGCGGCGGCGAAATGGTTCAAGTGCGCGATGGCGGGAAGCAAACGCTCCGCGCCGGGCACATATAGGGCGCCCGCCGGAAACAAGAAATCGATCTGCGTGTCCACGTCCACAAACACGGTTTTCATGCGAGGTTCCTCCGGGTTTGTTCAATGAGAGCTGTCAAGTCGCGGCTATGGCGGACTGGCCACGGTTCACCGGGCTCCAGACTGCGCAACTCCGGGGGCAACTTCCGGAGCGACTCCGCGGCCCTAGCGCGCGCCGCGCTCAGATCCGGCAGCGGCTCCACCAACTTCCCACCCAACAGCACCGGGCGCAGCAACGCCTGGCCCCGGTTGCACTCCCCGGAACGCGCTAACACATCGTGATCGTCGAAACGGAAGAGTTGCTTGGCGCCGGGCAGCGTGGCCTTATCCTCGCTCAGTTTCGCAGTGAAGCGCTGGATGCCGCAGATGTCCAACTCCACCAATTTATAGATCGCGCCCATGTTGGGAGCATCGGCGGAAGTGGCCAATTGCGTCCCCACGCCGAACGCGTCCACGGGGGCGCCGGACGCGACCAGTTCCCGAATGCGATGTTCGTCCAGGTCGCCACTCAACATGATCTTGGCTTCCTGCAATCCGGCCTCGTCCAGGATGGCGCGCGCCGCGCGGGAAATCCGCTCGAAGTCGCCGCTATCCAGCCGGATGCCCCAAAGCGGCTTGCCCAGCGCGGCGGCCTTCCGGGTTCCTTCGATGGCATCATAAGTATCCACCAATTGCACGGTGGACGGCCCCAGGACCCGTTGCAACTGCCGGAATGCTTCCGTCTCGCCGCAGAACGACATGATCCAGGAATGCGCTGCGGTACCGTACACGGGGACCCCGTAGCGGAAGCCGGCCAGCGTGTTGCTGGTACCCTGGCAACCTCCCAGGTAAGCTGCGCGGCCGGCCAGGACGCCAGCCTCGGGAGTGTGTGCGCGCCGGGTCCCGAACTCCACCACGGCGCGTCCTGCTGCGGCCTCTACCATGCGCGCCGCCTTGGTCGCGATCAGAGTCTGAAAAGTCAGGGCGGAGAGCAGGTAGGTTTCCGGAATTTGCGCTTCGACGATGGGCGCCCGCACGCTCATCATAGGCTCACCGGCGAACAGCGGCGTGCCCTCGGGCACTGCGAAAACGTCGCCTGTAAACCGGAAGCCGCGCAGGTAGTCGAAAAATCCGGCGGACACCCGCGCAAACGCCGGCAAGCCCCGCAGGTAATCGATCTCCTCGCTGCTGAAACTGAGGTTCAGCAGGTAATCGATAACTTGCGGCAGCCCGGCCGCGAGGACAAAATTGCGGTGCGCGGGAAGACGCCGGATGGTGAGCTCGAAAGTGGCTTTCTGCTGGACCTTGCCGGCTTCGTAGTAGCCGGCGGCCATGGTCAATTCGTAGAGGTCGGTTAGAAGCCCATTCACGCGGTAGCCTTGTGCCGCTCCCTTGGATAGGTTGGCAGGCGAAAGCGCCTGCCCCATCTCATTTTTTCTTGGGCGGCTGGAACTCCTTTACATCGCTCGCGGCCTTCCGCAATTCCTCCACCGCCTTGCTGTCTAATTGATAGATGCTCGGCTCGTTCTCACGCTTCGCGAAATATGTGTCGCCCTGCTTGGTAATGGAGACGTTTTCGACGCGTTTGCCATTGTTGGAGCTCACCATGAGATCCAAGACCGGCGCGCCGCCGCCGCTGTCCAGGAACTTGGTGGATGCCAGGTCGCGCAGTTTGTCAACCACGGCTTGCACGGAGGACGAATCCATTTGCTTGGCCCCGGACATCCACTTGTCGCCCACCTTGTCGAAAATGGCCTTGCCGATTTGCACCTTGTTTGGATCGGTCCACCCGAAATCGAAGAGCTTCTTATTGCGGAAATCGTCCACCTTCTTGTCGAGCCCGTCGCCCAGGTCGGCCGTGACTTTGTAGATGCCGTCCACCGCGCTGCTCTTGGCGTAGTAGTTCTTGTCTTTGTCCTTGCGGACTTCGAGTTGCATGGTTCCGCTGGCATCCGCCACAATGGCCACGGCCACTTTAGTCCCCGCCGCAAACCCGGCCGCGGCTTTCTTGGCGTCCTCATCCGAGATGGTGGCGTCCATTTTGGCGTCCTTCAGCTTCCGGATCAACTCCTCCACCTGGGAGCCATCGGCGCGCAGCGGCTTCGGTTTCAGGATCTGCCAGTCGTTCTGATTGTTCTTGCCGAATTCGATCAATTCGCCCTTGGCCGGCTGCAAATCCACTCTGGTCAGCTTGTCCTGATCGAACGTCAGCAGGCGTTTGTCGCGCAGGTCGTTAGGGCCTTTGTCCAGGCTGGTTTTGGTGAAGCTGGCAATCGTGTAGACATGCGCATCGTTGGCCAGCTTGACGTACGATCCGCCGCCGGTGGGGGCTTCGTCGCCCACATACAGGTCCTGCGATTTCCCGTCCTTCTTCAGCACGGTGACGTCTAACTTGGGCGAATTCAGGCCGTAGGAGGAAAGGTCGGTGGCCTTGTCCTCCACCAGCTTGTCGGAACTGAGGCTGGAGAGCGTGGTGGCCAGCGAATTGGCCGCCTCCTGATCCGCGCGCAGGGGCTTGGGCTCCGTAAGTTGCCATGTGCCGTCATCGCCCTTGCGCAGCACACTGGTTTCCGCGCCGGTCTTTTT
>JBEKUO010000183.1:0-11312 GCA_049514955.1 Bryobacteraceae bacterium | reverse complement strand
TCGGACGTTCTCATCAGTGTGCCCAAGCTGAAAACACATGAGAAAGTCGGAGTCACGTGTGGCCTCAAAGGGCTCGTTGGCGCGGTAACCGGGAAGGATTGCCTGGCGCACCATCGCCAGGGTGGACCGGCGGACGGCGGCGACGAATACCCTCGGAGCCGAGCGTGGCGCATGGCGCTGTCGCGGCTTCATGACCAGGCCAACAATCTCGGGACAGCGACACTCGGCGGCAACCTACGCATCGCCGATTACAACATCCGGCGGCTTCTGAACGTTTCGGGATTTGTGCAAGCCGGCGCATGGTATGGCAACGATACCGCATGGCGCATGGTTCTGGACCTCTACCGGATCGTCACCTTCGCACGGGCCGACGGTACCATCGCCGATTCCCCGCAACGCCGGCATTTGATGATCGTCGATGGCATCGTCGCCGGTGAAGGAAACGGACCGCTGGCGCCCTCTCCGCGCCGCGCCGGGTGTCTCCTGCTCAGCGACGATTTGCCTGCGGGCGATGCGGCGGCCGCCTGTTTGATGGGCTTCGACCCGGCGCGCATTGCCTTGATCCGGGAAGCGCTGCAGGCGAGCGGCAGTCCCGGCGGCGCCCCGCGGAACGGACGGATTGTGCTGAACGGCGCTTCCGCCGCCTTTTCGAATCTGGCGGCGCTTCAGGGGCTGCCCTTCAAACCGCCCCACGGCTGGGCCGGCCACATCGAACGCGTGACACGGTCATGATAGCGAGCCAGCTTCGCGACAGGTTTTTGAGGCGGCCCGTGCAGCAGCGGGCGGCACTCTACGCGGATCCACCGGATGCCCGTGCCATTGCCTCGCGCCAGTTGCAGATGTGGAACCGCGAATGGTCGCGAATCCTCCGGGAAGTGCCGTTCTATGCCACCCTACAGAAACAGATCGGTCTACCGGACCGCTTCAACTCGTGGGATCAGTTTGTCAGGCACGTGCCGGTCACTACGCGTTCTCAGGTACAGACCGCGAGGGCCGAGCGGCGCTCCGCGCTGGCGCCTCCGAACCACTGGCGGATCACCGGCGGCTCGACGGCCCAGCCGTTGCAAATGCCGGCCTGGAACAGCGAATTCGATCACACCCGGCCCGACACATGGCTCGGCCGATACTGGTACGGTGTACTACCGGCGGACCGCCAATTCACCATCTGGGGGCACAGTCATCTGTTGGGAACCGGCCTTCGCGGCTTCCTGAACGCGCGAAAGCGCGAACTGTTCGACCGCCTGCTCAGCTATCGCCGCTTCTCCGCTTACGACCTCGGATTTGAAAACATGCGTCGCGCCGCGCATGCGCTGCTGCGGTTCTCCCCCCGCTACCTGGTCGGGTACAGCGTGGCGCTGGACGCCTTCGCAAGGGCCAACAGGGACCTCGCGGCCCCGCTGCGCGCCCTAGGTCTCAAGGTCGTAATCGGCGCGGCCGAACGGTTCCCCTTCGCCGATAGTGAACGACTCCTCAGTGACCTGTTCGGCTGCCAGGTGGCTATGGAGTATGGCTCCGTCGAGACGGGGCTGATCGCGCATACAGCTCCGGCGGGCGGCTACCAGACATTCTGGAACACTTACTTCGTGGAAGCCGAACCCGCAGGCGCGGACCGTGCCGCCGCCATCCGGGTCACCAGCCTATACCCGCGGTGCTTTCCGCTGGTGCGCTACGAACTCGGCGACGAGATCGAGTTGGAAGACGACTGTCCGCATCCGATACTGCGGTTCCGCCGAGTAATCGGACGGTGTAACGACTACCTGTTGCTGCCCACCGGCGAGCACATTCATTCCGAGGCGATCACGCACGCGGTGCGTTCTTTTGGCGATGTGACAGGGTATCAGGTCATTCAGCAGCCGTCTCAGATCCGGCTTTACCTTACCGCGCCGAACCAGCTTCCGGCGGAGTGCATCGCGGAGATCCAGCGGCGATTGAAAGTTGTGCATCCGCTGCTCGCGGAAGTCACGATCCAGCAGTGCGGCCACTTACAACACACCATTGTGGGCAAGCACCCCATGGTCATTCGCGAGCGTTAAGTGGACGATTTCATAAATACCGTCTCGTATGCAAACCACTCCCTCACGGTCGTGGCTCCGATCAGAGCCGCGCGCGTCAGCAAGCGTTCTTCCAGCACGCGGGCTATTCACTGACCCATGAATCTGTTATACGTAGCTCCGAGTTACAAGCCCGCATATCGTGCCGGAGGCCCGGTCATATCCGTGTCGGCGGTCGCTGAGCGAATCGCGTGGCGCGGCCACCGGGTCTCGGTGTTTACGACGACCGCTAACCTCGATTGCGATCTCGATGTGCCGGCCGACGTTCCCATCGATGTCGATGGCGTCACGGTGCGCTACTTCAAGCGGCACGAGCCGCTGAAACGCTTCTTGCCGTTCATTCCGTACCTGGCGAAGTCGGCGGGCTATCTCTATGCGCCCGGACTTTGGCGCGCGCTGCAGGAGGCCGCGCCCGGCGCCGACATCGTCCATACGCATTTCCCGTGTGTGTATCCGACACTCGCCGCCGCTCGGGCGGCACGTCTGTCCTGCGTGCCGCTAATGTACCATCAGCGCGGCGCCTTCGATCCGGCGCGGCTGGGCTTCAGACCGTGGAAGAAACGCCTTTATATCGGCCTGATCGAAAAGCGCATCATGCGGCAAGCCGCCGCTTTGATCGCATTGACCGATTTTGAGCGGCTCACTTATCGCAGCCTGCGCGTCACAACGCCATCGTATGTCATCCCCAACGGCGTCGACATAAGGGAATACCGCAGCGTACCCACACAACCACTACACGAGATCTACGGCTTTCCGCAACACGCGCCCGTGGTCCTGTTCTTAGGGAGATTGCACCCGCAGAAAGGCGCGCACTTGCTCGTGGAGGCATTCGCCCGTCTTAATGGCAAAGTCCCCGATGCGACCCTGATAGTGGCCGGACCGGATGAATGGGGCCTCGCCGGCCGTCTTTCGGAACTGGCGACTGCCGGCACGGGGCGCTCCCACGCGATCTTCACCGGCCCAGTAGACGGAGAACTGAAGCGGGATCTGCTGGCCAGGGCCGACCTCTTGTGCCTGCCCTCCGAGGGAGAAGGCTTCTCCGTAGCGGTGTTGGAAGCGCTCGCCAGTGGAACGCCCGTGCTGCTTTCCCCGGCCTGTAACTTTCCCGAAGTCGAGGAGGCCGGCGTGGGCCGCGTGGTGTCGCGGGACCCTGACGCGATCGCCGCCGCCATGCGGCACATGCTGTCCGATCGGGACCACTTAAGATCGATGGGGGCTGCGGCGCGGCGCTTTGTGGCGTCACGTTACGACTGGGAATGCATCGTGGACCAACTTCTGGACCTTTACGCACAGGTGCTGGCGCAGAGAGGCGCGGTAACTGGCGGATCCGGATCTGACCGTTTTTTTGCAAGACGAAGAAATTATAAGCCGCAGATGAACGCCGATCAACGCGGATGAAAGCAAAGAAATATCAGGGGGATAACTAGGCTTTTGCGAGCCCCAATAGCCCCAATATATGTCCGTAGCCCTCATTGTGGATCTGTCGCGGCCAGACAACAGCGAACTGGTCAGGGGCAGGCCCTTGTTGATCGAGGCATTGTGGTACTTCGCGGGATTGCCCCTGCTGTCGTCGCATTACATCACGTCCAGCCGATTCCGCGCCGCCCTTCTGCGTGTGTTCGGGGCGCGGGTCGGAAAGGGAGTATACATAAAACCCCGTGTTCGGGTGAAGTTTCCCTGGTATCTCACGATCGGCGATCACTCGTGGATCGGCGAAGAAGTATGGATCGATAACCTGGCCGAAGTAAGAATTGGCGCGCATAGCTGCGTGTCGCAGGGCGCGTACCTCTGCACCGGCAACCATGACTGGGGCCACCCGCACATGAAGCTGTACCGGCGGCCAATCGTGGTGGGACAGGGCGTCTGGATAGCGGCTCGTGCGCTGATCTGCCCGGGTGTCGAGATCGGCGATGGCGCCATTGTGTCCGCGGGTAGCGTGGTGTCCAAGAACGTTCCCCCGTTTGAAATCCACAGCGGAAACCCCGCTCGCCTGGTGCGCCGGCGGCGAATGACTGAATCCTCGCAGCCCCAATAGCGGAAGACTTATGCGCATTGCCGTGCACGACTTCGCGGGCCATCCCTTCCAGGTGCAGCTTAGCCGCCAACTCGCGCGCAACGGGCATTCCGTGATGCACCTGTACTTACAGGAGTTGCCAGGCCCCAAGGGGCCGCTCCAACCCTCGCCGCGCGACCCGCCATCCTTCCTGCCGATGCCGGTCTGTCTGGGCGCGCCGTTCGAAAAATATTCGATGCTGAAGCGGCACTTCGCACACCGCCGATACGCCCGTGAGATGGCTGCGCTGACGGAGTTCTACCGGCCTGATGTAGTCCTCTCGGCGAACACTCCTATCGACGTGCAGCATGCTCTGCTCCGGGAATGCCGGCGGCACGGCATCGCCTTCGTGCATTGGATGCAGGACTTGTACTGCCTGGCCCTGCGCAGCGTGCTGGCCCGAAAGCTCGGATCCGCCGGCGCTCCGCTGGCATGGCATTACGACCGGCTGGAACGTCGCGTCTGTGAAGACAGCGACGCCGTGGTGTTCATTACACCCGACTTTTACACGGCCATTTCGGCGATGGGTTTCCATCCCGCCAGGAGCTACACCATAGAAAACTGGGCACCACTCGACGACGTGGTCCCCGTTCCCAAGCGTAACCCGTGGAGCTCGCGGCACAACCTCGCGGACAAATTGGTATTTCTTTATTCCGGCACGCTCGGCCTCAAGCACAGGCCGGAGTTGCTCTACCAGCTTGCGTCCGCCCTGGAAGACTGCGATGACGCCGTCGTGGCGGTGGTGTCCGAGGGTCTGGGGCGAAACTGGCTGGAGCGCGAAATCCAACGACACCCATTGAAGAACTTGGTCCTGATGGATTTCCAGCCGTACGCGTGCATGACGGATGTGCTCGGCGCCGCCGACGTCTTGCTCGCGGTTATAGAGAACCAGGCTGGCGTTTTTGCCGTCCCGTCCAAAGTCCTCAGCTATTTCTGCGCGGGCAGGCCGGTGTTGCTCGCCGCGCCGTCCGCCAACCTGGCCGCCACAACCTTGAATCGTGCCGAGGCGGGCATCTGCGTCAGCCCGGACGACGTCGACGGCTTCGTCGCGGCGGCGCGCCGACTGGGGGCGGATCCAGCCCTGCGCCGGGCACTCGGTGAGAACGCGCGCCGGTATGCCCTCTCTGCATTCGATATAGAGGCTATCTGCCAGAGGTTCGAATCCGTCCTTCGGGAAGCCGTCGCGGCCCGCCAGCCGGCCTCGGCTGCGTTCCCCCATGCATCGCCTATCCAGTCGCATCTATGAGCACCGCAACACTTTCCGCCCTCGATCACGTCGCCCGCCCGGCGCCTCGCCGCCGGTTCCTGGCGATCCATGCGCCGCGGTACTCCGCGGCACTGACCATCGCCGTTCTCGGGTTGACCGATGCCCTCGTGTTGATCGCGGCCTTTGTCTCCAGCGTTTGCTTTTGGTCGCTCTTTCGGCCCGGGACCGATCTCCGGTATCTCCTCTCTTATTGGCCGTTCCTGCTGGTGTTCATTGCGGTGTATGTGGGCGCCGGTCTGTACCGGGTCGTGGGATTGAACCCGGTGCAGGAACTGCGGCAATGCGTGATGGCCACCTCGCTGGCTCTCCTTATCTTTGCGGGCAGCACCTTCCTACTGAAGGAAGCGCGCGGGTTCGCACGCGGAATTCCGCTCCTCACCTGGCTGCTGATCTCGGTGGCGCTACCGCCGGCCCGCGCCTTCGTCCGGAAAATCTGCGGCCCCCGACAATGGTTCGGTCGGGGCGTGGTCATTCTGGGCGCAGGGAAGACCGGAGAGAGTGTGCTGCGCGCGCTGCAGCAGAGTCCCGGCCTTGGTCTGAAACCAGTGGCGGTACTTGATGACAATACCAAACAGGATCGGCTGTGCGGCGTGCCCGTTCTCGGCGGACTCGATCTGGCGCCGTCGCTCGCAGCGAAAGCCCGCCTCAGCTACGGAATCCTTGCCATGCCCGGTCTCTCCCGCCACGGGCTCCTCGAGATACTCCAGAAACATGGCCAGGCCTTCGACCGTTTGCTGCTGATTCCCGACCTGCTCGGAATGGCCAGCTTATGCGTGGAGGCTACCGATCTGGGCGGGATGCTCGGCCTGGAGATTCGCCATAATCTGCTCTACCGGCCGGCGCGCCTCGTCAAACGCGTGCTGGATCTGGCTGCGGTAGTCGCCCTGGCGCCCGTTCTCCTGCCCCTGTTCGGCGTGGTTGCGTGCCTCATCAAGCTCACGTCGCGCGGGCCCGTCTTCTACGGTCAGACGCGGGTCGGCCGTGGCTCCCGGGCATTCAAAGCCTGGAAGTTCCGTACCATGGTGCAGGGCGCCGATGAGGTGCTGCGGAGACATCTCGAGAACGATCCTGCCCTGGCTGAGGAGTGGCGGCTTACTCACAAGCTCAAGCGCGACCCTCGAGTCACACGGCTGGGTAGGCTGCTCCGCAGGGCCAGCCTGGATGAGCTGCCGCAGTTGATCAACGTCATCACCGGGGAAATGAGCCTGGTCGGCCCCCGCCCCATCGTGGCAGCGGAAGTCGAGAAGTACGGCCAGCACTATGCCTTTTATCGCAGAGTGACGCCGGGTATCACAGGCCTGTGGCAGGTCTCCGGCCGAAATAACACAACGTATGATCAACGCGTAGCCTTCGATCAGTATTACGTTCTGAACTGGTCGATCTGGCTCGATCTCTATATCTCGAAGAAAACCGTAGGGACTGTCCTTACCGGAGATGGAGCCTACTGACTGCCGCATGCGGCCCGCCCACTATCTCTTCCCTCTCGCCGCCATCCCTGCCTTGACCTTCGCCGGATATTGGTCGCTCCGCCTGGCCTGGGCCGACCACCTGTCGCGCGCGGCCGACCCAGAGACCGTGGAGCGCAGCGTGCGCTTGGTGCCCGGCGACGCCGATATCCGCATACGGCTCGCCAATCAGAGCGAAGCCGCCGGTGCCGACCCCAGCCCCGCCCTTCAGTCTGCAGCGGCCCTAGACCCCGCCAATGCCACCGTTTGGGTACGCCTGGGCCTGTCCGCCGAAATGCGCGGCGATCTGGGCGCCGCCGAACGCAGCCTGCTGCGGGCCGCGCGTGCCAGCCGCCAGTTCGAGCCGCGCTGGACGCTCGCCAATTACTATGCCCGCCGCGCCGATCCGGCGCACTTCTGGCCGTGGGCGAGAGACTCGCTGCTGATGGCGTATGCAGATTTGAATCCGGTGTTCCAGTTGTGCTGGAGCATGAGCCAGGATTCCACGGTGATCCTCGAATGCGCAGTCCCCCCGCGCCGCTCCGTGCTGAACGCATATCTCGGTTTCCTGTTGCGGGAAAACAAGCTAGCTGCCGCGCAACCGGTGGCCGCTAGACTGGCCGCATTAGCAACATCGGAGGACCGGCCCGCGCTGACCGCCTGGTGCAACCAGCAACTGGATCGTGGGTCCGTTCCGGCGGCGGTGCAGATCTGGAATACGCTGTGCGAACGGCGCCTGCTGCCTTACGCGCCCTTGGACGCGAACTGCGCACCGTTGACCGACGGAGACTTCGCGGCGGAGCCTCTGGGCGGGGGCTTCGCGTGGCGCTTGGCGCCGCTCGCCGGAGTCGCCGCCGGACGCAACCCGTCGCCTCGTTACCTGTGGTTCTCCTTTAACGGCGAACAGCCCGAGGCTTGCGAGCCACTGGCGCAGTTTCTGCCGCTGGCGCCGGGCGCGCGGTACCGTTTGCGATTCGCGTACCGCACCTCTGAAATCGGTGAGGAGAGCGGCTTGTGCTGGCGGGTCTTCGACGCGCGGACCGGCGCCAGCCTGGCCGCCTCGCCGTGGCTCTCCAGCCCGGATTGGAAAACCGCGGAGCTCGACTTCACGACAGCGCCGGCCACCGTGCTGGCGCGCCTGACCCTGACCTGCCGGCGCTTGCCGGGCGCCACGCGCATCGAAGGCGGGCTGAGCCTGCGCGGTTTCTCGCTGGAACGTCTGCCGTGACCCGCGCGGCGTTGTGCATGGCTCTTTTGCTCAGCTATGCCGTGCTGACCCTCTGGATCGAGGAACGTTGGGCCTGGAGCCTGTTCCAGTTCGCGGTCTTCACCGCCGCCACCTGTTGGGCGGTGCGGCAATTATGGCGCCCGTCTCCCGTCGCAGCCAGCGTCTGGCTCGTGCCTCTTTGTGCGGCGCCGGTCTGGGGCCTGCTGCAACTCGTCCTGCACCAGACGGTTTACCGCTGGGCCACCTGGAGCGCCGTGTTGAACTGGACGACGTACCTTGTGCTGTTCTTCCTGTCCCTGCAGATCTTCCAACGATCCGCGCGCCACTGGTTCCTGCGCTTCGCGCTCTACTTCGGATTTGGGCTGAGCGTGCTCTCCACCGTTCAGATGTTCACTTCCGGCGGCAGGATCTTCTGGCTCTTCCCTAGCGGACGTGCGGCTTTTGTGCTGGGACCGTTCGTCTACCGCAATCAGTACGCTGCGTTTCTGGAGATGATTTTGCCGCTCGCGCTGTGGCAGGCTCCACGGGGCTCTGCCTGGGACCGGCGCGGATTCGCCGCCGGCGTGATGGCCGCGTCCATGTTCGCTTCCGTAGTGGCGGCAGCCTCACGCGCCGGTACCGTGCTGATGTGCCTGGAGATCATCGCCGTGCTGCTGCTGGCGGTGTCGCGCGGCATGGTTTCCGGCAGCGCGGTAGCCCGCAGCTTCGCCAAATTCGCCGTAGTCGCGGTGGTCTTTGCCGCTATCGTGGGTTGGAATGTGCTGTGGCTGCGGTTCCGGCAAACGGACCACACTGTCCGGAGCGATTTGCTGGTTTCCTCTCTCACGATGCTGCGCGACCGTCCTACGATGGGTTTCGGTTTGGGGAACTGGCCGCGCGCCTACCCGCAATACGCTCTGTTCGACGACGGCACGTACGTCAACCAGGCCCACAACGATTGGGCGCAATGGGCCGTGGAAGGCGGCGTTCCGTTCTTCCTGATCCTGCTCTCCCTGGTAGCGATGGTCTTTCCAAGTGCGGTGCGATCGCTGTGGGGTATCGGTTTGCTATCGGTCTGGGCGCACTGCCTGGTCGATTATCCGTTGGCGCAGCGGCCCGGGTTAGGCGCGTGGTTCTTCGTGCTGTTGGGGGTGCTGGCCGGCGCGCGGACACACAGGGCGGCAGGCGCGAGACCGCGCGACGCAGATTCCAGAGCGGCAATCGTGAAAAACGCAAACGAAGTGCCAGTGTGATGCGTGGCGTCAATCAAGCGTTTCAATCTCCCAGGTGACGCCATGTAGCGTGGACAGCTTGTTTCGCACGCTCTCCTGCAATGCTTGCAAGCGGTCACGCGAGAGCCTACCCTCGACGGTAGCACGGACGAGCCGAAATTCTTCGGTGAACCGTACAATGGTGCCATCTACGAGCACTCGAAAAACGTTGTACCGATCCTCATCTTGAGGAAGCTGTGTGAAGGAATCGTCGGGACAATAGAGCGACGGTATTAAGTCCAGGTCTGGCGTTCGGCCGATCTTCGATTCCAGACGTTCCATCTCTCTTGCCAGGTGCTTTTTCCACTGCACGTCGCGCGCCCAGATTGCTTGGCGCAGATTCCATAGCTGACTGTGCTTGCGATCAGTGCGGTGAAATACCCACTGTTGCCAGTTCCGGTCCGTGCTGCGCGTCCAGATAGAGCCTGGCAGGTCGAGCACCCAATCCTCGACATTCTCCTTCAAGCTCGTTTCCGTCGAACCCGGGTCGATCATGCCGCCGAGAACCATAATCGACTTACCGTCATCGGACAGGACGGCCCTGTGCCCATAAATCCAGCCGGGCGACGCGCCGATCACATTGATCTTGTGGATCGCAAAATCTTCGAGCACCAATTCAAGGACTTGCGTTTCCCTCTTGTTCAGCCGGTCATCTTGAAAGCCCAGCGAGCCGATCAGCACAATTCTCCCCGGCAAGAATGTCGCGGTATGAAAGTCCGTCGGCGGAAACACGTCTCTCGGGTAGCCATAGATCGCGACTTCGCCATCCAGCGCTTTCACTACGACATCGTTGTAAATGAAGAAGTCAGGATCATAAGAGTCTTCATGCTCTCCCGCGACCAGAACCTCCCGACCGTCGGCTAAGACCGTCGTGGTTTGGCCGAACCGATCAAAGCACCAGCCAGGGCCTGCTTCTAAAGCTGATGGACCTCCTAGCAACTGCGTGGCTTGGTAGGCGCTCATCCGCGTACGGATGAGCCACTCCCATACCGGGTTCGTCAGAACACTCGGATTTGCATTCCCGAATCTCGGAGACCGCCACTCCAGAAAGAGTTCTCGTGTAACCGGTAATTCCTCGTTACTTGGCGCTTCATTCATGCGTTTCAGTATCCGCCCGATTTGGATGACGCTCAGAGTTCCCCTGAAAACGAGGGGGATCTCGAATAGCCAAACTACCCCACTTTAGCTCATGGAAACGGCCTGGTCGCCGTCGCGATACAGTTCTCGTTGCTAATGGTTGCGCATGCTCAGTCTGTTGGGCTCGATGCCGATCCGAATCGTTGTCCGCGTTCTGAAGGCGTTTGCTTACAGCCAAGACATTTCTCGGTTGTCTGGACGGAGACGTGGCCGGCAGAAATTGGATCTGGTCCAGGGCCAGCGTCGCCTTACCGTCTCCACAACTCCGGCGTGACATGCAGCCACGTGCGCTGCAGGGTGACACCCGCCGCGACCGGCGCCGCGCACAAATCGCGCCTTTCGTTGCCGCACAGATCGATCCGGTAAAGCGGAAGGTCGCGTGGCTTGACCACGTAGCCCCCCACCTGCATGGCCCACGAATCGCGGAAATCCGCCACGACAATGCCGTTCTCCCGCTCGGACCTCACGCGAAATTGCCCCACCGACGGCTCGTAGTTTGCGTAGCTGAAACACCGGCTCACGCACGCGCGATCGATCACATGCAGCAGTGAGAACTCGCGCAGGTTCGGATCCATCAGGGCGCTTACCACGCGCTGTCCCGGCGGAAGCTGCGCCACTGCCCGTTCCATGCGGTCCTCGACCCGATTGAGGGCGCTCTCATCCTGGTAGACGAAGCCAAAGAACACCGCCGCCGTAGCCGCCATCCCCAACGCCAGCCACTTCCTCGCCGGCACGGACGCCGCCAGCCCACAACACAACACCGCGCCGGCCAGCGACATCCGCGCGAGCAGCAGGCTCACCGGTTGTCTGGTGCCCGGCAGCACGACAATGTTCGGCACCAGCACCACGCACGCGGCGGTCAGAATGCAAAGGTGCAATCG
>JBEKUO010000182.1:0-11315 GCA_049514955.1 Bryobacteraceae bacterium | reverse complement strand
GTGCCGTTGAAATTGAAGAAGTAGCCGGCGCGCGAGCGGGCTCCGTGCTCGAGGATAAAGTGGCCGTCCAACAGCATGGCCTCGACTTCGGTGAGGATATTGTAATCGCGGTTCAGATAGCTCCAGCGGGTTTGTACGACGCCGATAGAGGGGTCGGCGAGGTGATGAATCGTGCGCGTGAGGAAATCCGCCGGAGGGACGAAATCGGCGTCGAAGATCGCCACGAATTCTCCCGTAGCGGTCTCGAGGCCAGCTTGCAAGGCGCCGGCTTTGAACCCCTCGCGATTGGTGCGGTGATGGTACTCGATCGGGAATCCGAGCGCGCGATAGCGCTCCACCAGCGCTTCGGCAAACGGAGCGGTGTCGTCGGTGGAATCGTCCAACACCTGGATCTGGAGCAGCTCGCGTGGGTATTCGATGCGGGTAACTTCATCGATGAGGCGCTCGATCACGTACCGCTCGTTGTAAATGGGAAGTTGAATCGTGACGGGCGGCAATTGCGCGAAGCGCGCCGGCGGCTCGCCGGTGGCCTTCTTGCGGTGCTTAAAATAAGTGCGAATGATATCGTAGCGGTGCACACCGTAGACGGAAAGCACGGCCAGAATAGTGAAGTAGGGGACCAGGATCGCCCAATCGAACCAGCTCATTTGATAGACGCCGCTGAAGGTGTCGTCGAACAGGCTGCGCACCATGCGGGAGGCGGGCGAGGCCGCTAGAAACGCGAGAGGAAGCAGAGCGGCTACCATGCCGGTTTCCACACCGCGGAATCAATCTGCATATCGTGCATAGTGCGTTTTCGACGCCCGACTTCTCCGGACCAGCCGGGCGGGCGACCTTAGGATAGCGCATCCTGGAAACGATCCGCCGTATCTGACAATACTAATGTAACAAATCTTGCAGGTGGCCTACAGAGGCTGGGTGCTCGGGCGCACCAGAACTCTACCTCGCGGCAATGCGCCGCAACTGAAACCAGGCTCCCAGGGCCGCGATCAGCGCACCCGCAGTCAGGTACAGCGCGCGATGAAAGCCCGGCGGGCCGGCGAAGTGGTAATGGCTGAAAAAATACCCTCGGACCAAAATCACCAGCACCGCGAGACTCCATAGGAAAAACAGCGCCCGCCAAGTACGCCGGATCGCGAGAATGAGCGAAATCAGCCCCGCCAGCGCCGAGAAGAACAGCCAGTAGGTGAGGCTCGGGCCCTGCCATGGCAGCATCTCCAGATGCAGGGTCTGGCCGCTCGCCAGGGCGACTGCCGAAATGGCGAGAAGGAACAAGGCCAGCAGGCCGTGAAAAAGATAGCTGAATAAGCGTATCACGGCCTTCAGAACAGCCACCAGGAAACCTCCATGTTTCTGAGAACAGGCTATTGTAACAATTCTTCCAGCGGGGCTCGGGTGCGGGTCAGTCGTCAGGGCAAGCGCGAGCCCATGACCTCGAGCGCCTTGAGAATCTGTGGGTCCCTCTGCATTTCGACCTCGTCACCCTTCTCCACCCCCAGCGCCTGGTTGAAGATTTCAGTCTTCAGGCGATTCTGGATGAACTCCCGCTCGGTGGACCACTCGTTCACGGCCGGCTGTATACCCCGCTGCGAGAGGAACACCTGAAAATCGTCGAGCACGGCGGGGGTCACTTCGAAATCTTCGGTGACGGTGTGGTTGCGGACGTACTCGGTAGCGAAATTGGTGAAGGAGCCGCTGGCGTCCAGCACCGCCCGCAGGCGCGTCATGGCCGACGGATAGACCACATAGTCGGGTACGATACCGCCGCCGCCGGTGACCTTGCGGCCTGCGTCGGTGTGAAACTCGGATTGGCCATTCGGATGGGCGGTGGCGGCGGCCAACGCAAACTGCGCGGCATCGAGCGGCTTCTGAATGGAGCGCCCGCTGGGCGTGTAGTAGAGCGCCGTAGTCAGCGCCAGACCAGTGCCTGCGGAAAGCGGATAGACGCTCTGGACCAATCCTTTGCCAAAGCTGGCTCCGCCGACGATGGACGCCCGGTCGTGGTCCTGCAGGGCGCCAGCTACGATCTCCGATGCGCTGGCGCTCTTTTCATTCATCAGCACGGCCAGCGGGAACTCGTAGGGAGTCGCGTTGGCTGGAACCGCTTCCGACTTCTCGGCGACATTGCGCCCGCGCACGGTCACCAGCCTGGCGCCGGGCTTAAGGAACAGCGACGCGGTTTGGAGAGCGGAAGTAATCATCCCGCCGGGATTGTTCCGCAGATCGAGCAGCAGGCCCTTCAGGTTATTGCCGCCTAATTTTTCGATGGCCTCCTTGATCTGGCCTCCGGTCTTCTCATCGAAGCTGGAGACCCGGATGTAGCCGATGCCGGGTTTGAAGAAAAACGCGCGCTCCACGCTGGGAGACTGCATTTCCTCGGGAGTCAGCACAAAGTTCATGAAGCGCGCGTTGCCGGGCCTTTTGACCACAAGCTGCGCCGGTTGCTGGCGCGACTGGGTCAGCAGGGCGATGAGCTGATCCATATCGAGCCTGCTCAACTGGTAGCCGTTGACGGCCAGGATCTCGTCACCCGGCGCCATGCCCGATTTTGCGGATGGGGTGCCCGGCAGCGTCTGCAACACGATCACGCGGCCGGGAAGCACCGAGACCACGCTGCCGAAGCCTTTCTGCGTGGAGGTTTCCAGCTTCCTAAGCTGCTCGAACTGGCCGGGATCGAAGAATACCGAGTGCGGATCGAGGCGGCGCAGCATTCCCGGAATGGCTCCCTGAAAGAAGACCTGCTCGGCGGAGACCGGATCGGCGGCGTTGTCTTCGACGATGGCGTAAGCCTCGGTAATGCTCTTGATGCTGGATTCCATGTCGTCGGATGCGCGCAGGGAGAGCGCGCATAGCAACGCTGCGAGAACCGCGCTTCCGCGGAGGTGATTGGGCATTCGATTCCGGTATTTCTATTTTAGCGTGTGCGTGCAGGCGCGCTGTGCGCCCGGGGGCGGGGGTCAGGGGCGGGGACCGGGATTGTGTTTTTTGGGCGCGCTGCGCTCGCCGTTTTGAACAACGGCCGTCGGGCAGGCGAGCTTGGATCATGGAAGAACCGCCTGGAGCGGATCGCTTTGCGTGGCATTGGTGGATCGTTACATGTCGGTACCGATCACGCAATCATAGGTCGGCCAACTTCAGGTTCGAGCAGTCTGCCGCAATTTGAAGACTGCCTCGGACGGCATATTGCCAAGGTGCGACAGCTTGGCTACAATCCTTAACAGGAGGTGAACTGTGTGGATTCGTGTCAACTGTCTGGCTTTATGGGCACTTTGGGCGTCGGCCGCTATCGCGCAGGTTACTACATCAGCCGGCCGCTCAACTGAGCCGGGCTACTGGTACGCGGGCGTCGGATTAGGCAGTCATTTCCTAGGCAGTGTTTCGTCAGTTACGGGCGCACCTTATTCGGCCGAGGAAATCACTGAGAGTGTCCAAACTCTCGCGGATGGGACGCACATCACACATACGTCAACCACCAAGGTGTACCGCGATTCGGAAGGCCGAACGCGTACCGAGCGGCCGATCGGGGCTCCTGGAGTAGAAGGTGCGGATACACCAGTAATGACCGAAATCGTCGATCCCGTGGCACATGTTCGTTACATGATGAACACCAGCGACAAGGTCGCGCACAAACAGACCATCGAGTCTCCGGGACCAAGACCATTCCTTAAGAGCACCGCTGTGAGTGCATCATCGTCTGCGTCTGCCGCTCCTTCCGCGGCACCCCGCAAGGCCCGAGAGACGCCGGATGCCGAGGGTCCCGAGATAACAACCGAGAGGCTTGGCGCCCAAACAATTGAAGGACTGACGGTAGAAGGTACGCGCCAAACCATCACTTGGCCGGCGGGATCGCGGATGGGCAACGACCGGCCGATTACATCCGTGAGTGAAAACTGGATGTCGCCGGATCTGAAGATAATGGTGCTGTCCAAGAACCATGATCCACGCAGCGGTGAACACACGACTAGACTCGTTAACATCAGCCGCGCCGAACCGGACTTGAACTTGTTCCAGCCACCCGCTGATTATACGGTTACGGAAGAAACCCGCGAAGTCCTACTCCACTAATCGGATGCTGGAGATCCTGAACTGCCGTGCTTGAGTTGGCGCACAGCCTGACAGCATTGTGCAAACACTCAGTATCCAGAGGGTCAGACCACTCCCTGACGGTCGTGGCTCCGACCAGAGCCGCGCGCGTCAGCAAGCGGTGTTTTGTCAGGCGTTAAGGCTGACGGCCTGCCTTGAATAAGCGATGCTTCTGCGGGCGCGCCGCCTAACGGGCAACCCGGGATCCTACACCGCATGCAAACGCCAGCCGGAGAGCAGGGTGAATGTCCGATTCAGCGCGAGAAGCGCGTGGCCTTGCGGGCCGCGTGCCGCTCCAGCGCCAGTTCGATCAGACGATCGAGCAGCGCGGAAAAGGGCATGCCGGTCTGCTCCCACATTTTGGGGTACATGCTGATGGAGGTGAAGCCGGGAATAGTATTGATCTCGTTGATGTAGAGCTTGCCGGTGGCGGATTCGAGCAGGAAATCCACGCGCGCCATGCCTTCGCATTCGACTGCGCGATAACATGCGACGGCCAGGCGGCGCAGCTCGGCGGTTTGCTTCCCGGTCAATTCGGCAGGCAGGCGAAACTGCGCGCGGTCGAGCAGGTATTTGTCTTCGTAATCGTAGAACTCCTTGGAAGGCAGGATTTCGCACGGCAGAGAGGCCACCGGATCGTCGTTGCCCAGAACGCCGCATTCCAATTCCCTGCCCTCAATGCCGCGCTCTACTATGATCTTGCGGTCGAATTCGGCAGCCA
The DNA here is from genome assembly GCA_049514955.1 of Bryobacteraceae bacterium. Classification (GTDB taxonomy): domain Bacteria; phylum Acidobacteriota; class Terriglobia; order Bryobacterales; family Bryobacteraceae; genus Bog-159. The sequence continues at coordinate 6,511 of JBEKUO010000182.1, read as the reverse complement.
GGCGCAGGGCCGGCTCGAGTTCCTCGCAATTGTGAACCTTGGAAATGCCCACCGACGAGCCCAGGTTGGCCGGTTTGACGAACACGGGAAAAGCGAACCGTTTGCAGATCGCATCGGGGTCGATTTCCCGGCGCGTGAGCGCGACGTATTCGACCACCGGCAGGCCGCGCTCGATGCAGACGCGCTTCATCATCTCCTTATCCATGGATACGGAAGACGCCAGCACGGCGGCGCCCACATAGGGCAGGCCGGCAAGCTCTAGCAAGCCTTGTACGGTACCGTCCTCGCCGAAGGTGCCGTGTAAGACCGGAAACACCACGTCTATTTCCGGATGCGCTCCGGGCTCCGGCAGGATGGGGCGCGGCGACCATTTGCCGGCCTGGTCGATGAAGTACTCGATTACGTCATACCGCGCGCGATCCAATCCCGCCATAATGGATTTCGCGGAACGGATGGAAATCTCGTGCTCGCCGCTGCGCCCGCCGTAGATCACGGCGACCCTGGTCTTCATAAGATACGTTTCCCCAGGGCCGACATGATCATTTCGACTGCCAAATCCGCCGTGCGGTTTACCTCATCGATTACCGGGTTGACTTCGACCACCTCCATAGAGAGCATGCGGCCGGAATCGCAGATCAGTTCCATGGCGAGGTGGGCTTCACGATAGGTTGCGCCGCCGCGGACCGGGGTGCCGACTCCGGGCGCGAACTGCGGGTCCACCCAATCCATATCGAGCGACAGGTGGAATCCGGCGGTGTCTTCGGTGGCGATGCGGAAGGCTTCGTCCATGACGGAGCGTAGGCCGCGCTCGTCGATGTCGCGCATGGTGAACGCCCGCACGCCGGTTTCGCGCACGGCGCCGCGCTCGAGCGAATCCACATCGCGCAGCCCAACCAGTACGGTCTTGCGTGGATTGACCTTGGGTGCGTAGCCCAGAAGGTTGGCGAGCTCGGGAGGTCCGAGGCCTACGCAGCATGCTAGGGGCATGCCGTGCACATTGCCGCTAGGCGAAGTTTCGGGCGTGTTCATGTCGGCATGCGCATCTATCCAGATGAGCCCGACTTCCTGCTTCTTGCGGCGGAAATGGCGGGAAACGCCCGCCACCGTACCGACCGCCACGGAATGGTCGCCGCCCAGGACCAGCGGCACATTCTTTTTGGTGAGCGCCTGGTCCACCATGACGGCCAGACGCTTGCAAGCGAGCGCGATTTGCGGCAAATACTTGGCGCGCGCGGGACCTTCGGGCAGGCTTTCGGGCTGATCCACCGGCACGTTGCCGAGGTCGTCGACGTGGTAGCCGAGGGCCGTGAGGCGCTTGTTGAGATTGGCTACGCGGATGGCGGAAGGACCCATGTCCACGCCGCGGCGGTCCTGGCCGAGGTCGAGAGGGGCTCCGATGATGGCGATGTGAGATGGGCGCATGGTTATGTCAGACGCCATGGCACGACGCCGGCAAGAGTGCCGGCGGGCAGGCAGGAGTGCCTGCGCCACGTCATGGTTTCAGCCTGTACAGCATCCGCGGAAAGGCGATGGTCTCGCGGATGTGCTCCAGCCCGCATAGCCAGGCCACGCAACGCTCGATGCCCATGCCGAAGCCGCCGTGCGGCACGCTGCCGTATTTGCGCAGGTCGATGTACCAGTCGAAAGCCTCCGGGGGCAGCTTCTGCTCTTCGATGCGGCGCAGCAGCAGGTCCACGTCGTGAATGCGCTGGCCGCCGCCGATGATCTCGCCGTAGCCCTCGGGCGCGAGCACATCCACGCCGAGGGCGACTTCGGGGCGCGCGGGGTCCGGCGCCATATAGAACGCCTTCACCTGGGCGGGGTAGCCGTCTACGATGAGCGGACGATCGAAGTCCTGGCTGAGGACCGTTTCGTCGGTGCCACCGAAATCGCCTCCCCACTGGATCTCACTGCCCTTCGATTGCAGGATCTTAACGGCTTCGTCGTAGCTCATGCGCGGGAACGGCGCTTTGATCGCCTCTAGCTTCGAAACATCCCGCTCCAGCACTTTCAACTCTTCGCGCCGGTTCTCCAGCACGCGGCCGGCTACGTGCACCAGCATGTCTTCGGCGAGCTGCTTCACGTCTTCCAGCGTGGCGTAGGCCATCTCCGGCTCGACCATCCAGAATTCGGTCAGGTGGCGGCGGGTCTTGGATTTCTCGGCGCGGAAGGTGGGCCCGAAGGTGTAGACCTTGCCGAAGGCCATGGCCGTGGCCTCGTTATAAAGCTGGCCGGATTGCGTCAGATAAGCCTTGGCGTCTTCGAAGTAGTTCACTTCGAAAAGCGTGGTGGTGCCCTCGCAGGCGGCGGGCGTGAAGATGGGCGTATCCACCAGTGTGAAGCCATGCGAATCGAAATACTCGCGCACGGATCGGATCACTTCGTGACGGATGCGAATGATGGCGTGCTGCCGCTGGCTGCGGAGCCAGAGGTGGCGATGGTCCATCAGGAATTCGATGCCGTGCTCTTTCGGCGTGATGGGGTACGGATCGGATTCCGGGACGCGCTGCACGACTTCGACATCTTCGACGTCCATCTCGTGGCCGCCGACGGCGCGCTGGTCGGCGCGGATCTTGCCTGTGACGATGAGCGAAGATTCCTGGGTGAGGTCTTTGATGGTTTCGAATAACGCTTCGGGGAGCGCACTCTTCACCGCCACGCACTGCATCAGGCCGGTGCCGTCGCGCACGATGGGGAAAACGATCTTTCCGGACTTTCGCAGGTTGTAGAGCCAGCCGGCGATGCGGACGGTTTCGCCCACGTGGTGGGAGGCTTCGGCGATGGTGATGCGGGGCGGGGTGGTCATAGGAGAATGCGCGAGCTTCGCTCGCGTGCGCCGACAGGAGTGTCGGCGCGGCAGGCTGAGAGCCTGCGCCACGGGCCGCGATCCTGCGCCACGTGGGCCGTCATAGATTCTCCAGGCGGTCGAAAGCCTCGGTCACGGCCGCTAGGGGCTGCGGGAATTCGGCCGCTTCTTTCAACTCCAGCAGCAGCGGATACTGGCTTTCGCGGGAGCGCAGGAGGTTCATCGTTTTTTTCCAGTCCAGCGTTCCACCTTCGGAAACCAGCGGAAACAGGTGGGAATCGTCATGGCCGTCGTTATCGTGGATGTGCGTGGAGCGTATGCGGTCCTTCATGATGCCAAATGCCGCTTCCACTCCTTCGTTGAGGTGCGCGTGCCCCACGTCCAGGACGAAGTTCAGGTCGAGATGCGTCAGCTCGAGAAAAAGCATCAGGCGCTCGGCGCTGGAAAGAGCGTTCGGAATATTCTCCAGCAGGACCTCTACTCCGCGCTGGCGTGCGAATAGGCTGATCTGCTCCAGCGCCGAGAAAGCCGCGTCGACCTTGCGCTCTGAAAACTCCTCGCCGGAAACGCCCATGTGTTGGATCAGATACTTGAACGGAATGACCTCGGCGATCTCCAGCGCGCGCTTGATCTCGTCCACAATCTCCAGGCGCCTGCCCTTAACAGGCTCGGTGATGGTGACGACCGCATGCGGTCCCGAGCGGCCCCAGATCTCGTCGGAGAACATGGGCGAATGCAGCGAGTGCAGCTTCAGAGTGGAATCGCGAAACCAGTGCCCCAGCTCGGCGATCTGGGCGCGATCGTGGTAGTCCAGGTGCTGCCGCGCACAGAAAATCTCCACGGCCGAAATGCCCGCGTGCTGAATCTTGTCGAGCTGCGCCACGGTCAGCCGGTGATTCACGAACAAGTGCGTGGACAAAACGTGCTGCATGCTTAGTATCCTTTAGCGGTCCCTTCGGTGCGCGGATCGGCCGCACCTTCGAGCCAACCGTCGCGGGCTTCGATCGCGGCGACCTCACCGATGCTGTTTACGATCTTGATCTGATGGCCCCGCGCTTTCAGCAGGGCGATGGTATCGGGCGAAACGCCGCGCTCGATCACGAGCTGGTCGGGCAGCCATTGGTGATGGATGCGGGGGAAGTTCACGGAATCCTGCATGTTCATCCCGAAATCCACCACGTTGAGGAGAACCTCGAGAACGCTGTTGATGATGGTGGGTCCGCCGGGCGTGCCCAGCACCAGGAGGAGTTTTCCGTCATGCGTCACGATGGTTGGCGTCATGGAAGACAGTGGGCGTTTACCCGGCTGAATGCCGTTGGCGAGGCCCTGCACCAAGCCATAGGCATTCGGCTCGCCCGGCTTGGCGGCGAAATCGTCCATCTCGTTGTTCAGCAGGAAACCCAGACCGGGGACGGTTACGCCATCGCCGTATCCGCCGTTCAGGGTGTAAGTGACCGCCGCGGCGTTGCCCTCGGCATCCACGATTGAGTAGTGCGTGGTTTGGCTGCTCTCGCCCGCCGACAGGCTGCCCGCGTGTATCTCGGAACTCGGTGTGGCGTGCTCGGGGTCGATGGACTGGCGCAGTCGCGCGATGTAGGCTTTGTCCAGCAAGCCCGATATCGGGACCTTGACGAAATCCGCATCTCCCAAGGACGCGGCGCGATCGGCGAAAAACCGGCGCATGGCTTCCGCCAGAAAATGAAGTTCGACGGCGGAGCCCGCTCCCGATTTGTCGTATCCCGAGCCTTCCAGCACGCCCAGCATTTGCAGAATGCCCACTCCGCCGGAACTGGGCGGCGGCGCAGTCAGAATGTCGTAGCCGCGATAGCTGCCGGCGAGCGGCTGGCGTTCGGTTACGGTGTAATCCTTCAGATCTGCGGCAGTGATGAGGCCGCCGTGACGCTCCATGTCGGCGGCCAACAGCCGCGCGGTCTCACCCTCGTAGAAATCGCGGGCGCCCTGTTCGCGGATGCGCCGCAGCGTGTGCGCCAGCTCCGGTTGCACCAGAGGTTCGCCAGCTTCATAAGGGTGGCCGTCTCTCAAAAAGATGCGCTTCGATTCCGGAAAGCGGCCGAGCAGGCCGTCACCGCCATGCAACGACCTGGCAAGACCGTACGAAACCGGAAAACCTTTTTCGGCGAGCGCCAGGGCGGGCGCCACCAGGTCGGCCCAGGGCTTCCGGCCGTACTTCTTCGACGCGTATTCGAAGCCGCGCACAGTACCCGGAACTCCGGCTGCGCGATAACCCACCTCGCTATCTTTGGTAGGCTTGCCGGACGCGTCCAGATACATGTTGGGCGATGCGGCCTGCGGCGCGCGCTCGCGAAAATCGATGAATGTAGAGCGGCCATCGGCGAAACGCACGAGCAGGAATCCGCCGCCGCCGATGTTGCCCGCCGAAGGATGCGTCACGGCCAGCGCGAAGCCCACGGCGATGGCCGCATCCACCGCATTGCCGCCCGCCTGCAGCACGGCTACGCCGGCATCGGTGGCGTGCGGCTCGACCGTAACCACCATGGCGTGGCGCGCATGCACCGGCTGCGCCGCCCACATGGGCAGGGCGGCAGCCAGCCCCAACACCAACGCCAACTTGCGCATAGACTCTTGATTCTACTATGAGGCGCGCATGCGCCGCCGTTTACACTCGAACAGCACGATGCCCGCGGCGACCGACACGTTCAATGACGGAATGTGGCCTTGCATGGGAATGCGCACCAGCACATCGCAGTGCTTGCGGACCAGCTCATGCAGGCCTTTGCCTTCGCCGCCGAATACCAGGGCCGTTGGCGCGTGGTAGGGGACGAGGTCGTAATCTTCGGCGCCGCGCTCGTCGAGGCCGTATATCCAATAGCCCTGTTCCTTCAATTCTTCTAGTGTGCGATTGATATTGCCGGCGCGCACCACGGCAAGATGTTCGATCGCGCCGGCGGCGGCCTTGGCCACCACGTCGGTCAACCCGGCAGCCCTGCGCTCCGGGATGACGATCGCCCCGGCGCCGGCGGCGTGCGCCGTGCGGATGATGGCGCCGAGATTGTGCGGATCTTCCACGCCATCCAGAACGACGAGCAATTGCGCGGCTGGTGCTACATCTTCCAACGCAGCGTATGCTTTGGAAGCCCCCATGGCGACGACGCCCTGATGGGCCGGTGTGCCAGCCAGGCGGTCGAGCCCACTGCGGTCCTCGAAGCGCACGGAGACCGACGCGCGGCGCGCCAGGTCGATGATCTCCTGCAGGCGCGGCCCGCCCGCGTGTTTGGCGATCAGGATGCGATCGAGGGGACGCCCCGCTTTGAGGCTTTCCAATACAGGATTGATGCCGCTCAGTATGGCCACGCGTATTACTGCTCAGGCTGCAGGCCCAACCCGTTATTGAAGCGGTTCGTAAAGTTAGCCATCGCCGCGACCAATGCGATCTCCACGATCTGCTCATTGTCGAAGTGCTCGGAGAGGGCGTCGCGTGTGGAGGCGGCGCTGGCCGTACGCGTGAGCTCACGGGCATATTGGATGGCCGCGCGCTCGGGTCCGCTGAAGGCGCCGTCGTGTTCAGTCTGCAAGGCGCGCATTTCATCGTCGGAGACGCCTGCTTTGCTGCCGGATGCCACGTGGGCGGCCGTGCAATAGGCGCACTTATTGGCGTAGGAAACCGTGAGGTAGACCAGTTCCTTGATGCGCCGATCCACCGGACCGCGGCCCATCACAGCTCCG
>JBEKUO010000181.1:0-11317 GCA_049514955.1 Bryobacteraceae bacterium | reverse complement strand
GGCTGACACCTGTGACCAGCAGCTTCATGGTTTCAGCAGCAGGCTTCCCAAGCGCGCGTGTGCGGCCCAGGTGATCGCCGAGAGGCCGACCACCGCGATCACCATGAGGGCGGCTTTCCGGCCGCGCCATCCCGCCGTGATGCGCAGAAAAACCATGGCCAGGTAGACGCCCCAGGTGAAGAACGAAATGGCGATTTTTGGCTGACTGATCCATTGGGTCTTCAATTCGATGAAGGCCCAGGTGGTGCCCGCGATGACGGCCAGCGTGATTAAAACGAAGCCCAGCGCCATGGATCGGGAGATCAATTCATCGAGGGTGCCCAGCGGAGGCAGGCGGTAGTAGAATTTGCGCGGCTTCTTGTTTTTGAGCTCGCGTTCCTGGAAGAGATAGAGCAGCGCGGCCCCGGCGGTGAAGGCCAAGGCGGCATAGCCCAGCAGCACCAGCACGATGTGCACGGTGAGCCAGGTGTCGCGGACTACGGGGCTGGTCCAGGCTTCCACGGGGTTGCCCAGCGTGGCGACCAGCGTCATGACGAAAACCAGTGGAAAGATGAAGACGCTGAGGCTCTCGGTCTTGTATCGCCAGTAGACGACCAGGAACAGGGCGGTGATGAGGAAGGCGCACATCGAAAGTGTTTCGTAGAAGTTGGTGATGGGGCAGTGATTCGTGAGGAGCCCCTCTTCCACGATGGAGACACAGTGCAGGACGGCGCCGATGGAAAACGCAGTGAGAGCCACGCGGAAAAGGTGTTCGCGTTTGCGGACCAGCGTAAGGATGGCGTGCAGCAGGCCTAGCGAATAAAGCGCCGCGGCCACGCGCAGCCAGATGACACTCATTTCAGCCATGGAGCGCGCCGTTAGGGAAAATGCCGGTTAAGTAATCAGTATAGCGTGGGGCGGGTTTGGGCGGGCAAAACCGCTAAGATCGTAGCGGTTTCGGATGTGGAAGCCTTTTGTTTTCATGGGAGGCGCCTTGAAAAACCGCTAAGGTTTAGCGGTTTCTTCGAAGTCTGGCCTGGCTCTGACGGCCGGAGATAATTGGATTTTCAAATATCACGGCGAGTGGCGGCACAGACGGCGCCGCTGTTCGACCCGAGATCACGATAGCACGGCGGTGGTGGAGGGCTTCGGGACTGTTCGCGGCCGGGGCTTTCGTCTCAGAGATTTAGGCGCATTAGACGGCGCGTGATTGAAGAACGAACAGCGCTGGAAAACTGGGTTCACTCGGTCGCTTTTCGGGTCTGCGGGCTACGAGGGAGTCGGGCGTTTGCTGAAGGGAATTGGGTTCGCTGCTCGCTTCCTTGTGGCCGACTGTTGAAGGCAAAGGGATTAATAGCTAGATTTGGGTTTGCTCTGTTGTTTTTGCGGTGGAGCGAAATCAGTGCCGCACCGGATATTTCGATTAGCCTTTGACATTGTCTATCTTGCGCTTCAAGGCCGGATTGAGAAATGGCTCAGCGGTGTTGGCTTCGCGAAGCAGTCCGTCCCACTCGTCTGGAGGGTTGCCTTCTTGAAGTTTCCGGATGAAGACGGTGTAGGGGTCGGTGCGCGAACCGGCTTTTCGGAGCGTCGTTTCATCATTCACCCATGCATATACAATCGCTTTGTGGGCGCTGCTGAATCGGAAGAAGAGCCGGAATCGCCCCAGAAACTTGGCTCGCCGCCAATGGCGATGGACCGGCCCAAGCGTGTTGCCAAGCTGGAATTCGGCCGCGTTCGGATCGCGTGGAATTTCGACCAGAATCAGGTCTAACACGCGCTTAAGGAGCTTCGTCTTCGGATGCTCGCGGAGAGTTTGGGGCTGCCGTTTTTCGAGTGTTTCCACAGCCCGTATCAGAAGCTCCAGTTTTTCGCCGAACGCCGGGTGAGCGTACAGTTTCCATCCATTCCTTACGATGGTAGCGGATGGGGGCATCGTACATAATCAGAAGGAAACATTCTCCGGCAACCGCTCGCGGTCCGAGACCTTCCGGCCCCTGGTCAACCGAGTTCCACGGGCGATCAATCGCTTCGAAAGCCCGCCGATGCGATTGGGGTGCGTCTTCATATCATTTTCCAGAAGTGCGAGGAAAGCGCCGACCACGGGGTCGTCTTCCTCGGGTTCCGGGGCGCCTTCTCCGATCACCGATATCAGGGCATGCCCGGGCGCGATCACCTGCGCACGCACCTTTGCCTTTTGCCGGAACTCCGGATGAAGCCGGAACAATGCTTTATCCAGACGAATGGCTTCGGATTTACCGGTGGTCGTAATGGAACCAGAAAAGGTTGGCATATGTTTCCTTGATACGTATCATCGTACGTACTTCAGCCCGGTGTCAATACGCCATTCCTGCACCCCATTCTCACGGATGTCGATATTGCCCGCGCGATCTATGACATCGCACGCAGGCGGAGATAGCTTCGGAGGCGGGAGGGAGCCCAGTTGCGCACCCTCGAGTTCAGATTGTGTGCGGCGAACTGAAGTTCGCCGCGGCACGCTGAAGCGTGCGCCACTTACGCGGTGCGCATGGTTTCGGACTTATCGCCTGAAATGGCCCCTTGCGCTGCCGCCAGACGGGCGATCGGGACACGATACGGCGAACATGACACGTAGTTCAAGCCCACGCGATAGCAGAACTGTACCGAGCTGGGCTCGCCGCCGTGCTCGCCGCAGATGCCGATTTCCAGGTCCGGGCGAGTCTGGCGGCCGAGCTTCACGCACATCTCGACTAGCTTGCCCACGCCCTGCTGATCGAGCACGGCGAACGGATCATGCTTGAAAATCTTGGCGTTCTCGTATTCCTTCTGGAACTTCGTGTAATCGTCGCGGGAGAGGCCCATAGTAGTCTGAGTCAGATCGTTGGTGCCGAAGCTGAAGAAGCCGGCTTCCTTCGCTATTAAGTCGGCAGTCAGTGCGGCGCGCGGAATCTCGATCATGCACCCGACCTTGTACTTAAAGTCCGGCATGCCGGCCTTCCCCAGCACTTCTTCGGCTACCTCGACCACGATCTTCTTCTGGTTCGCGAACTCCTCGACCGAGCCGATCAGCGGGATCTCGATTTCCGGAATGACTTTCACGCCCTTCTTAGAGACCTGTACGGCGGCTTCGAAAATGGCGCGGGCCTGCATTTCGGTGATCTCCGGATACATGATGCCCAAGCGGCATCCGCGGAGGCCCAGCATGGGATTGAACTCGTGGAGTTGTTCGACCCGCTCCAGCAGCCCGGTCAGGACCTTCTTCAGATCCTTGACGGTTGCGCCGAGGCGTTCGTAGCGGCCGGCCATCTCCTTTTTCGCTTTAATATCGGCAGCGGGCAGCTTGGCCAGATCGACCATGAGCACTTCGCGCTTAGGCAGGAACTCGTGCAGGGGCGGATCGAGCGTGCGGATGAGCACCGGGAATCCGTCCATGGCGGTGAACAGCCCCGCGAAATCCTTGCGCTGCATGGGCAGGAGCTTCGCCAGCGCTTTGCGGCGGTTCTTCTCGTCCTGCGCCAGGATCATGGCCTGCATGTGCGCAATGCGATCCTCGGCGAAGAACATGTGTTCGGTGCGGCATAGGCCGATGCCCTCGGCGCCGAACTTGCGGGCCACTTTGGCGTCGCGCGGAATGTCCGCGTTGGCGCGCACGCCGAAGCTACCGCGGAACACGTCCGCCCAGGCCATGAAGGCGGCCATCACGCCGGAGGAGGGATCGGCGTCGAGGGTGTTGGCTTGTCCGCCGAAGACCTCGCCGGTGGAACCATCGAGCGACAGCCAATCGCCATCCTTCAACGTCATCTTGTTGCCGTTAACGGCGACGCTCATCTCTTTCTTCTGTTCGCTGACTTCAATGGCGCCCGCTCCCGCCACGCACGGAATACCCATGCCGCGGCACACCACGGCTGCGTGGCTGGTCATGCCGCCGCGGGAGGTAAGAATGCCCTTGGCGACTTCCATTCCGTGAATATCGTCCGGAACGGTTTCGGCGCGCACCAGGATGACGGGCCCCTTGGTGGCCTGCTCCACGGCTTCGTTGGCGGTGAAAACTACACGTCCGACGGCGGCGCCCGGCGATGCGGGCAGTCCCGTGGCGATCGTCGTGAGCGACTTCTTCGATGCAGGATCCAGAACGGGGTGCAGGAGCTGGTCGAGCTGCTGCGGATCGACGCGCAGGATGGCTTCTTCCTTGGTGATCAGGCCCTCGTTGACCATATCGACCGCGATGCGGACGGCGGCCGGGCCGGTGCGCTTGCCATTGCGCGTTTGCAGCATGTAGAGTTTACGGTCCTGTATGGTGAACTCGAAATCCTGCACGTCGCGATAGTGCTGCTCCAGGCTGGAGGTGATCTTGTGAAGCTCGCGGTAGGCTTCGGGCATCAGCGATTCGAGCGTCGCGATGGGCTGGGGCGTGCGCACGCCCGACACCACGTCTTCGCCTTGCGCGTTCACCAGGTACTCGCCGTAAAAAACCTTTTCGCCGGTGGAGGGGTTGCGCGTGAAGCCCACGCCAGTGGCGGAAGTGTCGCCCATGTTGCCGAACACCATGGCCTGCACATTCACCGCGGTGCCCAGATTGTCCGGGATGTTGTTCATCTTGCGGTAGTGTATGGCGCGGGCGTTGAACCAGGACCGAAACACGGCATCGCGCGACATGGCGAGCTGCTGGATGGCTTCTTGCGGAAACGGTTTGCCGGTCTTCTTTTCGACGAGCTTCTTGTAATCGGCGATGACGGCTTTCAGATCTTCGGCGGTGAGGTCGGTATCGAATTTGGCCTTCACCTTTTTCTTGCGGCCGTCGAATACGTGGTCGAAATCGTGTCTTTCGATGTCGAGCACCACGTTGCCGAACATTTGTATGAAGCGGCGGTAGCAATCGTAGGCGAACCGCGGATTGCCGCTCTTGCGCTCCAGCGCCTGCACGGTCTTATCGTTCAGTCCGAGGTTGAGGACGGTGTCCATCATGCCCGGCATGGAGAACTTGGCGCCCGACCGCACGCTGACCAGCAGCGGATTCTCGGTGTCGCCCAGAGTCTGCCCCATCTGCTTCTGGAGCTTTTCGAGCGCCTGCAGCATCTCCTTGTGGATCTCATCCGGAACCTGGTTTTGGTTCTGGAAATAGATGTTGCAGACTTCCGTGGAGATGGTGAAGCCGGGCGGCACCGGCAGATTCGCCCGGCACATTTCGGCCAACCCGGCGCCTTTGCCGCCGAGCGTATCTTTCATCGTTCCGTCGCCATCGGCCCCGCCGGGACCGAATTGGTAAACATGCTTTTTCATAATCTTCTCCTTATGAGTTCGTGACAATCTCCGAAAAATCGGCAAACGTTCGAAACTGTTCCAGCAAGTTGTGCAGCATCGCCAGGCGATTGTTACGGACCGCCGGGTCGGGTGCGTTGACCAGCACCTTGTCGAAGAATAGGTCCACTTTGGGGCGCAGCGCTCCGATCACGGTTTCAATTGGTTGCCCGGCGGAGCGATTGATCTCATCGAATAGATCGCTTTCGGGGCCGGGCTCGAGGAGGGCCGGAGTGAACGGGCCGCCTGTGAATTCGGCCTGGCGCAGGATGTTCTTGATGCGTTTGAAGCTGGCGGCCAGGGGTTCGAAATCTGGGGTGGGGCGGATTGTTCTAAGACGGAGCAGACGGGATTCGAGGTCCAGCAGATCGTCCCAGCCGGCGGCCATGGCGGCGTTCACCTCGTCGTAGGCGAAGCCGCGGACGTCGCGGAAGTAGAATTTGACGCGATCTTCGAAGAAGTCCGTCAGCCCGGGGACGTCTCCGATCATGCTGTCCAGCGGGATGTTCATGCGGCCCTCGACGATAATCTTAACCACGCCCTGGGCCGCGCGGCGCAAGGCGAAGGGGTCGCGCGAGCCGGTGGGCGCCATGCCTACGCGGAAGCATTCGCGCAGGGTGTCGAGCTTGTCGGCAAGGGAGACCAGCCGGCCGGCTGCGTGGCGCGGGATCGAGTCTTCCATGCTTTCCGGTTTGTAGTGATCGTAGATGGCTTGCCAGACTTCTTCGGGCTCGCCCTGTGCGCGCGCGTAGAGGCCGCCTACGACACCTTGCAGTTCGGTGAATTCTTTCACCAATTCAGTGGTGAGATCGCACTTGGCGAGGCGGGCGGCGCGCTGGGCGTGTTCGTCACCGCCGAGTTGTTCCACCAGGGCTACGACCCGGCTGGTTTTGTCCAGATACGATCCGAGCTTGGCCTGGAATGTGACGTGGCCAAGATCTTCGACGCGATCCGCCAGCTTCTTGCGCTGGTCGGTTTGCCAGAAGAAGCGCGCGTCGTTGAAGCGGGCGCGCAGGACGCGTTCGTTGCCGCGGCGGACCAGGCCTTTGGGATCGGCGTCGGTGTTCATCACGGCTACGAACTTGGGCGCGAGATGGCCGGATTCGTCTTCGACTGAGAAGTATTTCTGGTGGTGCCGCATTACGGTGATGAGGACTTCTTCGGGGAGTTCCAGGAACTGCGGATCGAACTCGCCTACGATTGGCGTCGGGTATTCGGTCAGGTAGACTAGCGTTTCTAGCAGGGAGGGGTCGGGCTTCAGGCGCACACCCAGCGCGGCGATTTCGTTTTCGATTTTCTGGCGGCGCTCAGCGGCAGAGAGGATTACTAAGTTCTCCCGGAGGGATTGTTCGTAGGTTTCGAAGGTGACAGGGACGGCGGACTGAAGTCCGCCGCGGCACGCTGAAGCGTGCGCCACGGGGGATCGGCGGTGGCCGAATGTCACGTTCCCCGAGTGCACTCCGGCTAGTTCGAAGGGAATTACGTCGTTGCCTAGGAGCGCCACGATCCAACGGATCGGCCGGATGAAGCGCGGGCCGCTTTTTCCGGTCCAGTACATTGTTTTGGGGAAGGTTATCTTTAAAATAATCCCGGGTAACGAACCGGCCAGCACTTCGATCATTCTGCGGCCCGGCGTCTTGCGGAGATACGTGTAGTATTCGCCTTCGACGGAGAGATCTGCGGGGGTGACGCCTTGCTTTCTGGCGAATCCTTCGATGGCCTTTTCGGGGGCGGTTTGGCGCGGGCCAGTCACGCGTTCTTCGGTATCCGGCAGGCGCTCGGGAAGGTTCTGCGCGCGCGCCACGAGCCGGCGCGGTGTCGCATCCATTTGCGCGGCGATGCCCAGTCCTTCGAGTTGGCCCCGTAGGCTTTCGAGCGCGCCCGGAATCATCCACTCCGGAATTTCTTCAGTGCCGATCTCGAGCAGGAACGGAAGGCTCATTGCGCCGCCCCTTGTTGATCGGCCCACGCATGCGCTACCCCGACCGCCAGCTTACGCACGCGTTGAATCACTCCGACGCGTTCGGTGACGCTAATGGCCCCGCGCGAATCGAGCGTGTTAAAAATATTCGAGCACTTCAGCACCTGGTCATAGGCGGGCAGCAGCGGGAAGCGCGCCTTCTGCGTTGCCTCCTGCGTGGATTTCGGATACGCCGCCAACAGCCGCGCGGCTTCGCCTTCGTGCAGCGCGAACAGTTTCCAGAGCGTATCCACGTCGGCCATCTCAAAGTTGTAAACGGAGAATTGCACCTCATCCTGGAGGCGCACGTCGGCGTAGCTGAACCCGGGCGCCCATTCGATGTCGTAGACGCTGTCCTTCACTTGCAGGAAAGCGGTAAGGCGCTCCAAGCCGTAGGTCAGCTCGGCGGGCACCAGATCCAGGTCGATGCCGCCGCACTGCTGAAAATAAGTGAACTGGGTGATTTCCAGACCGTCGAGCATCACCTGCCAGCCGATGCCCCATGCGCCCAGCGTCGGGGCTTCCCAGTTGTCTTCCTCGAACTTGATGTCGTGCCGCGTCAGATCGATGCCCACCGCTTCCAGGCTGCCCAGATACTGCTCGATCACATCCGCGGGCGAGGGTTTCAGAATCACTTGCAGTTGGGAGTGCTTGTAGAGGCGGTTGGGATTCTCGCCGTAGCGGCCATCGGCGGGGCGGCGGCTGGGCTGGACGTACGCCACGCGGTACGGCTTGGGACCGAGCACGCGCAGGAAAGTCTCGGGGCACATGGTGCCGGCGCCCACTTCCACATCGTATGGCTCCTGAATGATGCAGCCGCGGTGGCCCCAGTAGGCTTTCAGCTTGAAGATGATGTCTTGAAATGAATCCATCGCTATTCTGCTTCAAGCACACGCGGCGTCATCAGCTTGCGCTCGATGTGCTGTTCGATTTGCTGGACCAGGAAGCGGCGCAGGTCCGCGCAGGTTTCGCGCGACCAGCCCGTCTGCTCGATTTGGGCGACCGGTTTCCGTAACATTTCTTCCGCCATGGCTCGCGATTCCGCGCTTAATTCCCAAGCGCCGGCGCCGGCGGTTTTGCGACAGCCGGCGCAGAGCAATCCGGCGCGGCTCGCGATGAAAAACGCCCGCTCCGGCGTTACGTAGTCGTCGAGCACGCTGCCGCAGCTCAGGCAGACGTTCAGATCGGGCAGAAAGCCCGAAAGCCGCACCGCCCACAAACTGAAGTACGTCGCCGCGCGCCAGGTATTGTCCGGATCCGCGCGCGCACCAGCCGCGCGCATATGTTCCAGCACCGTCAGCAGCAGACGGAAAAATCGATCGTTCGGCTCGGCCGGCGGCAGTAACTGTTCTGTAATCTCCGCAAAATAATCCAGCGCCACTCCGGCCCGGAAATCGGACATGAGCCCGAATTGGGAGACCAGCAGATCGCAGGAATCCAGGTTCACCAGTTCCCTGGTCTCGCGTTGAAAATACGACATGCGCACTTGCGAGAGCCGTTCCAATCCGGCGCCGAACGGGTTTTTCGGACGGCGCGCCCGCTTCGCCACGCCGCGCAAAATTCCCTGGTCGCGAGTCAGGAAGCTGACAACGAGGTCCGCTTCTTTCAGGGGGTAGGTTCGAAGCACGATGGCTTCGCTCACACGAGCCGGCACAGCGTGGAAATTTAAGAGTAGCACATGGTGGTTCAGGGCGGGTGGGCGAGCGGGGCTCGCCAACATCGACGAAAGGCGTCGATGTTACGACGCGGTGACGTGGCGACGCGGCGACGCGGCGATCCGTGTTCGACCTGCGCCAAGGATGCGCGGTTAATGGCCCTCTAGCGGCACAATGGTCGGCGCGACCGGGTTGGTGGAGGGGGCCTCTGGCGGAGGGTACGGTTTCGCGAACGAGAATGCCACGGGCGTGTCGCCATGTTCGCGGCGGTGTTGGAGGCGCTCGACGGCTTCGTTCACGTCCGGCAGGTGGCCGGCGGGAATCCACCAAAGCGCGAGATACGCTTCGTTGGGTGGTTCGAACCATTTCGCACGATCGCGATAGGCCGCCAGATGGCTGCCGCCGTATGTGAAATTCTTTAGGGCCTCGACGGATTCCCAGACGGTGATGTTGAGGAGGATGCGCTGGTCGTCAAATGCGCGCACCGCGGTGGCGTCGCCTTCTGGCGTTTGCAGTCTCCACACAAATCCCGGACTTTGCTCGGCGAGGGTGTTGACGGCCTGCAATTGCGAAACGAATCCGGCCATCACCGGCGAATCTAGCGGCGCGCGCATGCGGGCGATGTTGATTTGGGCGAGATGATAATGGGGATGCATAAAAGTTAAAGAGTGTTTGCGCCAGCAAGAGTGCTGGCGCGGCAGGCAGGAGTGCCTGCGCCACGGCTACTCGAAGCGGCGGAAGAAGCTCGACGCGCTCCAGTGTGGGCGCTCGGGGCGATTTGCAACGTCTTCGGCGAGGGCACGGATCAGGTCGTCGAATTGCGCCGCGCATTCGAGATCCACGGGCTGGTGCGTGTCGTCGGAGGGGGCGTGGTAGCGCTCGCGCAGCCAGGTCTTGGCGATCTGCTCTTCGGGTGATCCCTTGTCGTAGCCAACTTTAAACGCCAGCGCGGGGATACCGCGGCGGATGAAGCTGTACTGGTCGCTGCGGATGAAAATGTTGCGCTCCGGCTCGCGGTCGTCCAGGATGCGCACGCCGTGGGCCTTGGCTACCGCCCGGATCTCGTCACCCAGATCCGACTCGTTCAGCCCGTACACCGTGACGCTGCGCAAAGGGAAGAGCGGCAGAAACATGTCCATATTCAAATCCGCCACCATGCTGCCGGCCTTCACGGTGGGGTGCGCGGCGAAGTACTTGGACCCGAGCAGACCTTTCTCCTCGCCGGTGACCGCGAGGAACAGCAGCGAGCGGCGCAGTTTGGCATGTGATTCGTGAAGCGATTGCGCGATGTCGAGCAACGACGCGACGCCGGAAGCGTTGTCCATGGCGCCGTTGTAAATGCGGTCGCCGTTAATGGGCTCTCCGATGCCTAAGTGATCGAGATGCGCGGAGAGCACCACGTACTGATCTTTCAAGATGGGGTCGGCGCCGGGAAGAATGCCGGCCACGTTCTGCGATTCCACGTCCGAACGCTCGACGGCCGTTTTCGCACGGACGGAAACGGGGAGCGGGAAGCGCGGTAGCGGTTTGCCGGCATCCACCAGAGCGATCAGCTCCGCGAAGGAATGGCCGGAGCCGGCGAACCATTTTTCGGCGTGTTCCGGATTGACGGCGGCGGAGAACCTCAGGCCATGTTGCTCGTCCAACGCGGCGTCGGCCAGGCCCATGGATGCCTGCCGGCTGCTTAGCGCGATGCGCTGCCATGGCAGGTCCATGTGATGGGGATCCGGAATGCTGACTGCGCCGATCACACCGGCGCGCTCGAGAAAGACGCCGCGCTCGGCTGCGGATTGATAATGCGAGCGCAGCGGTCCGGGAATGGTGGACGGACCGCCGCTGATGTACAGCACAATCTTGCCGCGCAGATCGAGACCCGCCAAATCGTCGTACTGCATTTCGGGGACGGTGAGGGCATAGCCGGCAAATACAACTGGCGCTTCCATAGATGGCGCGGGGTCTACGCGAGTGCCGATGATGGCGTCGTCGCCGAGCGCAAGAGCCTCGGCTTGGCCGTTGCGGATCAGCGCCAGGCTGGAGCCGTCCTCAACCAGCCGCCGCGTATGGAATGGTACGCGCTGAATGTAGCCTTCGACGCCGGCAGGCTTCAAGCCCGCGCGCTCGAACTCGCAGGCCACGTAGGCGGCAGCTTTGCGGTGGCCTTCACTGCCGGTGTTGCGGCCTTCCAGTTTATCATCCGCCAGGTATTGGACATGACTCCACCAACGGCGTCCATCTTGCGCGCCAGCCAGTAGGGCGGCTGCGATCGCGGCGGCGAGGGCGAATCGGCGCGTCATTTCTTTCCCTTTGCCTTTTTGAATTCCTCGCGAATGGCTTGCATCTGGCGGGCGTGACTCTCGGCGTGCTGGGCCATGGTCTCCAAATGGGCGTGGAGCGTTATGGACCCGCGCTCGGTGTGGTTGCCGGTGCGCGCAAACGCAGCCTCGGG
>JBEKUO010000180.1:0-11318 GCA_049514955.1 Bryobacteraceae bacterium | reverse complement strand
TAGATTTCCACCACCCCACACGCGCCGCCGGAACGGGCGATCCTGGTCGGGGTGGATTGGAAGGGCCGCCGCTCCGCTCCGGGGCAAGCCGAAGAATCTCTGGAAGAACTCGCGGAGCTGGCCGCCAGCGCGGGCGCCGTGGTTGCCGGCCAGATGATGCAATCGCGGGCCGCCCCGGAAGCCGCGACGCTTATCGGCCAAGGCAAAGTCCTGGAACTGGCGCAATTGGGCCAATCCGTGGATGCGGGCGTCGTCATCTTCGACCACGACCTCACGCCGACTCAGCAGCGCAACTTAGAGAAACAACTCTCGCGCAAGGTCATCGACCGCACGCAGCTCATCCTCGATATCTTCGCCCGCCGCGCACGCACGCGTGAAGGCCGCCTCCAAGTGGAACTGGCGCAACTGAATTACCGGCTGCCGCGCCTGTCGGGCCGGGGGATCGAGATGTCCCGGCTGGGCGGCGGCATAGGCACCCGCGGACCCGGCGAAACGCAACTGGAGACCGATCGCCGGCGCATTCATCGCCGCATTAAGAAAATTGAGGAGGATCTGGAGAGCGTGCGGGCCGGGCGCGCGCTGCACCGCCGTCAGCGGCATGCCGTCCCCTTGGCAACCATCGCGCTGGTGGGCTACACCAACGCCGGCAAATCCACGCTCTTCAACCGCATCACCGAATCCGGCGTACTGGCCGATGCGCGCATGTTCGCCACACTCGATCCGACCGTCCGGCAAATGACGCTGCCCTCGCGCCGCCGCGTGCTGGTGAGCGATACCGTGGGCTTCATACGAAACCTGCCGACCACGCTGGTCAAAGCGTTCCGCGCCACCCTGGAGGAAGTCACCGAGGCCACCCTGATCCTGCACGTGGTGGATCTCTCCGCGCCGCATGCTTCCATGCAAGCGGAACACGTCCTCAAGGTCCTGGCGGAGATAGACGCCGCCGCGATTCCGCAATTGCTGGTGCTGAACAAAGTGGATAGGCTGCCGGAAGCCGATACCGACGTCGAAGCTGCCCGCCGCCGTCTGCTCGGAGATTCCGACGCGCCCGGGCCGAACGCGCGCCCTACCCGCGCCGTCGCCATCTCAGCGCTGAACGGACGCGGCGTCGCGCAACTGCTTTCGGCCATCGACGAAGTATTGCCGTTTGACCCGATCGTGCGCGCCCGCCTGCGTCTCCCGCTAAGTGAAGGCGCGCGCATTTCGCAGGTGCACGACCTCGGCCGTGTGCTCGAAACGCGCTATGTGGAAGGCTCGTGTGAAATGGATGTCGAGATCCCCGAATCGCTCCGGCGCACTTTGGCCCCCTATCTTTCCGGCGGTGCGTAGCTGTGCAAAAAGCTGTGCGAAAATTCGGCCTGGAGCCTTGTAACCTACGCGAAATTAGGTACTTACTACGAATTGAACTGATACGCAGCAACTGCACGTAACCCATGCGGACGGAATCACTTGCGATACACTTCGAGGCCCCGGCCAGCAGCGCATGGTGGGAGCCGCGCGGGCGCAGTCCCGTAAACTCTCCTTTTCCACAGTTGTTCCACCGATGGGTTACGCATTATATTTGGGATGGACGATGAATATTCCGAACCTTTTAACGCTGCTCCGGATCTTCTTCGTCCCGTTGCTGGTCGCCGCGCTGGTCGAGGAGAGCGGGGCGCTGCACATCCGGGGCGTGGTCGTCACCAACGTGTGGCTGGCGCTGGCAATCTTCCTGATCGCGGCCAGCACGGATCTCCTGGACGGCTACCTGGCGCGCCGCTGGCGGCAGATCACCACCATCGGAACGCTGCTCGATCCCATCGCGGACAAACTGCTGGTCTCGGCGGCGCTGATCGCGCTGGTGCAAGTGCGCGCGGTTCCTGCGTGGATGGTGATCCTGATCGTAGGCCGCGAATTCGCCGTCTCCGGCCTGCGCGCGATTGCCGCCGCGGAAGGCTACACCATCAAGGCCAGCGACTTGGGCAAGACGAAGATGGTTTCCCAGGTCGCCGCGGTTTCCTGCCTCCTGCTGAGCATCCGGTATCCGATGCTCAAGCAGCCGGCCATGGTGCTCATGTGGGGAGTGGTGGTATTCGCCATTCTCTCGGCTGCCAGTTATTTCCGCAAGTTCTGGCGCAAGATCGACGAGCGCGTCAAGAAACGCCGCAGGCGCGAACTGCTGTTGATCGAGAGACGCAAGAAGATGATGGCGATGCGTCAGAGCGGTTCGGGCGCGGGCGCAGGTTTGGGTGGCAGCGGCAGGATCTGAACCCCGTCGCGGGTTACTTGCACGATGCGAACCTGACCCCTCGGTCCGATCGGTCCCAACGCCTTCCCGTTAAGGGTGATCTGCAAGGTTCCCGCGTCGCCTGTGCGGATGCGGATCTGATCCACAGCGTCGACGGTCCGGATCAGGCTCGGACTCAACACCCTGGTCATGACTTCTTTGCCATCCGCCCACGCCCGTACCCAGTTGTTTTCGCTGGCGGTCATCGAGACGTGCAGCGTCGCCGCGGGATTGGTGGCTGCAGGCTCTGCCGGCACAAGCTCCGCTGGCGCAGCCTCCGGCGGCGGCGAGGTGGATTGCGCCACGTCGGTCTTTGCGGGTGTCTCCGGATTGTGCGAGACGGCGGGCGTCACGGGTGCAGGTTCGGGAGGCCTTGGAACGGCTAACGGGACGGTCGCGTGGGCTGCCGGTCTCGACGCTGGCGGTGCGGGCCGGCGGCTCCGCTGCCACCACGCATAGATGCCCGAACACACCAGCATGACCGCCACGACCATCGCCAGCGACGGCAGAGCCGAAGAGTTGGAGGAGCTTCCGCTGCTCTCCCACTGGGTGAGCTTGGGCACCTTGAAAGCCGGTTCCAGCGGCGCCACCGCGAAGCTGGGCAGGGCTGCGTCCGTTTGGATGGCCTTCTGTACTTCGGCGGCGAGTTCCTCTTCATCCAGCGCCAGAGCGCGGGCGTATTGCCGCACGAAGCTCTTCGCGAACACGCCGCCCGGCAACTGATCGAACTGGTCGTGTTCGATGGCGTCCAGCATGCGCGTAGAGATTTTGGTTTCGCGGGAGATCTGCTCCAGGCTGCAGTCCTTACGCAGACGTTCCCGGCGCAACGTTTCGCCGACGGAAGTCATACCCCAATACGGCCCCTAAAGCTATAATACAACAGAAGACTGTGACCCTGTTTTGGCAGAGTTGTCCAGCGATAACATGACCGCCTGTCTGGTCTGCGGCCACGCCGGTAGTCGTGCGCTGTTCACCGCCACCGATCGCCTGTACGAGACCACGGCGCGTGAGTTTCAGATCGTGGCATGCGAAGGCTGCGGGCTGATGCGCCTCGATCCGCAACCCAAGCCCGAAGATCTTCGGCTCTACTATCCCGCGCATTACTGGTACGCGCCGGATGGCAGCCTGGCGGCTGGTCTGGAAGAGAAATTCCGCCGGCTGGTGCTCCGCGACCACGTGCGCTTCGTGAGCCGCGCGGTGGCCGCCAGCGGGGAAACCGGTCCCGTGCTGGACGTGGGATGCGGGGGCGGCTTGTTTCCGCGCATATTGCGGGAGCGCGGCTTGCCTGCCATCGGCCTGGATTTTTCGCCGGAAGCCGCGGCCGTGGCGTGGCACACCAATGGCGTGCCCGCGATCTGCGGGGATCTGGCGCGCGCGCCGCTGGCCCCGGGCGCCTGCGCCGCCATCACCATGTTTCATGTGCTCGAGCACCTCTACAATCCGCGCACGTATTTGGAATGCGCGCGGTCGCTGCTCAAGCCCAACGGCCGCCTGATCGTGCAGGTGCCCAACGCAGCGTGCTGGCAATTCCGGCTGTTGGGCCGCCGCTGGAACGGCATGGATGTGCCGCGCCATTTGGTGGATTTCCGCGCCCGCGATCTGGGGGCGCTCCTTTCGGCCGCCGGATTCGAGGTGCTGCGGCGCAAGTACTTTTCCCTGCGTGACAATCCCGCCGGTCTGGCGACCAGCCTCGCGCCCGCCCTCGACCCCATGGCCCGGCGCGTACGCGGCCTGAGGGAAACGCCGTCCGCCAGGCTGCTCAAAGATCTTGCGCATTTCGCGCTGCTGGCCGGCGCCGTTCCGTTCACGCTGCTGGAAGCGGCTTGCCACGCGGGATCCACTATCATGATCGAGGCGCGCAAGAAGGCATGAGATGCTCCGCCATCGTGGACCGTTTGCCGGCATGGCTGAACCGGTACGTGCTGCATTTCGAAGCCGCCATCGAAGCGGCAGTGGGCCGTTTTGCGGCCGGGCTGCCCGCGGGCGCGCGCGTATTCGATGCCGGCGCCGGCCAGGGCCGCTACGCCCGCTATTTCGCGCGCCAGCGCTATTGCGGTGTGGATCTGGCCGTGGGCGATGGCGCGTGGGACTACAGTCAACTCGACACCGTGGCCGACCTCGCCTGCCTGCCGTTCGCTTCCGGTTGCTTCGACGCCGCCATACACATCGTCACGCTGGAACATGTGCGGGAGCCGGGCCGCGTTTTGCAGGAGATTGCGCGTACCCTGGCGCCCCGCGCGCCGCTGCTGGCCATCGTTCCGCACGAGTGGGAAGTGCACCAGGCGCCGCACGATTACTATCGCTACACGCGTTACGGCATGGCATACTTATTGGAGCGCGCGGGTATGGTCGAGATCGAGATCCATCCCGTGGGCGGATATTTCCGCCTTCTCGCGCGCCGCTTGTTGAACGGGCTACAATTCTTTGCGGGGGGCCTGCGATGGATTGGTTTTCTTCCAGCCGCGCTGTTGCTGGTTCCGCCGGCGCTGGTGATCCCGGCTCTGGATTTCCTGGACCGGGACCGCAATTTCACTCTCGGATATATATGCACGGCAAGAAAATCGTCGTGATCGTGGCGGTCGCGCTTGTCGCGCTCCTGATGGCAGCGGGGGCGCTCGCGGCGCAAGCCCGCGACTTCAGCGGAGCGCACGCGATGGAGTACGCGCGCAAGACCGTATCGTTCGGGCCGCGTCCGCCGGGGTCCGCGGAACTTCGCAGCCTGCGTGCTTACCTGCTCGCGCAGTTGAAGGTGCGCGGGTGCGAGGTCACCCAGGATAGCTTCACCGCTCAAACGCCGAAAGGTCCCATCGCCATGGTGAACATCATCGCGCGCTTTCCGGGAAAGTCCGGCCGCGCCGTGGTTTTCACCGGACACTACGACACCAAGCTGAAGCCGCTGGTGCGTTTCGTGGGCGCCGACGATGGCGGCTCCTCCACCGCTTTCCTGCTGGAAATGGCCGAAGCGCTTCAAGGCGCGCCGCGCAAAGACGATGTCTACCTCGTGTGGTTCGATGGCGAGGAGGCCATTCGCGAGGAATGGACCGCCGAGGACAGCCTTTACGGCAGCCGGCATCTTGCGGAACGCTGGGCTGCCGACAGCACTCTCAGCCGGATCAAGGCCCTGATCAATGTGGACATGATCGGCGACAAGGATTTGGACATTCTAGATGAACAGAACTCCTCGCCCACGCTCCGCAAGCTGATCTGGAGCACGGCAGAACGGCTGGGCTACGGCAAGTATTTCTTGAAAGACGGCTTCGCCACCGACGACGACCACATGCCGTTCGTGCACATGGGCGTCAACGCCGTAGACCTGATCGACTTTGACAAGACTTACTGGCACACGCCCGAAGATACCATCGACAAGCTGAGCGCGCACAGCTTCGAGGTAGTGGGAACGGTGCTGATGGAAGTGCTGAAGGAGTTGGAGGAACGCTGAAGTGTCGATGACAACTTACGACGCGATCGTCATCGGCACTGGTCAGGCCGGCCCCTCCTTAGCGCAGCGCCTTGCCAAGGCGGGGATGAAGGTCGCCATCGTCGAGCGCAAGTTGTTCGGCGGCACCTGCGTCAACACCGGTTGCATCCCCACGAAGACCATGGTCGCCAGCGCCTACGCGGCCCACATGGTCCACCGCGCAGCCGACTTCGGGGTCGATGTCGGCAGCGGCGCGACTGTCGATATGAAACGCGTGAAAGCCAGGAAGGATGCCATATCGGGGAAATCGCGGACGGGCCTGGAGTCGTGGCTGAAGAGCATGGAGAACTGCACCGTCTATGAGGGCCACGCCCGTTTCGAATCGCCCCACGAGATCAGCGTAGGCGCGGACAGGCTGACAGCGTCGCGCATTTTCATCAACGTGGGCGGGCGCGCGGCGAGGCCAGAAATACCCGGACTAGACGAGGTCCCCTATCTCACTAACAGCTCCATGATGGGCATCGACTTTCTCCCCAAGCACCTGATCATCGTGGGCGGCAGTTATGTCGGTCTGGAGTTCGGGCAGATGTACCGGCGTTTTGGAAGCGAAGTCACGATCGTCGAAATGGGAGCGCGGCTGATTCAGCGTGAGGACGAAGATGTGTCCGCCGCCGTTCGGGAGATCCTGGAGGGGGAAGGGATCGGCGTGCGCCTGAACGCGAAGTGCATCGCCCTTTCCAAACGTAGCGGGGAGATTGTCGTGCACGCGGATTGCGCCGAGGACTCCCTGGAGATCCGTGGTTCGCATGTGCTGCTGGCCACCGGACGGCGCTCGAACACGGACGACCTCGGCCTGGAAAAAGCCGGCGTCGCAGTAGACCAGCGCGGGTATATCGCCGTCGACGATCAATTGCGCACCAGCGCGCCGGGCATATGGGCGCTAGGCGACTGCAACGGTAAAGGCGGGTTCACGCACACCTCTTACAACGATTTCGAAATTGTGGCGGCGAATCTTCTGGATAACGACCCGCGCCGGGTCAGCGATCGCATCCTAGCCTATGCGCTGTACATCGATCCGCCGCTGGGGCGCTGCGGCCTCACCGAGGCCGAGGTCCGCCAGTCGGGCCGCAGCGCGCTGGCCGGCAAGCGCCCCATGACCAAAGTCGGACGTGCCGTGGAGAAGGGCGAAACGCAGGGCTTCATGAAGATCGTGATCGACGCACACACGAAACTGATCCTGGGCGCCGCCATCCTGGGCACTGGCGGCGATGAGGCGATTCACTCGATCCTGGATATCATGTATGCCAAGGCGCCCTACACCACGATTCAGAGGGCCGTGCACATTCACCCTACCGTGTCGGAATTGATTCCGACGATGCTTGGCGAGCTTCAACCACTCGCCGGATAGGAGTAGATCATGTCCGTATACGTTTTGGCGTTTCTCATTGGCGTGGTTGCCGGACTTCGTTCGCTGACCGCGCCCGCGGCGGTCAGTTGGGCTGCCCGCCTCGGATGGCTGCATCTGAACGACACCCCGCTGGGCTTTCTGGGCTTCGCGGCCACGCCGTACATCGTGAGCGTACTGGCGGTTGGGGAGTTGATCGCCGACAAGCTGCCGAAGACGCCCAGCCGCAAAGCGCCTCCAGGATTTATTACTCGGGTGGTTACCGGTGCATTGTCCGGAGCCGCAGTTGGCGCGGCGAGCCAGGCTCTGATCGGGGGCCTGCTGGCGGGTGTGCTCGGCGCGGTAGCGGGTACGCTGGGCGGCTACGAGTTCCGGGCGCGGTTGGTCAGAGCGATTGGCGGGAACGATCTTCCGATCGCTCTTCTCGAGGACGTTATCGCCATCGGCGGTGCATTTTTGATCGTCTCTCGATTTTCGTGACATGGCGAGCTTTGCTCGCCTGCGCCGGCAAGAGTGCCGGCGCGGCAGGCAGGAGTGCCTGCGCCACGTCACAGGACGGCGGTTTCTTCCAGCATGCGGCCTTCGGCGAACCGCGACAGGCTCAGGTCACCCGCGTCGAGCAGGCTGCTTGAACCATGCAGGATCAGGTCGGCGGCGAGGCGGCCGGTAGCGGGAGAATGCATGACACCGTGGCCGCTGAAGCCGTTCGCGAAGAACAGGCCCCGCACCTCCGGAGCGGGACCGATGATGGCGTGATGATCCGGTGTGACTGCGTAGAGGCCCGCCCAAGCGCGGCGCGGATTCACCTGCAAGTCCTCAAAGCAGGGCACGCGCGCGACTGCGTGGGTCAGTATCTTCTCGATGAATGCTGGATCGAATGCGGTCTTGAAGCCGGGAGTCTCCTCCGGATCGTTCCAGGCCATCAACAGCCCGACTCCCTCCGGGCGGAAATGGAAACCGGTGGTCATGTCGATCACCATCGGCAGCCGCTCCGGCAATCCGGGGAATGGCTCGGTGGGCACCAGCATGCGGCGCAGCGGCACCACCGGAAGATCGATGCCCGCAAGCTGAGCGACTCGCGCGGCCCATGGCCCGGCCGCATCCACCGCCGTGCGCGTGGCGACGGGACCGTTGGTAGTGCGCACGCCGGCGACACCGCGCGCATCCAGATCGATGCCGGTGACTTCGACGCCACGCCACAGTGTCGCACCGCGTTCGGTTGCCGCGGCCATGAAGCCTTTCATGACGCTGTAAGGATCCACGAAGCCGTCCGTCGCGCAAAAGCTGCCCCCCAGAATATCGTCGCCGCGCAGTTGCGGAACCTTGCGCCGCACCTCTTCCGGGCCGAGCATCTCCACGGCCTGCAAGCCCAACGCGACCTGCCGCGTAAAGTTGCGCCGCAAGTACTCGAGATGCCGCGGCGCGGTGGCCACGAACAGGTAGCCGTGCGATTTGTAGCCGGACGGATATCCGGTGATCTCGTCAAAAGCGGCGAAGATGGGGATGGAGTACAGCGACATGCGTATGTTCACGTCGGTCGCGAACTGCGCGCGCACGCCGCCCATGCTCTTGCCAGTAGAGCCCAGGCCTTGCTGACTCTCGCGCTCGATCACCAGCAGGCTGCGGCACCCCGCTTGCGTCAGGTGCCAGGCGACGCTCGAGCCCACGATACCGCCGCCGATGATGACGATGTCCGCCGTCTGAACCATGTGGTTTCTATTCTGCCACATACGAACTTTAATGAACCTTTCCGGCTGCTCAAACGTCTAATTATTGAAACGTTTTGAATGGTTCGCGGCACTACCATAAGGAATCATAATCTTCCGGAGTTCGTATGCGATTGGAATCTCAGATTCGTGACGGCGTGGGTATTCTGCGCCTCGCGGGCCGGTTCGTTACCGGCTCCGACGCTGCATTTCTGTCGGCGAAGAACGGCCTCGAAAGAGCCGGAATCGTCAATGCAGTCGTCGACCTGAGCGAGGTTCCGTATGTCGATTCGACGGGCCTGGCTTTTGTCGTCGAGCTTCATAAAGCGCTGCAACGCCGAGGGGGCCAGTTGGTGCTGGCAAACGCGAACGCGCGCGTGCGCGAAGTCCTGGAGATGACGCGCATCAGCGAGATTGTCCCGATGTTCGACGATGTCGAGGACGCCGAGGACTCGCTCCGCGGGGAGGTCCTATGTTGACGTTCCTGTTGTGGTGCGTGCTGTTGTTCTTCTACTGGCCGCTGGCCTTGGTGGCGCTGGTTCTCTATCCGCTCGTCTGGCTGCTGCTGTTGCCCTTTCGGATCGTGGGCGTGGCGGTGGAAGGCGTGCTGGAATTGGTGTGGGCCATCGTCACCTTGCCGGCGCGGGTGCTGCGTAGAGTGTAGGCGCCGCGGCGAGCAAGGCTCGCCTGCACCGGCAAGAATGCCGGTGCGGCAGGCAGCAGTGCCTGCGCCACCGCCACGCTACGTCAGTTGCTGCAGGCTGTCCTTCAGAAAATCTAGAATCTGCCCCGGACCCGTGGCGCCATCCAGCGGCAGGATGAGTACACCGGCGGGCGTGAACTGCGCGCCGCGGCTGTGGCTCACCAGGTTCATCAAACGCGCGGGATCGATGTGCGACTCCTGGTGGAACTTGACGTTCAGCAAACTCTGCCGCCGCCCGATGGCTTCGATTCCCAACTTTTCCGCGATGGTCTTCAGCTCGGAATACTCCAGCAGATTGCGCACCGCCTCGGGCACCGGACCATAACGGTCTTCCAGCTCTTTTTCTACTCGTTCGCGGTCGGCGGGGGTGCCGGCGCTGGCGATCTGGCGGTACGCGCGCAGCCGCTGGTTTTCGTCGGAAATGTAGTCCGCCGGAATGCGTATATCGAGGCCCAGGTTCAGGCTCGAATGAATCTCCGGCGGGATATCTTCGCCCTTCAGCTCGCGGACGGTCTCCTCCAGCAGCCGCACGTACACATCGAAGCCCACCGCGTTGATGTGACCGTGCTGCTCGCCTCCAAGCAGGTTGCCGGCGCCACGCAACTCCAGGTCGAGGGCGGCGATTTTGAAGCCGGCGCCGAGGTCGCTGAACTCCTTGAGCGCCGCCAGGCGTTTGCGGGCCACTTCGGTGAGCTGGGTATCCGGCGGCACCAGCAGATAGGCGTAAGCGCGCCGGTTGGACCGGCCCACGCGTCCGCGAAGCTGGTACAGCTCGGCGAGACCGTAGCGCTCCGCGTTTTCGATGATCATGGTGTTGGCGAGCGGGATATCGAGGCCATTTTCTACAATTGTCGTGCAGACGAAGACATCGTATTCGTGCCGCATGAACTTGAGCATGGTCTTCTCCAGCTCTGCCTCTCCCATCTGGCCGTGGCCGACTCCAATGCGCGCCTGTGGAACGAGCTGCTGTATCGCGGCGGCACGCGCCCAGATCGAATCCACGCGGTTGTGCAGGAAGTAGACTTGCCCGCCCCGGCCTATTTCGAGTTCGATAGCCGTTTGGATGAGCTCCGGTCGGAAGTGGGCCACCGTGGTTTGGATGGAGAGCCTGTCCTTGGGTGGGGTTTCGATAACCGACATGTCGCGCAGACCTAACAACGACATATGTAGTGTGCGGGGAATGGGCGTGGCGCTCATGCTGATCACATCCACACTGTTCCGGAGTTGCTTCAGGCGCTCTTTGTGCTTCACCCCGAAGCGCTGCTCTTCGTCCACGATGACCAGCCCTAGATCCCGGAAGACCACGTCTTGCGATAGGAGGCGGTGCGTGCCGACTACCAAATCGACCTTGCCCTCCGCCAAGTCCGCCAGCACCACCTTGATCTCCTTAGGAGTACGGAAGCGGCTTAGCATCTCCACGCGGATGGGGAACGGCTGGAAGCGGCGTTTGAAAGTCTCGTAGTGCTGAAAAGTCAGGACGGTTGTAGGAGCAAGGACGGCAACCTGCTTGCCGTCCCCCATGGCCTTGAAAGCGGCACGCATGACGACTTCCGTCTTGCCGTAGCCCACGTCGCCGCACAGCAGGCGGTCCATGGGTTGGCCGGTCTCCATGTCGCGCTTGATATCCTTGATGGCGCTGAGCTGATCGCGGGTTTCGGTGAACTCGAAAGCATCTTCAAACTCGCGCTGCCAGTTGCTGTCGTGCGAGAAGGCGAAGCCTTCGGTCATTTTGCGCGCAGCGTAGAGCTTGAGCAACTCGCCGGCCATGTCGCGCATTTTAGCCTTGACGCGAGTCTTGGTGCGGCTCCAGGTGGCGCCGC
>JBEKUO010000179.1:0-11344 GCA_049514955.1 Bryobacteraceae bacterium | reverse complement strand
TTCGTAGTTGCTGATCTCAGTCCAAGTAAAGCAGTCGTGCACTTCCGCGAGATCGATCTCCTTCACCGGATCGTGAATGCCCGCCATGCGGTAGGCCTCTTCGGAAGCCGCGCGCGTGGCCGCGAAGCCGACATATTCATAGGCTGGATCGTACCAGGGCCGCCCGCTGGTGACGGCCAGTCCGAGTCCCTTCACCAACACGTAATCGTCGCGGAACTGGCGGGCCATATCGGCGCGGCAAATCACGGCTGCGGCGGCGCCGTCGGTGGTGGGGCAGCAGTCGAACAGCCCGAACGGCCAGGCCACGATAGGCGCCTTCAGCACCTGCTCCTCGCTGATTTCCATCTGGAAGTGCGCCTTGGGATTCAGCGCGCCGTTGTGGTGATTCTTCACGGAGACCTTGGCCAGCGCCTCGCGCCCGCCGCCGAACCGATGGAAGTACCGGTTTGCGACCATGGCGAAGACTCCCGGCGCCGTGAGGCCGTCGTGCTGATAGGGATGGCCGCCCTCCCAGCCGAGGCCGCGCATGGGGCGGTCCTTGAGTTTTTCCACGCCGGCCACCAGCGCCACATCGTACATGCCGGATGCCACGGCCATGGCGGCGTTGCGAAAAGCATCCGTGCCGGTGGCGCAGTAGTTCTCGACGCGTGTGATGGGTTTGCCATAAAGCCGCAGCGCATCGGCCAGCGAGACGGAGGCTTTGCCATTGCCGGCGTATGGCGAGAATGTGCCCAGCCACGCAGCATCCACGCGCTCGGGCGCGATGTTCGCGTCGGCGAAGGCCGCGAATCCGGCCTCCGCCAGCAGATCTTCGAAGCTCTGGTCGAAATTATCGCCGAACTTCGTGCAGCCCACTCCGATGATGGCGATTTTGTCTTTGATTGATTCAGGCATGGCATTCCTTACGCGGCCGGTCCAAGCTGGCTCATCGCACACTATTCTAACCACACGTCCGGGGCGTTCGGCAATGGACCACGGCGCTGGCCCGACCGCGATCACGTAGTATTACTTTCCAAACCGGTACCCCAAGATCATCTTCGCCAGCAAATGATCCGTGCCGCGGGTAACTCCCACGCCAACGCCGAAATTGAATTCCCATCGTGGGTTCAGGTTCAAATCGATAGCCGGCAGGATCTGCTGCTGCTGATCGCGTAGCGGATCGAAGCCGGTGATCGGCCCCAGCGCTCCGTAATACTCCAGTCCCGCGGCGACCTTCGGAGTCAAGTCGTAACTGATCTTGAAATTGGGCGAGAATTCAAACCCTCGCGGGGCGTCCGGACCGTGGAACGATTTGTCAATCGTGGGGTTGAACGCGGCGTACCAGCGGCCCTGCTTCTTATCGATGATCGGGCGGATTTCCCAGGTCCAGGTATCCGCGGCAATCTTGGGCCGCTGGTAACCGATCTCATTCGAAAGGCTGATTCCCACGGGAAGGTGATAGCGCTCGGGGATGGCAATGCGAGGCCGAATATGCGTGCCCACCCACATCCAGCCCATGTCGGGCTGGTGGTTGTTGAACAGGTAGAAGCCGGTCTCAAACCACTCGTTGAAGCCATGCGTGATCTCCACCGTCTCGTGCTCCTGGTGTTCGGTAGGCAGCGTCCCATCCGTGGTGGTCTTGCTTCCTTCAAACGTGAAATTGGAATGCAGCTCCACCATGGTCGCGTGTGGGGGAACCAGTTCCCAACCGTAGACCTGGATCTCGTAATTTCCCTGTGCGAAGGCGGCCGGCAGGAACAGCAGTGCGATGACAAAGCGCAAATGCGATTTTACCGTGGCGCACGCTTCAGCGTGCTGCGGCGAGCTTCAGTTCGCCGGTTACAGCGAACTAGAGTTCGCTGTTGGCAGGCGAAAGCGCCTGGCCCACATTCTTGCACAACAGTGCTACCAACGCGCTCTTTGGGAAAATGCAGCAACTAGAGGCGGCGAACTTCAGTTCGCCGGTCACTTGATGACAAGCCCTTTACCCCACCGTAGCGGCTTCCAGTGCCGGTTTCCGCTGGCGCGATCGCCCGCGGCCGCCGAAGAATTTCTCCATATAAATGTAGAACACCGGCGTGATGTAGAGCGTCAGGAGCTGCGAAACCACCAGCCCGCCTTCGACGGCCAGCCCCAGCGGGCGGCGCGCTTCCGAGCCCGCGCCGAATCCCAGAGCGATCGGCAGCGTGCCCATCAGTGCCGCCATGGTGGTCATCATGATCGGGCGAAACCGCACCAGGCATGCGCGGTAAATGGCTTCGGCGGGCGCCAGGCCCTCGAGGCGCTGGGTCTCCACCGCGAAGTCGATCATCATGATGGCATTCTTCTTCACGATGCCGATCAGCATGATGATTCCCACAAACGAGTAGATGTTGAGGTCATTGTGAAACAGCATCAGGGTAACCAGCGCGCCAAAGCCCGCCGAAGGCAGCCCCGAGAGAATGGTGATCGGATGAATGAAGCTCTCGTACAAAATGCCGAGCACCATGTAGATCACCAGAATCGCCGTGACCAGCAGGAATCCCATGCCTTGCAGGGAAGATTGAAACGCCTGCGCGACGCCCTGAAAACTGGTGGTGACGGTGGCCGGCAGATCGCGCGCGATCTCTTCGATACGGTTGACCGCGTCTCCCAGCGCGACGCCGGGCTGCAAATTGAACGAGATGGTCACCGAAGGCAACTGGCCGAGATGATTGACGGTCAGCGGTCCGACACCCTGCGTCAGCTTCGCGACGGCGTTCAGCGGAACCAACTGGCCGGTGGCGTTGCGAATGTACAGCAGCCCGAGGTTGGCCGGGTCGCGCTGGAACTGCGGCTCGAGTTCCATGATGACCCAGTATTCGTTGGTGGGCGTATAAATCGTGGAGACCTGGCGCTGGCTGTAAGCATTGTAGAGGGCGTTCTCCACCTGCCCGGCATTTATGCCAAGCATGGAAGCCTTGTCCCGGTCGATGTCCAGCAATGCCTGCGGACTGGCGATCAGCAGGTCGGTGGTGACGTCCTGCAAGCCCGGTAGTTTTCGCACCCGGCTCTCAAACGCGGCGGACGCGCGGTAGAGCTCGCCGGTGTCGGTGCCCTGCAGCGTGTATTGATAAAGGCTCTTGGTAAGCTGGCCGCCGATGCGTATGAGCGGCGGGTTCTGCAGGAAAACGCGCATACCGGTAATCGCTCTCAGCTTGGGACGCAGCTCCTCGATGACCTGTTCCGGCGTGAGCGTGCGCCGGTCGCGCGGCGTAAGGCGGGCGAATACGCGGCCGGTATTGCCTGCCACGCTCGATCCTCCAGCGCCTACGCTCGACGAGAATGAACTGATATTGGGGTCGTGCCGCAGAACATCCGCCACCTGCAACTGGTGCTGGACCATGGCGTCAAACGAAATATCCTGGGAGGCCTCCGTGAAACCGAAGATCTGGCCAGTGTCCTGGTCGGGGATGAACCCCTTGGGGATCTTGACGAACAGATAGCCGGTGCCTACCAGCACCGCGGCTGAGACCACCATGGTGGCGAGGCGATGGCGCATGACCTTCCGCAAGGTCCAGTCGTAGGTTGCCAGCAGGCCATCGAAGACATGCTCGGAAGCGCGATACAGCGCGCCGTGGCGCGTCTCTTTCACCGGCTTTAGGAAGCGGCTGCAGAGCATGGGCGTCAGGCTGAGCGACACGAAGCCCGAGATCAGAATCGCCACGCCGATAACCACCGCGAATTCATGGAAGAGCCGTCCCAGGATCCCACCCATAAACAGCACCGGAATGAACACCGCGGCCAACGACAGGGTCATCGACAGAATGGTGAAACCGATCTGGCGCGCGCCCTCCACGGCCGCTTCCATGCGGCCCTTGCCCATCTCCTGGTGGCGCACGATGTTTTCCAGGATCACGATGGCATCGTCCACCACGAAGCCGACCGAGAGCGTTAGGGCCATCAGGGAGAGGTTGTCCAAAGTGTATCCGAGCAGATACATGACGGCGAACGTGCCCACAATCGACATCGGCAGCGCCAGGCTGGGGATGATGGTGGCGGAGATGTTGCGCAGGAACAGAAAGATGACCAGCACCACCAGGCAGACGGTTAGGAAGAGTGTGAACTTGACGTCGTTGACCGAATCGCGAATGGATTCGGAACGGTCGTAGAGAATGTCCAGATTCACGGAGGGCGGCATCTGTGCGCGGAACTTCGGCAGCAGCTTCTTGATGGCATCCACGACTTGCACGGTGTTGGTGCCGGGCTGCCGCAGGATGGCCAGCACGATGGAGCGCCGGTCGTTATACCAGCCGGCCACCTTGTCGTTCTGCACGCTATCGACCGCGCGCCCTATATCGTTGAGGCGCACCGGAGCGCCATTGCGCCACGCGACAATCATGGGGCCGTAGGAAGCGGCCCGGTACAACTGGCCGTTCGCCTGCACCGTGAATGCCTGGTGCTGCCCATAAAGCGTGCCCAGCGGGAGGTTGACGTTGTGCGACTCGACCGCCTGCTCCACCTCGTTGATGCCGATGCCGCGGCTGGCCATGGCGTCGGGATCGAGTTGCACGTGCACGGCGAATTTCTGCGACCCGAACACAGACACCTGCGCCACGCCGCTGATCATGGAAATGCGCTCGGACATCATGGTCTCGGCATATTCGTCCACGTCGGAAAGCGGCAGCGTGGGGGAGTTGATGGAGAGATACAGGATGGGCTGGTCGGCCGGGTTGACCTTGAGAAAAGTGGGAGGGCTGGGCAGGTTGGGCGGCAACTGGCGTTGCGCGGCGGTGATGGCCGCCTGCACATCCAGCGCCGCGCCATCCAGGGACCGATCCAGCGCGAACTGTAAAGTGATGTTCGTCAGGCCCAGCGCGCTCGTGGAATTCATGTTGTCGAGCCCGGCGATGGTAGAGAACTGCCGCTCCAGAGGCGTGGCCACCGAGGATGCCATCGTGTCGGGATTGGCGCCGGGTAGGATCGCCGTCACCTGGATGGTCGGGAAATCCACATTGGGCAAATCGCTTACCGGCAGCAACCGGTATCCGGCGACGCCGAACAGCACGATGCCCAGCATCACCAGGGTGGTCATCACCGGGCGGTGTATGAAGAGATCGGTGATGTTCATACCCGTGGCGCAGGCACTCCTGCCTGCCGCGCCGGCACTCCTGCCGGCGCAGGTGCGCTCAGCTCGCCTAGTCGGCTTTCAGCCAGCCGAACACGTCTGTGCCGCAAGAAACTAATTGGCATTGGGCACCCGCGCTTCCCCACCCGCGTCTGCTGTTATCCGCACCTTGGCGCCGGTCGTCAGGCTCAACTGGCCGTCGGTCACTACGGTCTCCCCTGCAGCCAACCCGCTGGAGATGACGCTTTGCTGATCGACAGTGCGGCTCACGGTGACCACCCGCGACTCGACGGTGGAATCGGGTTTGACGACGAACACATATTGGCCCGCCTGTCCATTCTGCACCGTCTGGGAGGGCACCAGCAAGGCATTGGC
The DNA here is from genome assembly GCA_049514955.1 of Bryobacteraceae bacterium. GTDB lineage: Bacteria > Acidobacteriota > Terriglobia > Bryobacterales > Bryobacteraceae > Bog-159. The sequence continues at coordinate 5,904 of JBEKUO010000179.1, read as the reverse complement.
TTGGGTGGTGAGGTGCAGCACAGCTTCCACAAACTCGCCCGGCCAGAGCGTGCGGGCTTCGTTTTGAAAGGTGCCCTTGAGCATGATCGTGCCGGTGGTTTGATCCACGGCGTTATCGACGAAGGTGAGGCGCCCGGCGTCGGCCCGCCCGCCTTCTTTGGGCCGCGCATCCACCCGCAGGCCGCCGCTCATGTATTTCTTGATATCGGTCAGGTATTGCCCGGGCACCGCGAAATTCACGAAGATGGGTTGCACCTGGTTGATCACTATCAGCACCGTATCGTTGGCCTTCACCAGGTTCCCGAGATGGATCAGCAGGCTGCCCGTGCGGCCGTCAATGGGCGAGTGCACTGTCGCGTAGTTCAACTGCAGGCGCGCGGTTTCGATAGCGGCCTGGTCGGAGGCCACCGCGGCCGTGAGGGCGTCGAAGTTGGTCTGGAACTGATCGTACTGCTGGCGCGGAATCACCCCTTTCTCAAAGAGGCGCTGGTTGCGGTGCAGGTCCAGGTCGGCTTGGCGCACCTGGGCCTTGTCTTTTTCGAGGTTGGCCTGAGCCAGATGGAGGGCGGCATCGAATGGGCGCGGATCGATGACGAAGAGCACGTCGCCCTTGTGGACATCGTCGCCCTCGTTGAAGCCGACGCGCTGCAACTGGCCGCCCACCTCGCAGCGTACAGACACGGTGCGATAGGGCTGCACGTTGCCTATCGCGCGAATTTGAACCGGAGCCGCCCGCTGGATCACGCGAGCCACCTTGACCGGTATGGCGATCGCGGAGGCCGCCGACGCCTTCACCGGCTCCGTGGCTGTCTTCGAGCAGGCCAGCCACGGCAGAATCAGCGCGGCGAGCGCGACCTGGCGCGTAAAAAGCATCTTTAACTATTTTTATCACGAATACGCGATCTGTGCTCCAGCCACCCCTGGCAGAAGTTCGTGGCGCACGCTTCAGCGTGCTGCCGTGGGCTTCAGCCCACGGTCGAAATTCGGCGAACTGAGGCTAGCCGGCGGCGAACTGAGGTTCGCCGGTTGGCAGGCGAAAGCGCCTGCCCCACCACACGCACAAGCACCTGCCCGTCCGCAAGCACATCCGGACCAGCAAATGCAGAAACTCCACGCGGCCGGCTACGCACTAGTCTTCCGAGGGCCGCTCCACACTATCGATGACCAGGAATTCGCCGGGCCCCTCGGCCGGCTCCAGGTCCAGCCCGAGTTTCACGACTGCGGTCTTTATTGCGGAAATAACAGCGGGATCCGTCGCGGGCGCCGCCGGATCGCTTAGTGCAGGCAAGCCGTGAGCGCTGCCAAAGAACCCGAGATCTTCGGTGGGCAACTCCAGATGGAAATCGAACCTTCCGGCCATCCCGGTTTTGTCAATGACACGCCGGTCCAAGGTGACCAGGAAAAACATGCAAAGATCCGCCATCGTCGCAGCCTTCACGTCCAGCCCGCTACTAGTGAGGCGGGACGTTCCACACTGCAGAGGGCCAGGATTTGGATGGTCCCAGTCCCAAGGAGTACAACTTCCTTGAAATGGCTGCAGTTTGGCGCCGCCCCTGGCCGCAGTCAGCTCATAAACCGGGACCTCTCTGGTCTCGCGATGGACCCTCAGCTTAAGCCTGTCTTCGAGAAGCGTGGAGGGCATCTTGGCGAGTTCCGTCATTCGAGTGATCCCGCAAAGCCGGGGATCCTTTCTTGCTGGCCTGCAGCTCTATCGTGCGCGGCCCGATAAAGGTTATAGCCTGACAGATTGTATTTCGATGCAGACGATGCGAAAGGAAGGGCTGACCGAGGTGCTCACCAACGACCGGCACTTCGAGCAGGAGGGTTTTCGCGCGCTGTTCCGCGATTCCTAAGCCAATTCGCTACCCCCGTCGTGCTCTGATAAAGAGTAAGTTATAGGGCCATCCGCTTAAAACGTCCTTCTTTGATTGACCTGGTAGAACCTCATCCCAAAAGCCCTCCAACGTAATCGCAGCCAGCCGCAGCCCGGTCCTACCCAGTGATCAACGCTGCCCCCTACAACCCCGCCTGCACCGCCGCGATGCGCGCCACCGCCGCCCAATCCAAATCCCCTTCCCCGCGGGCCAACGCCGCCAAGAACCGGTCGCGCAGCACGCCGGCCAGCGGCATCGGCACGGCGGCGGATTCGGCGGCTTCCTGCACCAGCCGGAGATCCTTGAACCCCAGCCGCAGTTTGAACCCCGCTGGCTCAAATTTCTCCTTGGCCACCGCGCCGCCATAGCCGGCATAGAGCGGCGAATTGAACAGCGCGCTGTTGACGATCTCCAGAAACTGGCCGGCATCCACGCCCGACTTCCGCACCAGCGCGAATGCCTCGCCCAGCGATTCCAGCGCCGCGGCGATCAGAAAATTGCCGGAGACCTTGACCACATTGGCGAGCCACGGGTCCGCGCCCACCACCGACAAACCCCGGCCCAGCGCGTCGAATATAGGCCTGCAGCGCTCGACCTGATCCGCGGCGCCGGCGGCCACGATCCAGAGCTTCGCTGCCGCCGCCGCTTCCGGACGGCCGAACACCGGCGCTGCGATATAAACCTGCCCGCGCGCGGCGTGCAGTTCAGCGAGCCGCTTGGATAGCGCCACGCTCACCGTGCTCATCCCCACGTGAATTGCGCCGCCGGCCAGAGTCTCGGCCACGCCGTGCGCCGCTTGCTCCACCGCGTGGTCGTCGGCGAGCATCGTAATCACCGCCTCCGCGTCGCGCGCGGCATCGCCCGCCGAGTCCGCCAGGGCTGCGCCTTCCTGCCGCAGCGGCTCGGCATGCGCGCGCGTTCGATTGTGAACCGTCAATTGGTGGCCGGCGCGCAGCAAGTTCCGCGCCATCGCCGATCCCATGTTTCCAGCGCCGATAAATGCGAGTTTCATGCTATGTGTCATTTTACGCCGATAGAGAGCGGAGAAAACTATGGAGAAGCCCGGCATCACGATCGACATTCCCGGTCTCGGCCCGCGCCACATTGAGATAGTCGTCTCCGATTACACCGGCACACACGCTTGCAGCGGAACGATCCGGCCCGCTGTGAAGAAGCGGCTCCGGGCCCTGGCGAAGCGTGTGGACCTGCACATCGTCACGGCCGATACTTTCGGCACTGCCGAAAAGGAGCTGCGCGGAATCGCCATGCCGTACCTTATGAAGACCGCCAGGCACGATGCGGAGAAGGAAGCGTATGTAGCCAGGTTCCGTTTGGCGCACGTCGCGGCGTTTGGCAATGGGAATAACGACCGGCTCATGCTGAAGGCTGTCAAGGAAGGAGGCGGTCTGGCGGTCGCCGTGGATAACGGTGAGGGCTGCGCGATCGATGCGCTGCTGAACGCGCACGTCTTTATTGTGGGCGCGGCGAACGCGATCGATCTGCTGCTGGATCCCATGCGGATGAAGGCGACGCTGCGGTTTTGAGGGCAGGCACGGATCGGTCACAACCTCAGCCGCGGGGCTTCTTTCTCCCCGCCTGCCGGCCAGCTTTGTCGGGCAGCCTCATGAAGTTCTCTGGCCGCAACAGGCTGGCCACGGAGATGTCTTCGTCGATTGCCTCCCAATGAATTCCGATGCCGCCTCCGATCAGCTCCCAATCGGATCGTTCGCGGTTGGACGCCCCAGCGAACCTCGGGAACCACACCAGAGGCACCGAAACCACCCGTCCATCGGACAGCGTGACGGAAAGCGCGTCGCGAGAGCACGAAACATCGACCGCAAGCGTTTCAGCCTTAGCCACCAAAGTACTCATGCCATTTCCTCAAGAAGAACCCTGCGTTGTCCACTACGATTTCACGAATCTCCGTCATCTCGTGCGATCGAAAACCCCGACGTCGGCGACCGGCACTGGTCCGAGCCAGAACTTGGCATAACGCCCGGCGGGAGCGACGTGGTTGTACGGAGGCTCCCGCCCTCCACTGAAGAAGAACTGATACCCACGGACCCTCAGTATGGCGGGCACAGCTACAGTTTACCGCCCCTTGCGCGCCCCACCGCGCGGCCGATTCGCTCCGCGTTACCATAAGCGCATGGCCCCCGTCATCCGCGCCCCCCGCGGCACCTCCCTGCGCTGCCATGGATGGAAACAGGAAGCCGCCATGCGCATGCTCATGAACAACCTCGACCCGGATGTCGCCGAGCGTCCGGCCGACCTGGTGGTTTATGGCGGAGCCGGCAAGGCCGCACGCGATTGGCCCTCCTTCCACGCCATCGTGCGCGAGCTCGAAAATCTGGCCGGCGATGAAACACTGCTGGTGCAATCCGGCCGGCCCGTCGGCGTGTTCCGCACGCACGAGGAAGCGCCCCGCGTGCTGATCGCCAACGCCAACCTGGTCGGCCATTGGTCGAATTGGGAGCAGTTCCGCGCGCTGGAAAAACTGGGCCTCACCATGTATGGCCAGATGACCGCCGGAAGCTGGATCTACATCGGCACCCAAGGCATCCTGCAAGGCACTTATGAAACGTTCGTGGCCGCCGCCCGCAAGCACTTCGGCGGATCGCTCGCCGGCCGGCTCGTAGTCACCGGCGGCCTCGGCGGTATGGGCGGAGCCCAGCCCCTGGCGGCTACCATGAATGGCGCGGCTTTCCTGGGCGTCGAGGTGGATCCCGCGCGCATTCGCAAACGCATCGACACAGGCTACTGCGATGCGATGACAGACTCGCTGGACGAAGCGCTCGCCATTCTGCGCGAGGCCATGGCAGCGGGTGAACCCAAGTCCGTGGGCCTGGCCGCCAACTGTGCCGAGCTGCTGCCCGAGCTGGTGCGGCGCGGCGTGGTCCCCGATATGGTCACCGACCAGACCAGCGCGCACGATCCCCTCAACGGCTACATACCCGCGGGCTACGACGTCACGCAGGCCGCCGAATTCCGCGCACGCGACCCGCAGGGATATCTGAACGCGTCGCTCGATTCCATCGCCACGCATGTGCGCGCCATGCTCGACCTGCAGCGTATGGGCGCGGTGGCGTTCGACTACGGCAACAACATACGGCGCTTCGCGGCGGACCGCGGCGTCACGGACGCTTTCCGCATCCCTGGCTTCGTTCCCGAGTACATAAGGCCGCTCTTCTGTGAAGGGCGCGGACCGTTCCGCTGGGTGGCGCTTTCGGGTGAACCGTCGGACATCGCGGCCACCGACAAGCTCATCTGCCGCCTGTTCCCCTCCAACCCCGCGTTGACCCGCTGGATTTCGCTCGCGCAGCAGAAGGTGCATTTCCAGGGCCTGCCGGCGCGCATCTGCTGGCTGGGTTATGGCGAGCGCGCCCAGTTCGCGCTGGAGATGAACCACATGGTGGGCACGGGCAAGCTGCAAGCGCCCATCGTGATCGGCCGCGACCATTTGGATTGCGGCTCGGTAGCTTCGCCTTATCGCGAGACCGAAGACATGCTGGATGGCAGCGATGCTATAGCCGACTGGCCCATTCTGAACGCGCTGCTCAACACGGCCTCCGGCGCGAGCTGGGTTTCCGTGCACAATGGCGGCGGCGTCGGCATTGGCTATTCGCAACATGCCGGGCAGGTGACCGTGGCCGATGGCACCGAGCAATCGGCACGCTGTCTGGAACGCGTGATGACCTGCGATCCCGGCATCGGCGTCCTGCGGCATGTGGACGCCGGATACAAAGAGGCCATCGAATTCGCCGACCGCGCCGGGCTGCGGGCGCCTATGCGGAGTCTTGAGTAACGCCGCATGATCACGCTGGTCAGAGGCGCGCGCCAGTTGCTGACGCTGCGCGGCGATAGCGGGCCGAGGCGCGGAGAAGCCCTGCGCGATCTGGGCATCGTTCCGAACGGGGCAGTGCTGATCAAGGATGGCGTCATCGTAGACGCCGGACCCGCGCGCCGCGTCGAGAAGCTGCCGGAAGCGGGCCGCGCGCGTGAAATCGATGCCACCGGCCGCGTGGACATG
>JBEKUO010000178.1:0-11365 GCA_049514955.1 Bryobacteraceae bacterium | reverse complement strand
CGCCAAGCGGGAGGCCATCACGCAGGCGTTCCAGCAAGCCAAGAACGATCACGCGGCGGCAGCCAAGCTGCTGGGGGTGCATCCGAATTATTTGTATCGGTTGATGCGGAATTTGGGCATGCGGTAAGGGTGCGTCGTCTAATTGCTCACCGCGAGATACAACGCCTGGGTCCCCGCCACGCCATCAACGGTGAATGTCAGCGGCACCGCGCCCGCGCCAGCGTTGGCCGGCGCCACGACGTTGAACTGATACAAACCCGTGTAATTCGGCGCTAACCCCGAATAGGGCACGTTGGAAACGGGCACCCCGCCTATGGACATGGTAAAGGCGGACGCCAGCGTGTTCGCCTGCTCCACAAGCTGTCCCGCCGGTATGTCCGGCGTGACCGGTCCGAAGCCCACGCCATATATCACGATCTCGTCGCCGGGCTGTGCGGGACGCGAATTGAGGCCCGCGATCGCACCCTCGGGGAGGACGTACGTGCCGTCGGCGAATTGCGCCACGACGTATTGGATTCCGCCGATATTGAACGAGGTGGGAGCGAGCAGCCCCGGTTCGACTGGGTTGACGGTGATGCTGTACACCGCACTGGTGACGTTCCCGACTGTAACCGTCATCTGCTGAACGCCGGTGGCGACGTTGGACGGCACGAGCGCGTTCACTTGCCCCGGACTGATGTAGTCGATGAAGGCGGCCTGCCCGCCGATGGTAACCGAAGTGCCGTCAAGCGAGGTGGGGGCGCTGTTGCCATTGAAATCGGCGGCGGTCCAGGAGCGACTGTCAACCGCGAGGTTTGACCCATAGATCTCCATCCAGGAGCCGGGCGAGACGGAAGTGAATTCGCCGAATGCGCTCGCGCTCACCACTCCGCCGGCGCCGATTACTGGAGCCTGGCGTGCGCTCGCCGTCTGCTGTAGAACCACATTGTCCAGGCCGTTGCTGCTATCGCCGGGGGGATCCAGATTGTCGAACTCGATTTCCGTGGAATTTCCCACTGCGATGAAGGTGGCACTGAATTGCTGCCAATTCATTGTAGTGGCGGGAGTGCTGTTGGTGAAGTTTCCGGCGGCTGTACCGTTGATCTTCAATCCAACCGTGCTTGTCGTTCCGAAATTACCTCCAGGGTCGAAAACATTGCCTACCCAGAACGTCAGGAGGTAGCTCATGCCTGCGCTAGTGGGAACCGTTTGGGTAATGCCCCTCGTACCGGTCGAATAATCCGTTCCCGTGAGGTCGAGCCATTGGTGACCGTCTTCGGCGGGGAAATTGATTGTGCCACCGATGTATGCTCCACTGACTAGCGCAACCGTAAGCGGGGCTGTCCCGATGACAGTCCAGCCGGTGAGGTCGGTGCTACCGGAGCTAACGTTTAGAACGCTCCCGGCGGCGATTGCTGGTGTTTCGAAGTCTCCGTTGACGAGAAGGTTCACTGGGACCGGAGCTGCGGACCCTCCCTCCTCCAAGTCAACATTGTCCAGTCCGTTGCTGTTGTCGGTAGTCGGGTCAAGGTTGTCGAACTCGATGGCCGTTGTGCTGCCGGTGGCGATGAAAGCATAGGTGAACTTTTGCCAATTCATCGTGGTCGCGGCGGTCGAATTCGTGTAGTTTCCTGCAGGAGATCCGTTGATTTTCAAACCAACGGAGGAAGTTGTACCGAGCGTGGGGCCTGTGACATTGCCGACCCAAAAGGTCAGGGTATACGTCGTGCCGGGGACCGTGAAAACGGTCTGGGAAACACCTTCCAGGTTATTTGAGTGAGCGCCTGTCAGGTCCAGCCATTGGTTGCCGTCTTCTGCGGGAAAGTTAATGCCCGAAAGAGTGAAGGTTCCGCTGAAGACCTCAACCTCTTGTCCGGACAGCCCCACCACTGTCCAACCCGTGATGCCGTCGCTGCCGACGCTAAAGATTTGACCACCCCCCGCAGGCACTACAGGCGACTCAAAGCTTCCGTTTACGAGGATGTTGGCCCGCGCTGTTCCGGCGGCCAGGACAATAGCGAAGATCAGGGCGAATTCTCGTTTCAATTTCGCGGAAAGAGCGGCAAGCCCAAGCAAAGTGCCCACGAACTCGGCTATGCTAAACGGCGTTCCCAGCGCATTATTTGCAATGAAGGTGCCTGCCGGGAAGGTATTGAACAGTTCGGTTTGAATATTGTTCGTGGTTGGAATCGTCACGTACGTGAAGACCGCTGTGTCTGCCGCCTTGCCCGCTGGGCGAGACCCGGCTCCGTCGCTGGCGGCCAGATTGCTTCTCAAAATGCTTTGCTGGGCATGAACTATTTGCGTTGCGGCTAAGAGAGCCGCCGTGCACAGAAGCCGGCTGCCGTACGTGCAGCGACCAATCGTACGCTTTCCTTTCGTCATACGTGTCCTGGATCCGGCGAGCCACCGGTTTCATTCAGTTGCGCGCCACTGCTCTTGCGGAATGCCATTTTGTCTCTCCTTTTTGTGCCTGCGGAGCTTTGTCCCAGGCTCTCAGACATCGTTTTCCCAAAGCGGCGCATCGTTCACGAGTTGGCAGCAGCATGGGTTTCGACCCGCTTGCCGACTTGCAGATTCTCGCCGCAGCCCATACGAGCGCAAGAAACACGCCTTATCTGCCCAAGAGAAGTGCATCCTATTAGACGGATCGCCGCCGGGCGTTTGAGCCCGGCGGCGGGGGACGTAGCGTTGCGTTTATTGCACGCTGCCGTTCAGAGTCAGCGATTGCGGACTGCCCGTGCTGCTGTCGTATACCAGGTAAGTGGCGGATTCCGGTCCAGCGGTCGATGGCGTGTAATACACGGTGAAGCTGCAGGGCGCGCCGGGTGCCAGCGAGCCTCCGCACGGCGGGTCGGTGGCGTTAGTGCTGAAGTCGTTGCTGTAAGTGCTCGGGGCGATAGTTCCGGCGGTAAACGTGATAGTCGACGTACCCACGTTGATGATGTTGACCGACGCCGAGACTTTGGTCCCGACGGCGGTGCTGGTCAGGGTCACCGGCGACGGAGCGAATTCGACTCCCGTGGCGACTCCCGATAGGGCGACGGTTTGCGGACTGCTGGCGTCGCTGTCGAACACGCTGAGTGTCCCGGTCGGGTAGCCGACGGATGTAGGGGCGAATTTCACCAAGATAATGCAGGTGTTGCCCACGTTGATCGTCGCATTGGCGGTGCAGGTCGTGACACCCGCGCTGATGGTGAAGGGACCGCTAAGCGACGTGGCGGGACTCTTCAACGTAAGCGTGGCCGTGGTGTTATTGGTCAGAGTGATCTTGGTGGGACCGTTAGTGGTTCCTACGGGCGTCGCGGCGAACGCAAGCGAACTAGGAGACAAGACCACCAGGCTGGTGCCGGTCCCGGTCATGCCCACGATTTGCGGGCTGCTGGGATCGCTATCATTAATGACAAGAGCGCCCTTCTTCGCTCCCGTGGTTTTTGGCTTGAAGACTACGCTGACCGTACAACTTGCGCCGGCCGCCAGGGCACTGCCGGACGCGGGACAGGTGTTGGCGGCGATGACGAAGTCCGTTTCATTTAAGGCAATGGCGCCCATGGTGACGCTCGCGGTGCCCTTGTTGGCGACGGTTACCGTCTTGGCCGCGCTCTTGGTATCGACGGCCTCATTGCCGAACAGCAGCGGGCCACCCGTGACCGCGATGGCGCTCCCGGTTCCTTCCAGGCTGACGGTGGTGGCGTCGCCGAAAAAGCCGTTGTCCTCGATGGCGATCGCGCCGGTCCCGGCGCCGGCAGCCGTGGGCTTGAAGTAGACGTACATGGTACAGGTAGCGGCGTTGGCGAGGCCTGTGCCGCAGTCGTCGTATTCGGTGAAAGGCCCGCTGATCGAGATATTGTTGAGGGTTAGCGGACCAACGGCGCTCAGGGTTAATGTCTGCGGAGTGCCTGTCGAACCAACGGTGACCAGCCCGAAATCCAGGCTGCTGGGCGAGGTATTCAGCGCGGAGAAGACGGAAACTTCGCGAACGCGGAGGTTGCCATAATCTGCCACCAGGAAATCGCCCGCGGCGTCCTGGGCGATCCCGTACGGGTAGTCAAATTCGGCACTGAGGGCCGGACCCCCATCGCCGAAAAGGCCGCCAGTTCCGTTACCGGCAATCGTGGTCATCACGCCCGCAGGGCTGACCCAGCGCACGCGTTGACCGGAGCGCTCCGCGATGAACAGGTTGTCGTTCGCATCCAGATAGACTCGGTCGGGATTATTGAGTTCGTGGTCGGTTGCGGTCCCATCGCCGTTATCGCTGCAAACACCATTTCCCGCGACGGTGTTGATGATGCCGGTAGCCGCGGTAACTTCCCGGACTACACAGTTATCATAGTCGGCGATGTACACGTTGCCGGAGCTGTCCAGCGCTACGCCAGTGGGGTCGTGCAACTCGGCAATAGTCGCCGGGTCCCCGTCACCGAGGTAACCACCTGTGCCGTTGCCTGCGATGGTGTTTATGGCCCCGCCGGAGACCTCGCGGATGCGGTTGTTGCCGCCGTCGGCGATATAGAGGTTGTTGTGGCTATCCATGAACAAGCCGGCGGGGGCGTCGAGCTTGGCGCTGGTGGGCGGACCGCCGTCGCCGCTGTATCCGCAGTCCTTCGGGATCACGCCAGCGAAAATGGAGATGTCGCTTGTGCTGGCGTTTACCTCCCAGACAACGCAGTTTGAAGTGTCGGCGATGTAGATATTGCCCGAACTGTCGCGGGCCAGGCCCTGAACGTTACCTAGTTCTGCGCTAGTGGCGAGGACGCCCTCGCCGCTGAATCCACAGGTGCCCGTTGTAGCATTGGCGGCAGCCGAGCCGGCGAAGATGTTCAATACTCCGCTGGACTTCACCAGTTCGCGGACAATGCAGTTACTGTACTCCGAGACGAAGACATTGCCGGAGGGATCTTCCAACACATCGACAGGATTGTTGAGCACCACGCCCGACGGGGGAACGCCGCTGACGAGGGTCGGAAAGGTCGTGCTGCCGTTCCCGGCGAGCGTGTTGATGTCGCCGCCGACAGTGAACTCGCGGACGCGGTTGTTGCCGGCATCCGAAAAGTAAATGGCGCCGGAGCTGGCGACGGCGATTCCCTGCGGTGTATTTAGGTAGGCGCTCGTAGCGAGGCCGCCGTCGCCGCCGAACGATTGCTTGCCCGTGCCAGCGACTGTGGTGATCTCGCCGCCGACGGTGAACTGGCGGACTTCGCTGTAGGTAACGTCCCCGAATGTCACTGCCGCGCCCGAGGTGTTCACCGCCATCCCGTTATAGACGGAGCCTATCTCGGTGCTGGAGTTCCCTTCGGCCCCGTTCCCAGCGAAGGTAGTGATTATGCCTGTGGAGAAAACGACCTCGCGGATTCGGAAGTTGTTCTCGTCGGCGAAGAATAGATCTCCGGCGCCATCAACGGCAACCCCGGACGGCCAGTTCACTTTGGCCGTGGTCGCCGGCCCGCCGTCGCCGCCATAACCGCACGCTCCGGTTCCTGCGTAGGTGTTAATCGTGTCGGTCGAAAGAACCAGTTTCCGCACCCGACAATTCTGCGAGTCGCCGATGTAGAGATTTCCGGAGCCGTCCAAAGCCACACCCTGCGGGTGGCACAGGTAGTAGCTGGTGGCTGGAGCGCCGTCTCCGTTGTAGGCGCACTGTCCCTGAACACCGGCGATCGTAGTGACGGTCTTCGTGCCGGTGTCGATCATGCGGATGACGTAATTGTTGTATTCGGCGACATAAATGTTAGCGCCTTCGCTGTCCACAGCAATGCCGGACGGGCCGTTGAATTGAGCATTCAAAGCGCCGCCCGGTACGCCATCGCCCGCGTACCCAGCAGCGCCGGTTCCAGCCACGACGGTAAGGATGCCGCTACTATTCACCTTAAACACTCGGTTGCTTGCGGCGAAGTAGTAGTTTCCGGAGGCGTCCAGAGCGAGTCCTGCCGTGTAGTTTAGGCCGGACTGGACCGCGGGTATGCCGTTGGGACCGCCGCCGATAGCGGTAGTAATCACGTCCTGCTGCGCCAAAGCGGGCGACAGGGAAATCGTCAAAAGCGTGCAGAATGTTGCAAAGCTGCGCATCATATACTCCTTTGATCTCCATTCGTCTCCCCACTTGGCAACCCTCCTCGAAATCTCAGCGGATCGCCCTCCATTCTCTTCTGCGCAGGAATTCGGCTTTTCTGCTCAAAATATTTCGATTCGCAGAGATTTTGTGTCACGGCGGTGTGGAATCTGCGCAGATGGAGGTTGTATACCTATATTTAAATGAACAGGTTCTCTCGCCGCGCGTCATGCATCCTCGTTTGGTGGCTGTTGGCGGGCGCCGGCTCGCGAGCATTCGGCCAGCAGTACCCCTTTCTCCCGGTGGCCGGCTCACCGAAAAATGTGAGGACCCTGTTTCAGGACTCCCGGGGTCGATTGTGGCTAGGCGGAATCGAGCCGGCTTGTTTCGATGGAACGCGCTTCTTCCTCTTGAGCGAGTATGGCTTGCCGCCCGGCGCCGGGTCGGACTACGACTTCAGCGAGGATTCGAGCGGCGCGATCTGGATTGGGGCGGAGACCGGCGTGTACCGGTTTGCGAGCGGGCGCGTCGAAGCGGTCAGCCAGGGATTCGCCGTCAGCGTGATTGCCGTTAGACCCGACAACGCCGTAGCGGCCGTCGGACCTCTCGGCCAGGGCATTCCCGCCAACGTTTCCCTGCTACGAATTCAGCGCAAGGGCGACCGGTGGATTACGGAGACAGTGATGCCTCTCGATTCTCCCGGCCCTCTAACCCTCGATCCATCCGGCATGCTCCTCTACCCCGTGGCCCGCAAAGGATGGAGCGAGATACGACTTGAGGACGTGGTCGGGTGGCGGCCGGGAGGCTTAGTATCTGTGGTCCGCCATCCGGTCGCGGACTTCCCCGGGAATGGGAACCTGAAGGCCATGCGCGATCATTCGGGATGTATCTGGTTGGGCGCCGTGGGTGGAAATACATACGACTGCGGCGAGAGCACCCGTACCCCGATCAATGCGGCAAATATGCGCCCCAATATGCACGAGGGATGGGATGGAGCCATGGTCTTACATGGCGACAGCCTGCTGGCGTTTGGGCGTCCCGGCTCTTTTCGCGTTGCAACTCGTGCGAACGGGTTGCCGGGGCTGCAGGATGCCATTCCGGGCAGGGATGGCACCATCTGGCTCGGCACGACGCAGGGGTTATACCGGTTCGCTTCTCCGCTCCGCGTTGAGTATTGGACCATCCGCGACGGGATCGCGGATGTTCCGTGGTCAATTGCTCGTAGCGCCCGTGGGGTCTATGCCGGGCTCGCTAGAGGACGGATCGTAGCTCTAAGCATGGACAGGTTGCGCTGGGATACCGTGGCTAGCTTCGACCAGCCTGGCGAAGTCTCATCGTTGTTGGGTGCTGAAGGCGGTACTATTCTTGCGAGTTTTTCGGGCGGCGGCGCCATGCAGTTGGCGACGAAAGGCAAGGTTCTGGCCCGCACGGTCCCCGGCTACCCGGATAGCGCCAGCATGCGGTTGGCGAAGACCGCAGATGGCGAGGTCTGGTTGGGATCGCACCAATTGGGGCGCCTCACGCGCGAAGGACCCGTTCTGCGGTGGGAGGAACATCCGCTGCGGACCCAACCGTCAAAGAACGTCCTCGCAGTCAAATATGAGGAACATACTCGCAAGCTGTGGGCCTGTTACAACGGGGGCCTGGTTGTCCGGGATGAGCGCGGCGATTGGAAGGAGTTCACTACCCGGGACGGGCTCCTGGTCAATGGCTGCTGGTCCCTTGCGCCTCTCCCAAATGGCGACGTGTGGTACGCCTACTTCAACCTGCGCGCCCTGGCGCTGATCCGGCCTGCAGCGGGCGGCGGAGTCACCGTCCGGCAGTACGATACAAAGGACGGGATACCGGAGCCCGGGGGCGTTACGCTTGACGGAGACCAGCGCGATTGGCTATGGCGTTCGGGGGATCTCGGCATCTATGTGGCGGACGCAGCCGAGGCCGAGGCGGCGCGGTGGCTGCAACTCGACCAGTCTGACGGATTCCCGGCCAACGATATGAACTCCGGCAGCGTCTTCGTGGACAATGACGGGTCACTCTGGTGGGGCGCGGACAACGACATTGCGCATTACACCCCGCCCCCCGACTTAGTCCACCCCCAGTTCTCCCCGCAAGTCTTTGTATCTGCCTTCTCCTTCGACAACAACCCGCCCCGCCTCGCCGAAGCAGTCGCCGCGCTGCCGCACGGATCAAGGGTAACCGCGCATATCGGATCGCTACAATTCGACCGCCGCAACAGCCTGCGTATCCGCTATCGCCTCCTGCCCGAACAGCCGTCGTGGCGCGAGACGCGCACTCTCGATCTGGCGCTTGGGAAGCTGTCTTCCGGCGCGCACACGCTGCAGGTCCAGGGCCGCGTCTTCACGGGACCTTGGTCGGGAACCGCGAGCCGATCCTTCACCGTCCTGCGTCCGATCGGGCTGACTTGGCCGTTGCTCGCCGGATACTTCACGGTCGCGGCATCGTTGGCAGCCGGCGGCTACCTGCTGAATCGCAGGCGTCTGGCGGAGGAAGCCGCGCTCCTGCCCGATCTCGCCGCGTGGCGCATGGGCGCGCTGCTGCCCGAGGTTCACGAACTGGAGGGCACTCTGCTGGACTCACGTTTTGAAGTCGGCGGTCTTCTGGCGCGCGGCGGATTCGCCAACGTGTTGGACGGATACGATCGCGAGCAAAAGCAGCGTTGCGCCGTGAAGGTCTTTCGCGGCGAGGTCAAGGACAAAGCCTGGGTGCAGCGGAGATTCGACCAAGAGGTGGCCGCCCTTAAGAAGGTGCGGCATCCCAACGTCGTTTCGATCTATGCGCAGGGCACCACTCCTTCCGGTGCGCCATACCTCGTCATGGAGTTTGTGGAAGGCAGGAACCTGCGCGAGATCCTGGAAGCGGGTCCGCTGCCGCCTCGTCGCACGGCGCGGCTCTTGCGGCAGCTTGCCAGCGCGCTGGGCGCCATCCACGCGCTGGATATCTGCCATCGCGACGTGAAACCGGAGAACGTGATCGTGCGCAAGGAAGGGTCGGCGGAGGAGGAATCGGTGTTGATCGATTTCTCCATCGCGATCGTGAAGGACGCTAACGAGACGCTGCACGGGCTCTCGCGGGCGGCCGGCAGTTTCGATTACATGGCGCCGGAGCAGGCGGTCGGGTATGCGGAGCCTTCGAGCGACATCTACAGCCTGGCCAAGCTTTTGCTGGAATTGCTCACGGGGCGGCAACTCAAGGACCTGCTGCCGGATGCCGCGCTGGATCTCCCCGAAAGAGTGCCCGATCTCGCAAAGAGCCTCGAGGTGCATTTCTCCGATGAGTCCATCGAGATGCTGGCCAGGGCGCTGGAGTTCGATCCCGCAAGAAGACCCCGTGCGGCGGGCTCGTTTGCGGCGCAGTTGGTCAAGGATCTGGAGGCATATCCTGGGATTTGGCCTGCAGCATCCGCTTGAGCCACTTCATGCCCTTTTCCCAGCGGGAACGCACCTGACGGACGGTGAGCCCGGTTTCCTGCGCGATTTCTTCGAGCGTGAAGCCGCTGAAATAGTGCATATCCACCATGCGGGCGGCGTCGGGGTCCTTGGCTTCCAGGCGGTCCATGAGCAGGCCGATCTCGACGATCTGTTCCGCATCGCGCGCGGACGGTCCAAGCAGGGCGCCGGATTCGTCCAGCGGCAGCATGGTTTCGCCGGCGCCCCGTCTAGCGGCGAGCCTCTTGCGGGCCAAGTCCACCAGAACGCGCCGCATCGCCAAGCTGACCAGCGCATAGAAGTGCCCCTGATCGTGAATCTGCCAACCGCCTTTCGACAGGCTGCTTAACCAAACCTCGTGGATCAGTTCGGTCTTCGAGAGAGGCGCCATATATCGCTCGCGCTTGAGCTCGCGAACGGCTATCTCATGAAGCTTGGGCAGCACCTCGCGGAGCAAGGCGTCCACCACGGACTGATTGCCCTGCATGAACAGGTTCAGGCGCTCTGTTAACGATGCGTGACTAGCCATCGAGCGGACCTCTCGCTAACTTGGCAGAAGCGCGAAGAGGTGTCAAGCGGGCGGCGCGGGAAACCTGCGGAAGCCTATGTTACGTTGAAAAACGGCCCGCCGCCGTGAGAAGACTCCGCGGCGAGCGCCAGTCGGATATCCCCGAGCTGGCGATGCGTTTTGCGGCCCGGTTTGGCGCGCAGTGCGGACGGCGTATCGGCGGCATTTCACCCGAGGCAGAAGCATACCTGCTGCATTACGACTGGCCGGGCAATATCCGTGAGCTGGAAAACGCGCTGGAGCGCGCCGTCGTGCTGGGCTCGAGCGACATGATTCAACTGGAAGATCTGCCCGAAAGCATCCGCGAGATCGCCAAGCCTGCCGATGTGGGCCGCGTCTTGGCGTTGCAGGACGCCATCGATCGCGCCAAACGCGAAGCTATTGCGCTGGCCTTCCAGCAAGCCAAGAGCGATCACGCGGCGGCAGCCAAGCTGCTTGGGGTGCATCCGAATTATTTGTACCGGTTGATGCGGAATTTGGGCATGCGGTAGTCAGCATGCGGCGTCTGCCCGATCCGGGGCCTGAAATGAAGGCCAAGCTATACTTGGAAAAACTTGGAAACAACGATTCCGAGCTGCCTGGTTGGGCGGCCGAGCCGCGATCTGTTGGTCGCTGCCCATCAGGAGATCACACGCGATTGGTGGGAATCGCGTCGATCCGAGTTTGACCTGTAACGTGCCGGAGCTTGTGCTTCAGGAGGTACGCGCCGGAGACGCCTCACTCGCCAGCCAGCGCCCCTCGCTACCGACATCCAACACCTGAATCGCGTTGCGCGCAATCGGTCCACTAGCGACGAGATCTATGCCGGCGATTCCAGGTCAGCAGATACTCGCACCCATACACAGTTGCGATTGCGATGTGGACAGCATCGACGGCCGCTATTTGGGGGATAAGGCGCATCGTGGGAGAATACGGGTACGAGGCGCCGAACTTTTGCACGCCCGAAGAACTGATGGGAACAGAACGATGAAGTGGAAAGACGAAATCGTGGAAGAAGTACGGGCGGCCCGACAGGCATATGCCGCGCAGTTCGACTACGACCTCACCCGGATGTTCGAGGACTTGAAGAAGAAAGAAGCGCAGCACCCGGAGCGGCTGGCGAATCTCAAGCCGTTGAAACCGAGCGCACGGCGAGCATAGCCTCTGTATCGCCCCGCTCGACCGTGGCCATGCGGTAGGGCGCACATAGCGTCTGCCCGATGCGGGTCCACGTGAGACGGGGCTTGCGGCTCTTTCGATTTCCAGAACGCCGAGGCTTCGTATCTGAAGTCGTTCCGGAGAATAAATGCATCGGCGCAGCGGTCGAGATCGCATCGGGTCGTCGCG
>JBEKUO010000177.1:0-11387 GCA_049514955.1 Bryobacteraceae bacterium | reverse complement strand
CTCCAGCACCTCGGTCACGGTGAGAGAAACTCCTGCCAGAGGCGCGAACGCCAGAAAGATGAGGCCCTGAATCCACGCCAACGTGGCGGAGCCCAGGATCTTGCCGAACACCAGGCTGGTGCGGGGCGCCGGCGAGACCAACATGGAAAGCAGGAATCCTTCGCGGCGATCTTCGATGATGGAAATCGTCGAGAAGATGGCCGAGAACAGGACGGTCAACACCAGGGCGCCGGCGAAGAAGCGGGCCAAGTCGCCCGATCCGTAGCCGATCAACAGCCAGAACACGAGCGGCGATGCGACCACTCCCAGCACGCGGCTCTTCTGTCTCCAGAAGCGCACCAACTCGCGCTGCCACAGCGTCGCGACCGGCAACCAGAAGCCGCTAGCCGTAGAACGGGCTGCGGGCCGCACCGGGGAGGAACTGCCGACGCTGGGGCCGCGGGAATCTGCGGCGGCGCGGGTTTCAGTAGGGTTACTCAATCGAAGCTCCAGTCTCTTTGACGAAGACATCTTCCAAGGTCGGCTTATGCAACCCGACCGACTGGATCGCGCCGGGAAACGCCTCTACCACCTCCGTAATGAAGCGGTGCCCGTTAGAGATCTCGACGCGCAGCACACCGCTCATCACCGAAGGCTTCAGTCCAAACCGGGTTTCGATCTGGCGGCCCAGTGCGGCCGCGTCAGCCGGGTCAGCCGCCTCCAGCACCACCACATCCCCGCCGATGCGCGACCGCAGATCGGCCGGCGTACCTTCCGCCACAACGCGGCCCTGATGCAGCAGCGCCAGGCGATCGCAGCGGTCGCCTTCGTCCAGAATATGGGTCGTCAATAATATGGTAACGCCTTCGCGGCTGCGCAGTTCCTCGACATACTGCCAGAGCTCGCGGCGCGCGCCGGGATCGAGGCCCGTGGAGGCCTCATCCATCAACAACACGACCGGCCGGTGCAGCAGTCCCTTGGCAATCTCGACGCGGCGCTTCAGGCCGCCCGAGAGGGTCTCGACCAAATCCTTGCTCCGGTCGGCCAGCCCCAGGCGCTGGGTTACTTGCTCCATGCGCTCGCGAAGCTTCGGGCCGGCGAGGCCGTGCATATGGCCCTGGGCGCGCAAGTTTTCCGCGACCGTGAGAGCTTTATCCAGGCTCTGCGTCTGGAACACGACGCCAATGCTGCGGCGCACCGCCGCGGGCTCGCGCGACACATCGTGACCGGCCACTTCGGCGCGTCCGCCGGTGGGCGCCATCATGGTGGAGAGGATGCGGAAGAGCGTGGATTTCCCGCCGCCGTTGGGCCCTAGCAGGCCGAAGATCTCGCCCGCCTTGACTTCGAAACTGACATCCGAAAGCGCCAGGCGAGATCCGTACCGATGACTCAGTTTCTCGACAAGAATCACAATCCAGGCCTGTCCAACAACATCAGCCCGTAGATGAGTGGAAGGTAGAAGACGGAGACCATCAGAACGTAGCGGGCGCGCAATATCGTGCGCTCCAGCGCGACCCGCACTCCGGAATACAGGAAGTACAGGCCGAGCAGCAGGGCGCCTATCAAATAGATGCGGCCTGACATGCCCAGGACGCTTGGCACGAGGCTAACGGGTATCAGGGCCAGCCCGTAAAGCACGATCTGGCGCGCCGTGGAGCGGCCATCCGGCTCCACCACGGGCAGCATGCGGATACCCGCGCGCGCATAATCCTCACGGTACATCCAGGCGATCGAGTAGAAATGCGGGAATTGCCAGAGGAACAGAATGGCGAATAGCACCCAGGCTTCGTTGGCGATGGAGCCGTGCGCGGCGGCGAAACCGATCATCGGTGGCATCGCTCCGGGAAACGCGCCGATAGTCGTGGAGAGCCAAGTGCGGCGCTTCAATGGCGTGTAGAGGAAAAGGTAACTTAGCAGTGTGAACAGCCCCAGCAGCGCGGCCAGCGGATTGACGCCCAGCCAAAGATCCCCGAAGCCGACGAAAGAAAGGGCGACTCCAAACGCCAACCCGCGGCCTGGCGTGATACGGCCCGCAGGGATGGGACGGTCCGAGGTGCGCCGCATGCGGCAATCAGCCTCGCGCTCGTACCACTGGTTGAGAGCCGCCGTACCCGAGGCGATCAGCCCGGTGCCGAGGACGGTGTGGAGCAGCCCCCACCAGGGAACCGTCGAGACGAAAGCCCACCAGCCGCCGGCTTTGGGCAGGCCGAAGTAGTAGCCGATGCCCGTGCTCATCAGGATCAGCCAGGTGATGCGGGGCTTGGTGAGCTCGATATAGTCTTTCATGAAATGTGCCGGCGAAACACCGCGGAGAGATGGCGGCCCAGAAGGGCCGCCTGCCCTCGTCGATCATTTCTTATACGTAAAATCGATGGTCTTGCTGTCGCTCGCGCCTACCGTGATCTGCTGATCCAACGGGCCGTAAGTTTCATGCCAGGCTTCCAACGTGTAGGTCCCCGCGGGCAAATCCTTTATTGTAAACGTCCCGTCTTCGCCTGTCACGGCGAAAAACGGATGGTGGACCACGGCGATATATGCGCGCATCCAGGGATGCACGTTGCATTTGACGGGAATCATCACTTCCTCGCGCGGGAAGCTCTTGGTTTTGGTATCGCCCTTGGGCGGCTGCGACTCGTTCCATTCCTGGTTGATCTTGGGCTGTGGATGGATATTGTGGTTGGTGGGATCGTCGTTCCGGATATCGATGGGCTGGTTCGTCATCACGGCCAGGACGTGCGGCGCATACATACAGCCCTTCTGATCGATCGCGGCATGCGCCGTGGGCACGGGCCATTGCTTATTGGGCAGCCCGGACTTGATCCACACGAAGGTGTAGCGCAATGTGCCGTTACTATTGAGGACGGCAGTCTCGCTCTTTTGCGGCGTGGAATGGGCGCGCTGGCAGGCCGGCGTCGCCGACATGTCGATGTTTTTCACCACGGGTTTCGCGCCGGAAAAGACGACCTTTCCAGTGACCGTGGCGGCATCGGACACGGTGGCCAGGAGCAGAGCGGCAACCGCTCCGCAGGAAATCCAAAGTCTCGTCATTTTTGAAATAGCTCCTTTTATACGGGTACTGGGTTCTGGCTTAATCACCGCAGACGGTTGAAGAGTTTGCCAGCACCCAGCACCCAGAACCCTTCTCAATTGCCGGCGCTGGCCCGCAAGCGGGTGAGCTCCTCCGGCGTGAACTGGAACATGTATCGTACCAACAATTGCGCGTGGTCTTTGTCATAACCGTTGAAGCTGGCCGGCGTGGGACCGGCAAAGACCATGTGGTCGCCTTCCGCGCGGAACAAGCCCGAAGGCATGGCAGTGCCCGGACTCATCATGGCCGGGTCCAGCATCCAGCGCCGCGCCCAGCCGGGCTTCAATCGCTCCTTCGCCAGCAGGAAATTGGGCGCGGTGGCGTGGGAATCGTGCTTCGGATCTCCAGTAGCATGACACTTCAAGCACGGCGCGCCTTCGCTCGAGAATAACTGGCGGGCCATATTGCGTTCCTGATCGGTGAGCGGCTCCAGCCGGTCGGCGATGTACGGCGCTGCCTGCGACGACATGGCGGCGAAGAACCGCACCAGCTTCTGGATCTCGTCGTCGGAGAAGAAGAACGTGGGCATGCGCGCGTGCAGGTAACGCCTGACGCCATCGCGATCCATCTCTTTCGCATCGTCGGTCAGCGACGGATTGTTCAGGAAGCGCATCAGCCATTCGGGATTGACCCGCGCTCCCTCGCCGATCAGAGTGGGCGGCCGCTGATCCTTCCAATCGGGATCCTGGTAGCGCGGCAGCGTCATGAATACCGTGGTCTGTCCCACGTGCACCTGATGGCATCCCATGCAATTGTATTTGCGCACCACCCACCAGCCTTCGATGATATCGCGCCGCTGGTCGCCCGGATTGTAGAAATACCGCGCGGGAATCGAGGGATCCACGGAGCCGAGCAGGAAGGTGGTGACCGCATCGATCTCCGGCTTGGACAAGTTGAAGTTCGGCATCTTCAGCCGGTCGAGCTTGGCCTTCTCCTTGCCCTGATCGTAAACGGCGGGGTCCTTTAGTTTGTGCTCGAAGAAGCCCTTGTGGGTGTACCAGCCTTCGCGCTCCGCGTCGTGGCCGAGCAGGGCGAAATCCAGGCGCTCGATCGGCTTGGTGCCTTCCTTGGTCAGTTCCGTGCCGATGCGCTGCTCTTCTTCCAGGCCGGCGATCTCGTGGCATCCGGCGCAACCGTAATAGCGCACCAGGAACTGGCCCTGCGGTTTCAGCTTGGGATCGTCCAGGTAATCGGCGCTGGCGTAAGTTTCGTCCGGATGCTTGCGAGTCTCCAGGTAGCTGGCGATATCGCGCGCCTCGTCCTCGGTGAGCCGCAGGCTGGGCATGGGCGTCATCTGCATCACCAGTAATTCGTGACCGTCGTTGGGGCACTTACTGTGATCCAGGTCGAAAACAAAAGGCTTGCCGGCGCGCTTGTAATCTTCCGCGGTGATATCTTTCTTCTCGAACGAGCAATACGGCAGCGTGCGCTGGCGCGGGTTGTGAATCCAGCGCACCAGGTAGTCGTAGTTGTCTTTTTCGCCGACGCGGCTCAGGTTGGCGGCGAATGTGCCGCCCTGCTTATCGGCGTCCTCGCCCATGGAATGGCAGGCCATGCAGCCGCGGGTTTCGAAGGCTTCCTTGCCCCTCGCCGGATCGCCGGCGGGTTGATGCTCCAAGTCGCCAGTCACGCCGGATTGCCAGATGAACGCCGCGATGGCATGCACTTCGTCCTCATCCAGGCGGAAGGTGGGCATCTTGGTGCCGGGCCGCCACTTGTGCGGGTCTCTGAGCCATACCGGCAGCCACTCTTTGTGCATCTTCATGCGCACTTCTTTGAGGCTCGGCCCGACCTTCTTGATCTCGCGCACCAGGCTCCGCGAGCGGTCGTCGAGCTGTTCGATTTTGGCGTCGATGCCGCTGATGCGTACCTTCAAATCGTTGGCGTGCTGATAGAACTTCTGCGCTTCGTCGTTATCGGGGGTATTGTCGCCCTTCTGGGTGGTGAAGCCGATTTCACGCGTCCACTCGGCTTTCTGCTGGGTGAGCTGGCGCATGTCCTGGCTCACGGCGGAGAGCGCGTCCGGATCGCGATCGAAGCCCTCGTAGCGGTGGCATGCCATGCATCCGCGCAGGCGGAAGATCTCGCGGCCGGCATCCAGCGTGGGGGCCATTTCCGTGACAATTTCCTGCGAGTGGCACTGCTGGCAGCCGGCTTCCAGGTTCTCCTTCGCGTGCAGCGGCCAGAGCCAGTGTTCGTTGTAGCCATGCGCCTTCTCGACGCTGGTAAGCGCTACGCCGTTGCCCCCGTGGCAGGGAGTGCAGCCGAACTTTTCCGGATCGTGGACCTTCAGCAGTTCGCGATTGGGATGGCTGATGAAAGCCTCCTCGCCGCCCATGGCGGCTTTGGTCAACGTGACAGGCTCGCGCGTGCCCAGATGGCAGGACTCGCAGCGGTCGACCAGATCCACGTCCTTGATGTGGATCTGCCGGATCGCGATATCGAAGGTCTGCATCTTGTTCTGCAGCCCGGTCAGCGTATCCGCGCTGACGTCGGCGATGCGATCCGTCAGGTACTTGGCTTCTTGCGCGCGCAGCTCCGTCGCAGGCTTCATCAGGTCGACGCGTTTTTGCAGCAGCTTGGCCTTTTCGTCCTTCCAATTCTTGAGCGTCTGGTCCATGGTGGCGAAGTCCATGGGCAGCTTCTCTGTGGACCCGTCCGGCAGGGGTAGCTTGACCGTGTGGACTTCCTTCTTCAGCTCGTCGATTTCGGCGCGCATCGATTTCTTACTGCTCTCATTCTTGGTGATTTCAATCTGGTAAGTGAGTGCGCCGATGTGACTGCGGACTTCTTGGAACGGCTCGTTCAGCGCCAGAGTGCGCGGCACCAACTCCTGGTTCACTTTCCGGTCGATCTCGGACACCTGCGGAAGGACGGCGTTCTCCGCGGCCTTCGCTTCGCTATCCAGCTTTTGATACTCCGCGGACGCTTTAATCTCCTTTTCGGAGCCGGCTTCCTGCGGCAGAGAGTTCTTCAGAAACCGCGAGTAAACCTTTTGAAAGCGCGCCTCGTAGCCTTTCCAGGGGCGTGTGCCGTAGACTTCGTCATACATCGCCCAGCCGAGCGAAAGCAGCAGCAGCGCCGACGAAATGAAGAGCGCCTTGCTCAGGGACGAACCAACGACGGGGTCCTTTTCTTGGTCGGTCATATGTTAAACCAGGGCGTGATCCAGACGTATTTGATGCGGAACACCAGGCGCAACAGCATCTTCACGGGCAGCAACAACATCAGAATCAAGAAGACCTGCATGACGGAGTATTGCAGCAGGCTCATGCGCGAGTAGATCTTCTTGCTGAACGCGGTGAGCGTGATCAGCTTATGCATACCGATCCACGCCCCGACGAAATAGATCCCCATCACGATGGCGCCAAAGATCAGCTTGCCAATGCGCCCTTTGATGCCGAAGATATCGGGCAAGTCGCGGTTCACCTCGAAAATCAGGCGATTGTGGTCCCAGGTGACGCCGGGCCAGAACCACATCCAGCCGGGGCCGCGAATGATCGTACCAATGATGATCATGCTTACCCACAACACGATGAAGCCGAAGATGAACGTGAGAATCGAAAACTTGCGCTGCTTGAAGGTGTAGTAGCCGTTGCCCAGCGGATTGGTGTCGATGTAAGGGATGACGAGCAGCCCGATAATGATCAGCGTCGGAAAAATCACGCCCGCCATCCAGGGATCGAAATACACCAGCATTTCCTGCAAGCCCAGGAAGTACCAGGGCGCCTTGGCCGGATTCATGGTCAGCGTGGGATTGGAAGGCTCTTCGAGCGGCGCATTCAGGGTGATCGACCAGACCATCAGAATGATGGTTACAATGATGGCGGCCAGGAACTCGATGCGCAGCAGATACGGCCAGACGTGTACTTCCTTGGCCCAGCCCGGCTTCCACGCCTGGACCTTGCGGTGATGCGTTTTGGCCAGCGCCGGGTCGGCCTCGAGTTGCGCGATCAGGCGGTCGTTGGCGAACGCCTGGCGCAGGGCATACCAGGTGTAGAACGGAACTACAAACAGCAGCAGCACGATCGGGACATTGTCCGGAGTGCTGAAAATCGTCCAAAGCTGATGAAAATCCATTGCAGAGGGTCCTGGGTTCTGGGTGCTGGGTTCTGGTTTCCAGGAACCGGGCGCTGCGGTTTTGCCAGCACCCAGCACCCAGAACCTAGCACCCGGCTTTTAAATCTTCCTCGGTTCCTTTATCTCCGACTCAAGCACCACCGGCGCGGGACCGGAGATGCCGCCGTCTTTGCGCACTCGCCAGAAGTGCACGACCATGAACGTGGAGGCGATGATCGGTATCGCCACGCAATGCCAGATGTAGGCGCGTAGCAGCGCGTTGGAATCCACAATCGAGCCGCCCAGCAGCCCGAAGCGTACATCATTGAAGGGAGTCATCCCGAACATGCGGCCGAATGGGCCGTCGTGGCCCAGTAGAGGTGTCGCGCGGGCCATGTTGGTTCCCACCGTGACCGCCCAGAATCCGAGTTGATCGTCGGGCAGCAGGTAACCCGTAAAGCTGAGCAGCAGCGTCAAGACCAGCAGCAGGACTCCCACCACCCAGTTGAACTGCCGCGGCGGCTTATACGATCCGGTGAGAAAGACGCGGAACATGTGCAACTCCACCATGATCACCATCAGGTGGGCGCCCCACCGGTGCATATTCCGCAGCAGCTTGCCGAAGGGTACGTCGTGCTCCAGATAAAGGATGTCGCGGAAGGCCACGACTTTCGAGGGGTGGTAGTAGAACATGAGCAGCGTGCCGGTGAAGACCAGCGTGATGTAGACGTAGAACGTCATGCCGCCCATGCCCCAGGTGTACTTGTATGCGACCGCATCGCGATTGACCTTGGCTGGGTGCAGGTGCAGGAAGACGTTGGAGAGGACGCCGAGGGCGCGGCTGCGGGGCGTTTCGTCGTGCTTGACGCGCAGCACCGATTTCCAGACTTCGGTCTTTTCGGGCTGCTTGAGCGCTTTGACCTCTTCCGCAGCGCGCTCGCGCACGACCTTGCTGCCTTCGAGCAGCACAGCCATCCTGCTCTTGCCGTTCTTGCCGCCGTTGGCGCCCGCGGGAGTTCCGGTGGATATCGGCGCTCCGTTTTTTCCGTCTGTTTCAGCCATGATTACACCTCACACATTGCGGAGAATGGCTCCGTCCATGCCGAACTGCGAGGGTTCGCCTTTCGGCCACCGGTAGACGTGGCTCAGGTCCACTACGATCTGGCCTTCCGGATCGAGTTCCACGTGCGCGCGGTCCATGGGCCGCGGCGCGGGGCCTTCGAAGTTGATGCCTTCCGGGTCGTACCCGCTGCCATGACACTGGCATTTGAATTTGTTTTCGCTGGGCTTCCAGTCCGGCGTACAGCCCAGGTGCGTGCAGATGGCTGATATCACGAAGATGCCCTCCGTGTTGCGCACCACCCAGATGCGGTACTGGTTTTGGAACTTGGTATCCACGCCGAAGCCGAAGTCCGAAGGATAGCCGATGCGGAAACGCGTCTTCGGTTCGTACAGCGCGCGGGGGAAGAAAAAGCGCAAAAACATTAGAAAATTGACGCCGAGGAACCCCAACGCCGAGGCGATGACGAAACGCCGCCGGCGGGTGATCACCTTTTGCGGATCGGAATCCGCGGGTTCTTTGAAAATCTTGAAAAGCGCTTGGGAAACCGAGGGTTTCGGCTGTGGCGGCGGGGGTGTTTTCCCCGCGGGAGGCTCGAGGGTTGGATTTGCCATTACTTTCCTCAGGACCGGACTTCTCCGGCCGTCGTTCGAGTTCTACCGACCTGTGGGGACCCAGTGGGCGCCGCTGGTGCTTTCGCGGCAGGAATGGCGACTCCCTTATGGAGAGTATGGAAAGCCTGGTTGCTTAGTAATTGGGGCCCTATAAAATCGCGGACAAGAGCCGCCCTATCCCCAGCACGCTCAGCCTTCAGCGCCGCATCCCGGTGCTCCCTCAAATTCTTGTTCAGTGAACATATTACACCTTTGGAGGAGATTTGCAAAACGCCACCGGCGGAAAAGTCAAGCGCGGAGCGGGCAGGTTTGCCGGTATCATGGTGCTCGATACATGATCCGCACCAGGCGATGGCACTACGCGCTTCCGACGATCTGGCTCGCGACGGTTCTGGCGGGCTGCAAACCGGCCGAAGAACCCGCCACCCTTAAGGCCATTGTGGGCGCGGTCCTGCTGGATGGCACCGGCGGACCACCAATCTCCGATTCAGTGGTCACCATCGAGGGCTCGCGGATTCGCGCTGTAGGGGCGCGGGCCAGCCTGCCTGTCCCAGCGGCTGCGGAAAAGATCGACGGTTCCGGCAAATTCCTGGTTCCTGGCTTGATCGATTTGCACGCGCACCTGGAAGCGTCCGCTGGGCGGCAGGCTATCCTGCAGAGGCTGAATCACTACCTCTACAACGGTTTCACGAGCGTGCGCAGCGACGGCGCTGGCGACGGTGCTTTCGCCGTACGGGAGACGGAGCGGCAGGACGCCCTCGTCACCGCACGCCTGTTCCTCTCCGGCCGCGCGGAAACTCGCGGCGACGTGGCGAAATGGGCCGCGCGGCAGGTGGACGCAATTGAAATTCTTGGGGGCAATTCACACGCCGCAGAGGGCATCCTCGAAGAAGCGCGCCAATTCCATATTCCGGCGATCGCGGACATCTTCTCGCTGACGGACGCGCGCTTTCTGGTGGATGACGGCGCTGCGGGCTTCCTGCACATGATCCGCGACACCGAAGCGATCGATCCGGCCTTCATCGCGCAACTGCGGGACCTGCGGATTGTGTTCGCGCCCATGCTGGGGCAGGGGGGAGTTCCGGCGGAGTTGGCTCTCGCGAAACGCAATACCAAACGCTTGGCGGATGCCGGCGTGCCAATGGCAGTAGGTTCGGGAGGCGATCCGCGCCCCGAATTGGAGATGCTCGTGGAGGCCGGCCTTTCCCCGGCGGACGTGCTGGTCGCCGCCACGCGGCATGGCGCACTGGCGCTGGGATGGCTCGATCAACTGGGCACGATCGAGCCGGGTAAGCGTGCCGACCTTTTGTTGCTCTCAGCCAACCCGGTGGAGGACATTCGAAACTTGGAGAAGATCGACCGGATCATGCTGGACGGGCGGTGGATCGACCGGCCGGCGCTGAGGTGAGAGCGGGTGCTGGGTTCTGGGTGCTAGGTTCTGGGGGCGGGGCAGTGGATCGAGGGGCGGCGCTGAAGCAGACGTGACCGCGAGCCAAGCTCGCCGGGACGGCGAACTGAAGTTCGGCAGGCCCAGGGCTCCCGGCGGCCCTGCGGTATGCCAAGCCCGGAAGCCAGCTTTGCCTCCGTCTGAAAGGAAAACTATCGCTTAGCACGTGGCAGATCCTGCTGGTAAGGTCCGCGCCATCGCTGACCTGGTTGATAATCGGAATTTTCGTGCGCAGCGGAGCGATCGTCGCCGCCGGAAAAAGACGGTCTCGCCGTTCGATTTGACGATGAGTGGCGATTCGCCTGGCGCCCGAGTTCTAACGGTTCCCGAGCACATCACTCAAACGGCTGGCCGAACGTGATCCAATTGCCCTCAAGATCGAGCACGCGGAAATCGCGAAGGCCCCAGGGATGGCTTACCGGCTCGCCCTGAACCTTGGCGCCCTTCGCACGCAGCTCCGCGTAGAGCGTGTCCGCATTTGCGACGTAAACATAGGCGGAGCCAATCCCCGTGTGGCGCTCCGTCCGGGCGATCAGCAGCACGGTAATGTCATCGCGGTCCATGACGCCGAGATCGTGCTGCTGGTAGTTGATCCGGAAACCGAGCACATCCCGATAATACGCGACAGCCGTGGCTACATCGTCGAACGGCAGCTCTGGCAGGGCCTTCCACATCATGGGCGAGGATCCCGGCGCATGCGGCACGTCATAGGATTGGCCGAACCATAGCGTGTGCCCATCCGGATCGCGGATTTCAAACATCCGCATCTTAATCCAGTTGACCTTCTCCATCTCCGACGGCGTGCCACCGCGGGCGCGGATGGCGGCGTGCATCGCCTCAACGTCGTCGGTCTGGAAGAAGAGAATTGCCGATCCCTGCGGCCGGGGCTCATTCCAGTCGTTGGGCCCGCAGTCTTGCCTGCCGAACTGGATGCGAGCTGGGCCGTAGACGGCTTCGACTAAGCCCGACTGATCGCGCACCTCGAATCCGAGCACGTCGCGGTAGAAGAGAATACTCCGGGCGGCGTCCGCGACTCGGATGTGGCGAGTTGCTGGCGCAACGATGGCTGGCTTATTGTCCATGTGAAGCTTCCGTTTCCGGCTGACAATTCTTCCATCATAGCCGCGTAGCGATGCCTCC
>JBEKUO010000176.1:0-11389 GCA_049514955.1 Bryobacteraceae bacterium | reverse complement strand
AACACGATGCCTGGGAGGCTGCCGCGCCCGGCGCGTCCGGCGACCTGCGTGAGGAGTTGGAAGGTGCGCTCAGCGGCGCGGAAATCCGGCAGCCCGAGGCCCACGTCGGCGGAGACCACTCCGACCAGCGTAACGTTCGGAATGTCGTGGCCCTTGGCAATCATCTGCGTGCCGACCAGTATGTCGTAGGAGCGCTCGCGGAAGCCTTGCAGGATAGCTTCATACTGGCGCTTGGCGGTGGCCGTATCGCGGTCCAGGCGCGCGATGCGGGCAGTGGGAAACTCGCGATGCAGCTCTTCTTCGACCTTCTCCGAGCCGACGCCCAGAAAGTAGATGTGCTCGCTTTGGCACTTGGGGCAGTGAGTGGGCACGCGCTCGGCGTAGCTGCAATAGTGGCACAGCAGGCGGCGATCGCGGCGGTGAAAGGTCAGGGTGACGGAACAGTTGGCGCACTGCACGCGTTCGCCGCAGGAGCGGCAAGCCACGAAACTGGAAAAGCCGCGGCGGTTGAGCAGGATGATGCTCTGCTCGCCGTTCTCCACACGGTGTGCGACGGCCTCCAGCAAGCGGCGCGAGAAGGTGGCCTGCTTGCGCGTCTCCAGAAACTCGGTGCGCATGTCGATCAGCTCGACTTGCGGCATGGGCCGCTCCTCGATGCGGCCGGGCAACTCTAGCAGCGTGTACTTCCCGCGCTCCGCGTTATAGCGGCTCTCCAGGCAGGGCGTAGCGGAGCCCAGCACCACGCAGGCGCCGGCGGCTTGCGCGCGCACGATGGCCACGTCGCGGCCGTTGTACCGCGGCGTCTCCTCCTGCTTGTAGCTTTGGTCGTGCTCCTCATCCACCACGATCAGTCCGAGGTTGCGCATGGGCGCGAAGACTCCGGAGCGCGTGCCGACCACCACGGACGCCGCGCCGGACCGTATGCGTCGCCATTGATCCGAGCGCTCGGAGTCGCTGAAGGCGCTGTGCAGAATCGCTACGTGGTCGCCGAAGCGGCTGAAGAACTGGCCGGCGACGGCGGGAGTCAGGGCGATCTCGGGAACCAGCAGCAGAGCGCTGCGGCCCTCAGCCAGCGTCGCGTCGATGGCATTCAGGTAGACCTCGGTCTTGCCCGAGCCGGTCACGCCGTGCAGCAGAAACGTGTGGAATTTACGGGCCGCGATGGCCGCGCGGATCTGCTCGAAAGCGGCGGCCTGCGCCGGATTGAGCACGTGCGGCGCGCGCACCGCCGCGGCTGCGATAAGCGCCACGGGCTCCGCGCGCAGCGTCACCAGCTTCTTGCGCGCGAGCGCGCGGGCGGCCGGGCTGGCGTCGCGCACCATGGATTCGAGATCCTTCAGGTTGTGCGATCCGGGATGCAGCTCGAGGAAGGCCAGCAGCTCGCGCTCGGGTTTGGGGAGTTTGCCGGCCGGCGCGGCGCCGGTGGCTTCCAGTCGGAGGCGCTCGGAAGGCGCGCGCAGCGGATCGCGCTCCGATTGCACCTGCTCGGCGATGACGAAGTGTTTGCGCTCGAGCGCGCGCAAAGCATTCGCGGCCAGGGGCAGCTTGCGCTCGATATAGGACGCGGAGAGCGGCCGTCGATCGAGCATGCGCAGGATCTGGACGACAGGGTCTTCCGGCGATGAGTCGAACAGAAGCTGGCGCGCGGCGTCGCGGCCGGCGTCGGTCAGCGAATAGACTTTCCCGCGTCGTATGTCGGAAGCCAGCGGCAGCATGCCGCGCAACACTTCGCCCAGCGGAGCGCAGTAGTAGCCGGAGATCCATTTGCCGAGGGCGATTAGCTCGGCGTCGAGCACCGGTTCGGGATCGATGAGGCGCAGCCCTTCGCGCGTGGCCACCTCGGGCGGCTCGTCGTGGCAGCGCAGCACCACGCCCGTCAGGCGGCGGCTGCCGAACGGCACGAGCAAGCGGCAACCTGGCTTGACGCGATGACGCAACGTCTCCGGCAGCGCGTAGGTGAATGGCTGGTCGAGCGGGACCGGCAGGCTGACGTCGCAGTAGAGATAGGAACCCTCAGGCATCTATGCTGACTACAGGATAAAACGGCGCGCGGTGCGCTTTCGCCGGCCGCCCCTTGCGGCGACGACCGCCGTGCTGTATCGTCGTTTCGTGACCATTACCCGACGCACCATTCTCGCCGCGCTGCCGGCCGCCGCTGCCGTATACGCCCAACGCGCTCGCAACTGGAAGCCCAGGCTGGGCGTCCTGATGGAGTATTCCGATTCGAACCTGGAGTTCGTAAAGGCGGAAGGCTTCACCAGCATGCAGCTCCGCCTCGATCCCGACAAACTGGACGATGCCGCTATCGCCGCCCTTAAAGACAAGATCCAGCGGTCCGGCATCTACGTCTCGTCGCTGGCCGTGGATGGGAATCATATCGACCCCGACCCCGCCAAGCGCGCGGAGCAGAACCAGTACGCGGCGAAGTGTATCGAGCTGTGCGGCAAGCTCGGAATACCGAATATTGGAGGGCAATCCGGCACGATCAAGGGAATGCCACTCAGCGGGCAGGTGGACGAGATCGTGCGCGTCTACCACGAGAAGTATTTCCCGCTCTGCGAAAAGTACAAGGTCCGCGTTCTGTGGGAGCCATACGCCGGTGGACCCAACATCGCCACTGGACCCGTGGGTTGGGAGGCGCTGTTCAAAGCATTCGACAACAGCCCGCACGTGGGGCTGCAGTTCGATCCCTCACACCTGGTGTGGCAGTTCATGGACCCGGTGCAGGCGGCGCGCGAATTCGCGGACAAGATCTACGACGTGCATCTGAAGGATACCGAGATTCTATGGCACGTGGTGCGCCGCGCCGGCATACAGCCGGTCAACCATGCGCGCTGGTGGCGCTTCCGCGTGCCCGGTTATGGGTCGATGGATTGGAAGGGATTCTTCTCGGTGCTGGCGGAAGCCGGCTACACCGGGGCGATGAATATCGAAAACGAAGACGAGTTTTACTATCCGGCTTACAACAAGGAAAACTTCACGGAGCAGTACAAGCGCGGCTTCCGCGTGGCGCACGAATTCTTGAAGACGCTTGTGCCGCCGGTCACCGCGTAGGCGAGGCGCACCTTTCAGCGTGCTCCGCCGAACTTCGGTTCGCCGGTTGGCAGGCGAGAGCGCCTGCCTCGCCACACGCCAGCAAATGTAGAATCTCCAGCGGCGAACTTCGGTTCAGCGCGGCATGCCGAAGCGCAGGCTTAGGCGGCCCGAATACACTGAACGAACCCGCCAACATCTGCGGGCCGGAATGAGCTGCTGCGCCCGGCTGCTCCACAACCCGGTGATCGCGTTGGTGTAGTACATGGGAGAACCAGAGTCAACGCGAATAGGATTGAAGTAAATCGAATGGCTCAGTGGCCGTCCCTCCGCGAGGCCCCGCTCGATCGGCGGCGCGTGTGTCGCGGAACTTCGACACACGGCCGCAAATTGCGACATTTGTGTGTTGCGCCACACTCCTTTCTGTAACCCGCAACCGGCACTTTCTATTGAGACTCCCATCTGTTTCCGGTGGCGATTCGTTGGGAATCGCAGTGGCCTTCTCTTGGTTGTGCGTAGACGGCCGGTATCGCATTAACGGATCTTCTGTGGACAGGCAAGCCCGATATCAAGGTATCATTAGGCATTCGGAAGTCAGGTAATTTTCGGCCGCGACGGTGTTCGCGTTGAACCTGGGGGTGACTTTTTTGCGCCCGCCGGCTCACCCGATACAACCGGACCGCTGAGGACGTATGATCGCGTTCGATACAGCGCACAAAGCTGTCCACTATCCGCCCGACCGCCGATTTCGCATCTGGATTCGGCCGTCAGTCCCTATCGGAGCCGCTAGCGCGATCCTAGTGCTGGTGGCAGCGGCCTGGAGCGAGGTCGCCGTGATCGGCATGCCCAGCATTCCCCCTGTTCCCCAGATTTATCCGAACAACTTTGCCGGGCCGCATGGATTTCCCCTTTGGGTTCGATACTGTCATTTCTTGAATTTCTTTTTCGTAATGCTTTTGATCCGCAGCGGCCTTTCGATCTTGATGGATCATCCCCGGCTGTACTTTAACGACCACTGCACGCCCGGAAGCGAATGGGTCCGGTTCACGCCGCTCGAAGTTCCTCGCGATCGAATCTGGACTGCAAAAGACGATGCCCGGTATATTTCTCCTCTGGCCGGCACTCCCGGATACCGGCACACCATCGGAATCGCGCGGATCTGGCATTTCATCACGGTCCATGGATTCATCGTCACGGGCGTTTTCTTCATCGCCATGCTTTTCGCCACCGAGCAATGGAGGCGTCTGGTGCCGACGTCACCGCTGGTGCTCCTACAGGCCTGGAACACCTTTGTGCACTACGCGACGTTCCACATGCCACCGGAACCAAACGGGTTTTACGGCTACAATGCCTTGCAGCAGATTGCCTATTTTGTAGTCGTCTTCGTCTTTGGCGTGCTGGCCATTCTGACCGGCATCGCGATGTCGCCCGCGGTAGTGAACCGATTTCAGTGGTACGCGAAGATTTTCGGGGGCAGGCAGGCAGCGCGCTCGATTCACTTCCTTACCATGCTTGGCTTCCTCGCGTTCCTGGTGGTGCATGTGACTTTGATTGCGATGACCGGCTTTGCACGGAACATGAATCACATTGTAATGGGCACCGACGATCAAAGCCGTCCGGGTATGCTGCTGGGCTTGGCAGGCATCGGCCTGGCGATCCTCTCGTGGGTCGTGGCCCACTACCTTTCCTGGCTCCGCCCGCGCGCATTGCAACACGCGCTCAAGTCCGTGACCTATCCCATGCAGATCCTTACGCTCAATCGTTTGGCTCCTCAAACGAAGTATGTCGAAAAAGAAATTTCGCCCTACTTCTGGCCAAATGGAAAGATGCCGGTCCGGGACGACTGGAGGCGCCTGGCGGAAGGCGGATTCGAGCGCTTCCGGCTCAAAGTGGAGGGCCTAGTTGAGCGGCCGGCTGAGCTTTCCATTGCCGATCTGGAGAAACTCGGAGAGGTCGAGCACATCACCATGCATCATTGCATCCAGGGATGGAGCGGTATCGCTAAGTGGGGTGGCATACCCATGAAGGCGCTCATCGACCTCGTGCGTCCAAAGCCGGAGGCCGCCGCGGTCGCCTTCTTCTCTTTCGGCGAGGCTCTGTACGGAGGCCCCTATTACGACACGCAAAGCATGGAAAATGTTCTAAAGCCACAGTGCCTGCTAGCATCGCGGATGAATGGGCAACGGCTTCCGCAGGTATACGGCGCGCCGCTGCGGCTGCGCGTCGAGAACCAGCTTGGCTACAAGATGGTCAAGTGGATCGAGCGCATCGAGTTCATCGAGTCGGAGAAGCTGCTTGGAAAAGGAGAAGGCGGCAAGAACGAGGACGACGAATACTTCGACCTGCTGCCCAATATCTGATGGGGAATCTCGATTCGTTTCCCGCTCCGGGCGCCGGCCGGGAGCAAGCGGGGGCCGATCACATTCGCCGTTTGCTCGAACGGCTTCGGCTCACTTGGTTGCTGCAGCGCTTCCCGCCACGGCTTGTACGGGCGCTCTACGTCTTTGTGAATAGCTTTCTTACGATTGGCGCGCTTGCACTATTGGCGCTGGTGAGTCGCAATCCTTTCGTATTTCCGTCGCTCGGACCCACGGCATATCTACTATTCTTCTCTCCGCTTTCAAAAGCCTCCAGCCCGCGAAACACTATTTTCGGTCACGCCATCGGGCTCATCTGCGGTTATGGGGCTTTCGTTGTCACGGGCGCTGGAGCCCTGCCATTCGGAGTGCACCCCGGCCTCTTCTGGCCGCGAATCCTGGCGGCGGCTCTCTCACTGGCGGCCACGGGCGCTTGCATGGTTCTGTTCGAAGCCGGCCATCCACCAGCCGGAGCCACAACACTGATCGTTTCTCTCGGGATCATTTGGCGGCCGCGCGAACTCGTCATCATCGAGGTGGCGGTGCTGCTGCTGGTAGCCCAGGCAATGGCGATCAATCGACTTGCCGGATTGTCCTACCCCTTGTGGAATGTTCGCACTGACGGCGAGACACAAGGGATCGCGTTGCGCTGACAGACGGAAATTATCGTCCTATTTCGGCAAGTAAATCTTAACCACCCCCTCCTCGCTGGACACCCGGATCTCTCCCGCTGCCTGCCGCACAATCTCGTCGAGACGCGGCAGATAGGTGGCTGGATTGCGCCTGGCATCCCGCTGAGTTACGGTCAGCATGGCATAACCATCGTCGGGACCCTCGCTCGGGATGGCGGTGGTCTCGACGGAAAAGCTCCCCCCAGTTGCGGAGTCGTGGGCTGCGAGCGCGAGATTCATCAACAGCAACTCGATTTGACCTAGCTCAGCCTTCACCTTGCCCGTGCTCGTACCCAGCGCCGTCCGCAATTCGATTTCGCCGCCGAGGGCGCAACGCAACAGATCCTCCAGACCGGCCACCAGTTCGTTGAGATCCAGAACCCCGGCCGGCGCGGGTGGGTGCTGTGCGAAAACAAGCAGACGGTGGGATAGTTGCGCGGCGCGCTCCCGCCCCCGGCTGGTCTTCAGGAGGCTGGTGAATTTCTGGGCAACGCCCTCGGTCAAACGGCCCAGGATCTCCAGGCGGCTCGTCGACACGTGGTCCGGCGCACCCCAATTCTCATCGGCGGAACGCTGGTTCGCGGCGCGAAACAACAGGCATACTCCAACGGCCTCGGTGTCGCCGTTGCGCACCGGCGCAGCGCTACCCTGAATTGGCGTGCTGGTTCCATGCTTGCCGCGCAGCAGAGTGTTATCGCCCAACCCGACGCTCAGGCCTTCGCGAAGCACCCTTCCGATGGGAGAAGGCTGCAGCGCTAAGGTGACGGCATCGAGATTGACGAAGATCTCGCCGAGGGGTTTGCCGAGAGCCTCCTCCTGGGTCCAGCCTGTCAGGTCTTCGGCCACGCGATTCATCACCGTAATCCGGCCGCTGGCTTGCGTCACGATCACGCCTTCATCGATGCTGCCGATGGCAGCCGTAAGGCGCTCACCGCCTTCAATCAATTGTCTTTCGCGGCCGTGACGGTCGAAGGCGAGTTCGATGGCGGTGCGCAAAGTGCGATCGTCGAACGGTTTCAAGACATAGCCGGAGGGCGCAGTCTTCTTGGCACGTTCCAGGATTTCCGCATCGGCGTGGGCCGTAAGGTACACAACGGGAATCTTGAGCTGGTCGTATAGCGCGCCGGCCACATCGATGCCATCCAAGATGCCTTTCAACTTGATGTCCATGAGGACCAGGTCCGGGGAGGCGTTCACCGCCAGCCGAAGCGCTTCCGCGCCCGTGGCGGCGGATCCCACCACGTCGTATCCCAATCCTTTGACGCACTCTTCGATATCGGCCGCAACGACTTTTTCATCCTCAACCAACAGGATCCGAGATTTGTTCATCTGATTTAGTCTCCTTTGATTTTTTCACTTGAAACAGGAGCCGGCACAGCGTACCGGCCTGGCTCGACCGCTCCACGGCGGCGTCGATTTGCTCGGCCAGAAGATCCACGAGCCGCAGTCCCAGAGACCGCGTGCCAGCGAAAGCCGCGCCTTCGGAAAACCCTCGGCCGTCGTCGCATACAGTGAGCTCGATCCGGCCGCCGGTCTGCGCGCGAAGGATCAGCCATACGCGGCCTTTTTGGCCTGCGGGGAAGGCATGCCGGAGGGCGTTGGAGAGCAGTTCGTGCATGATCAGACCGCAGGGGATGGCGGTGTCGAAGGGTACGGGGATGTCCTCGACCTCCATGCGGAGCTCGATTTGCGCCGAATTGACGCCATAAGAGCAGAACATGCTGGCGGCCAGGTTCCGGCTGTACTCGCCCAAGTTGATGTTGGAAAGATCCTTGGCCCTGTGCAGTTGATCGTGCAACATGGCCATCGCCATCACGCGCTCGCGGCAGTCTCGCAAGACCTGCGACAGCTTCTCATCGTGGGAGCGGCCGGCCTCCAACCGGAGCATGCTACAAATCACTTGCAAATTGTTCTTGACCCGGTGATGGACTTCGCGTAAGAGCACTTCCTTCTCCCGCAGGGCGCGGCCGATTTTGTCCTCGGCTTGGCGGCGTTCGGTGACGTCGCGGAAGTACACCGACAGACCCTCCACCGAGGGGTAGGCGTGGACCTCGAGCCAGCGATTAAAAGGGGGATAAAACTTCTCCAGATGAGCCGGTGCGCCGGTATCGATCACCTGGCCGAACAGACGATGAAACGGCCCGTCAGCGGCTTCGGGAAACACTTCCCAGAGATTGCCGCCGAGGAGATCCTGGCGAGGGCGCATCCACAAGCGCTCAGACTGCGGGTTGACGCGGATCAAATGCCAGGCGCGGTCCACGGCGAAGAAGCCATCCGTAATGCTTTCGAGCACGCTTTCGAGACGGGCGTTGGACTGGCGCAGGGCTTGCTCGTCGAGCTTTTGTCTGGTTCGGTCGCGCGCCACGGCATACGCCACGCCTTCGGCAAGGGATGGAGCGATGCTCCAGGCCAGCCACTTGTAGGCGCCGTCCTCGCAGCAGAGGCGATTTTCGAAGTAAACGATCGGATTACCGCAGGCCAGTTCCCGAATCCGCGCAGCCGTCGCTTCCCGGTCAGCGACGTGTACAAAATCCAGAATTCCACTCGATAGAAGGT
Source organism: Bryobacteraceae bacterium (assembly GCA_049514955.1). Taxonomy (GTDB): domain Bacteria; phylum Acidobacteriota; class Terriglobia; order Bryobacterales; family Bryobacteraceae; genus Bog-159. The sequence continues at coordinate 2,772 of JBEKUO010000176.1, read as the reverse complement.
CTGCTTCCGGGTGGCCCAGCGTCTTCGTGAGGGCTGGATTCACGCGCCGGAAGCGGCCGTCCAGTGTGACGACGCACAACATATCGAGAGAGAGGGCGAAGAAGCGGTCCCGCTCCTCTTCGCGTTGGCGCAGGTTGGCGCATAAGTTTTCGAGGGTCCGCTCCAGGCCTCCGAGTTCATCCCGGCCGTGGGAGTGCGGGGGCAGCGGAAGCCTTTGCGCCAAGCGTGCGGCGTTGCGCTCGACACGTTCGACTGTGCGGGCCACGCCGGAGGTAAATAGTAGAATTGCGAAGACTCCGCCGCCAAGCCCCAGCAGCGCGGCGCCGGCTATGGCCACCGACTCTTGCGCGCGTAGGCGCATGACGTGGGCAGTTCGTATCGCGAGCAGCGTTTCCTGTCCGGTACGCATGGCACCCAGCTCCCGACGGAGGGCATCTGTAATAGCGGCAGCGCCAGCAGGGCTCGACAGCTCAGCCCGCATTGATTCTTGCCGGTAGAGCCGGCGGATCCGGTGGAGACGCGCCAACTGGTCTGGCTCGTCGCGGAGGAGCGTTTCGAGGCTGGAAAAATCCGCGTCCATGGTTTTAGTGGCGGCTTCCAGGCGGGCAAACTGCTGGGCGCCTCCCGTGAGCGCGTACTCGTGAAGGGCAGACTCCCAATCGAGTAGGTGGACGAGCGCATTCCGTGTACTGTTGGCGGCTGCGGCCGTGCGATCAACCGAGACGACCGCCTCACGATCCGCGCGCTGGAAGATCTGGCAGGAAAGTGCCGCCGCCAGGAGCGCTACGAGCGGGATCGCCGCCACTAGCAAGCCCTTCGTGCGAAGTGGGGCGTCTGCCCAGAGGCTGTTGAGCCTGAGCGAGGTTGCGGCGAAGATTGACTGCGGGGCCATGTCTGGTCTCGAAGTCATTGTAGGCGCACGGCTGTGCGCTTCCGCGGTGATAAAAGCGCGCTTTAGTTGCAGAATCAGTGGCTTACAGGTCAGGGAAGGCTTGTGATCGGGAAACGGCGGCAGTGTGGTGCCCAGCGGCCGGCGTGGCGCACGCTCAAGCGGCGCTCAAGCGTGCCGCTGCGAACTTCAGTTCGCCGTACACGATTACCGAACAATCACGCCGCAACAACACACTAGCCCCGGCGCTGTGGGACGGGCTCACTCGGCTGCGCACTCACTAATCAGCCTGCGGTACACTTCCCGAGCCTGATCGTAAGCCTTGCGCGCCGCACCGAGTTCGGCCACCGATATCCGGGGCGCCTTCTGCGTCCAGCATTGGCTGACCGCCGCCAGGCACCATTCCGCGCTGCGCCGCGATGCCCGCACGGGCTTCTCTCCCACTAGCACGAAGATCGGGTTCGTGTGCGAGGACGGCAGTATGCGCACTGCCACCCAACTGCTCCTGTCGACGGCCACGTCGAAGGCTACGTCCCGCACCCGCCCGTCGGCCGGCACGTTGCGGCGCGCTACCGCCAGGCCGTTGACTACCAGTTCCACCGGCACTTCACGCAAGTCGCCTATGCGCGCCCGCTCCACATCCCAATACGGTTTCTCGTCGTAGCGCTTGCCGCGAATCGACTCGTTCGGCAGAGGGTCGAGGTATGCCGCCACCTTGACTTGCGCGTGAACGCTGCCCGGCGTCGCGAGCCGCACCTCGCTCGTGCCGGTGCCCACCGGCGCTCCATTGACCTGAAAGTCCATGAGGTGACTTTTCCCGTCGGACACATAACTCCGCCCGGCCTTCAGCGCCTCGATCCATTGCGAGTAACTCAGGTTGCCCAGCTTAGTGTAACTGCGTCCGATACCCACCCGCTGGTCGTAGATGCATGGGAAATCCGTCTCACCCGCGATGCGCGTCCGGAACCCCACATTCAGCGCGTGATACCAGATACTCAGCTCCCAGACATATGGCGTATCGACCGCCGAGATGAAGTCCACCAAGCCAGGCTGTGTGACATCCACAATGTATTCGTTGGCGCCGATTCCGTCGAACCCCGGCATGTCATACGACGGCAGATCCTCGCTCATGACTTCCAGACCCCAGCCTGAGTGCGCGAATCCTGTCACTGCGCCTTGTGACTTGGCCCAGCGGAAGACCGGCAGGTCCCAGGTGGGCCAGTTTTCAATGCGGCTGGCGCCGGGGTAATCCTGCTCCTTCAACCCGAGCAGCACGATGTGTCCCGCATGGCTCGATGGAAAACCGGAAACTTCCAGATCGTAATGCATCAGTTGACCGCCTTTTGAAAGCGGATCGTCATGCCCTGAAAAGAACTGTTTCTGATAGTAGTAATCGGGGCCCCACGTCAGCACCGCGCCGATGTTGAGGCGCTCGCCCAGGATCTGCCGGATCATGTCCCCCGGCAGCACGCCCTCGGTGGGGTTCTGATAATGCGAGCAACCGGCGGCGTGCACATGGTGATCGCCGGAGTACCACCCGTATTGCGCCGGATCGATCCAACGCTCTAGCTGAAACGAGAGTTCCGCCGGGCCCTTGTCATCCACCGCGAATTCCTTGGTATGTGTCAGGTACTCAGGTCCGCCGGTGTAAGCGATGGTATAGTAGCCTTCCGGCAGACTTACAGTCTCTCCATCGGCGCGATAGATCTGCGGCTGAAAGAAGAAATCGGGCGCCAGGCGCTTGGATGGGTTCGGATAGAGGCGGTCTAACCGGTCGCGAATAATAAACGAAGCCATGGCCGGCCGGCCTTTCTCGTCGCGCACGCGCAGCTTCACCGTGCGCGCCGGTAGGGAATCGAACAGTATCAGGATGTCATTGCGAA
>JBEKUO010000175.1:0-24520 GCA_049514955.1 Bryobacteraceae bacterium | reverse complement strand
CGCGCCGCAAGGCGGTTACCTTCTGGCCGCCACAGACGCCGGAATCTATCGGAGCGCCGACTCCGGCAAAACATGGAAGAGCGTTCCCGTTTCGGCAACCGGCGGGCGGCTGCGCGCATTCTTTCCGTTGGAAGCCGGCCAGGTGGCCGCGATTAGCACGAATGGAATCTATTTTTCAAGAGATGGTATGCTATGGCAAGCGGCTGGTCCGTTGCCGGACAACGCCGAGCCGCATGGGGTTGTGGAGTCCGGGTCCCTTTTTGCGGCCACGTCGTCCGGATTGATGGATTCCCAGGACCACGGGGGTTCCTGGCAGCCGGTGCGTGGCGGTCTCCCGGGCAGCACGGTGCAGGCAATTTGTAAACACCCCACACGGCTGGGCGTTTTGATGGCGGCTCAATATGACGGAGTATATGAGAGTCGGGATAATGGCAAGTCGTGGACTCGGATCTCACCCGATGAGCCACGTCTTTCAATTCGGGAGATGACAATCTTGCCCGAAAAGGCAAACCGGCTTTTTGTTCTGACCGAACGTCAGGGCATTTTTGCATTACCCCTGGAAGCAATCGCGTCTGGTGCTTCCAATTAAAGGAGTGCCACGGACGCAAAAGGAGGAATTCATGAAAAACATGTTCGGGAGTTTCGGCTATCTCGCGCTGGCCGGCGGCTTGGCGATCGCCCTCAGCTCCCCTGTGGCAGCACAAACAAACGCTGGATCGCAACCGGCAGCCTCTGATAGCGACAGTTGGAATAAGTATTCGATCGGCGTTTTTGGAGGCGTGCAGTTTTGGAAGTTGACGCAGAATGGTAACCCCCCGAACGGCCAGTTGGCGCCCGGCTTAGCGGTCGGCGTCCGGGCCGACCAGGATTTCACCCGCTACATCGGACTGGAAGAGTCGTGGACCTTCTGGGCGGAGAATAACCTCCGGGTAACTCCCGGGCAGCCCTATCCCTATACCGTAGTCGGGCTTGGAGCGCGCAATGGCCAGGTCTATGTCGGACCATTGTTCTATCTGGCCCCCCCATCGTCGAAGGTGCGGCCGTTCCTCACGGTGGGACCTGCTTTCGAGTACTTCAGGCCCACTTTCGAGGCGCAACGGCAAGTCCACGATGTGGCTGCGTACGACGCGCTGACCTTATCCACGAAATTGGCGCCGGCTGCGAGCTTCGGCGGCGGCGTGAAGTTCGGCGTGACCGAGCACGTGAATTTCCGGCTGGATGTGCGCGGCACGTATACCGAGAACCCCCATTGGGGTTTGAGCAGCTTCGCGGTCGCTCCGGGGGCGCTCTACGATCCCCACGGCGGTAGCCAGTTCGGTCTGCTCGCCAGTTTGGGCATCGATTTGGCGTGGGGTAAGCAACCGCTGCCCCCGCCGGTGCATGTGGAGCCGACTAAGCCCTGCCGCGACAAGCAGATTCCGATAGGCGATCACTGCCCGATCACAGTATCGGTCAGCGCCGATCGCACCACCGTCTGCGCCGGCGAGGCGGTGCACGTGACTGCCACGACCGACGCTCCGGCTGACGCCACCTACCGCTGGACGGTCGATGGTCAATCTGGCTCCGACAAGACCTTTACCTTCGACACTACCAATAGTCCCGCCGGACCCCACACGGTCACCCTAACCGTTTCCGCACCAGGCTACGACAGCGGAACGGGCAGCGTTACCGTCAACGTGCAAGCGGCCGGGATTCCCAGTGGAACGCTAACCGCCAACCCGCCGGAGATCTGGTTGGGTGACAAGAGCGCACTCAGCTTCAACGGAAACGCCGGTCTGTGCGCCACATCGGTGCAGGTAACCGGATACTCCGCGTCGGAAGGCAGTGTATCCGACTCCACTTACGACTCCACCGCCGTCCAACTTGCTTCCGCCGCCTGCAGCGAGCAGCGCAAGGAAGTCAAGGTCACGGCGAGCCTGAAAAACGACCGGGGCGCCACAGGTACCGCGGCAACGACCATCGTGGTGAAGCGGAAGCAGGTCCCCCTGCCCGCGGTCCACGTGGCGGATATTATCTTCGCCCGGAACAGCGCCCGCGTCAATAATTGCGGCAAGCGCATTCTGCTCGAGGAGTTGAAGACTTACCGCGACGCCGATGCTACGGGCAAGGTGCTCCTGATCGGCCACATAGACAAGGGCGAGATGAAGAGGCTGCATCTGGATGAAAAGCGCGCCATGAACGCCGCTGCCGTCCTGACCGCCGCCACGGGCATCTGCTCGAACTTTAACGTGTCGCAGGTACTGGTCCAATCGATCGGCGAGGATCAGAGCGGTGAATTGAAGCCGCACTTCTGCGAGTCTTCCGTCACCGAACGCGCCAGCGATCGTATCAATGCGCGCGACAAACGGGCCGAGTACCGGCGCGTCGAAGTCTGGTGGATTCCCACCTGTACCGAGGTGCCTGCCAGCGCCGCCGGCGCGAAGGATGCCGGCTCCGCGGGAGTCGCCGCCATCGGCTGCCCGAAGTAAGGGTGAAAACGGGTTCTGGGTGTTGGGTTCTGGCAAACTCCGCGGCTGTTTGCGGTGAGTAAGCCAGAACCCAGCACCCAGAACCCAGCACCCTCATCAACCCAACGCCCGCGCGGCCTTCAGATCCGATGCTCGAAGGCCGGCGCCATGCGATCGATCTCCGCCGCAGTGAGGCCAATCTTTGCCGCCACAGCCCGCCATCGGGCCACCGCCTTCCCCACTTGCTTCGCGATCTGACGCGCCGCCTCCGGACGCAGTTCGAAATACGCAGCCACTTCCAACGCCAGATCGAGTGAAGCCGTGCTATCGTCCAGATCGATCGCCGTGGTCAGAACCCGCGGTTTGATGCGGCGCGCGTTTGACCGGTCGCCAGTTGCCGGATGATAGATTGGCGGGGCGGGAGGCTGATCCCGAACATAGGTTGGGAGTGCGCTTTCGATTCGACACTATCGCGGTGCGGCTGGCGCGGCTACAGCGCGATTGAATGAACGGCTGCAGCCACCTCAAGAAACTATCTACCAACCTCATTGACATATGAGTCGTGCGGCACAATCATCGAAAATGGTAACGAGGGAATCGCCTACATCGACTCCAGCGGAATGACACACCTGTCGACTACCGGATCGCCTTTCTCCGCCGCCGACTATCTGGCCAGCTTCAGCTACGCAACAGTCGTTGACGATCTCTACGCAATCCCCTCCCAGTTACAGACCGCATGGCAAGACGCCATCGCCGCCTACTTCAGCTATCTGATCAACCTGGGCGAAACAACCCGGACGCGTTGTGGGGCACTCAGGTAACAGGCTGCACGTCCGGTTGAGCCCGCGGTAGAGGCTGCGCATATGAAGCTTATCTCGACCTTTCTAGCCGTCTTGCTGGCGTGCCAAGCCGCCAGCCCGCCGATCCCAACCTTCGAGGCCCGGCGGGACTACTACGTTGTGCTCGAGAATTGGCTCGACGTGGCGGACGCTAACGGCGATGGCGTCCCCGACATCATCACCACTGGTTGCGGTGCAGTCAGAGTACTGTTTGGAAGCGGTAACGGCACATTCCGCCAAGGTCCCAAGACGCTGACGGGAATGCAAGGCGGCTGCATCGGCGTAGCGGCGGACACGAACGGCGATGGCAGAGCCGACCTGGTATTCGCCGGATCCTTCGCAAACGCGCAGGTCCCAGCGGGAATTGGTGTCTCTCTTGGCAACGGCGACGGGACCTTTCAAACCGCCGCCGTCTACCCGGCTGGGACCGACGCCTACATCGATTGGCCCGTCGTTGGGGATTTCAATGGCGATGGCATTCCGGACGCGGCTACCATCGGCGAAAGCGGCGTCTGGGTGTTCCTCGGCAAAGGCGGTGGCGTCCTCGACCCCGGAGTTCTGGTTCCATTCCCCGGACCCGGCAACGGCGAAATTCTGGCCGCCGACTTCAACCATGACGGCAAGCTCGACTTGGTCGTCACTCAACATAACCCAGGGGTGGGATCGAAAGGTGGCTTCGCCATTTTCCTGGGCAACGGCGATGGTACCTTTCAATCGCCAGAAGTGGTCATCACACCTACCGAACCCGGGTTCATGGCGGTGGGCGACGTCAATAACGACGGTTACCCCGATATCGTGCTGACGCAGGACAGCGGGGTACAGGATTCGTATGTGTATCTCTACCTAGGAAACGGCACGGGAGGTTTCTCCGGCCCCAGTTACGTCTATCTCCCGGGAGGGTCACAACTCGCTATCGCTGACGTCAACGGCGATGGCAACCCGGACCTCATCAATGGCGCCGTCAATATCGCCTTCGGAAACGGCAAGGGCCAGTTCAAAGAGCCTGTGTATTATCCGGTGCAGGCCGGAACCGGCCAACCCGTTCCCGCAAGCCTTCGGGCTAAGGGGGTCACGGACTTGGCTGTCGGCGGCCCCAACAGCGTCTCCGTGTTGCTGAGCGAAGGCAAGGGCAAGTTTCAAAATGCCGAGTGGACCTCAGTAACCGGCGGCGCGGGCTGCGGCGCGGCAGCAGACTTCAACGGCGATGGCAAGCCCGACCTAGCAGTCAACACCTCTCAGGGGGTTTCCGTCCTGCTGGGTACGGGCAAGGCGGCCACTCCTTACTCACTCAAGTCTACAATCGCGTTGCCCGGCGCCGGGTGCCTGCTTACCGGGGACCTGAACGGCGACGGCATCCCGGATCTCCTGGTGCCCGGCACTGGCGGTACCTCCGCCATTGCCTACCTCGGCAACGGCGATGGCACATTCACACAGAAAAGCACCACATCGATTCCTACCGGGAGCTACTTGGCGTTGGGAGACTTTAACCACAATGGCAAGCTGGATTTCGCCACTTCCGGAAACCTGCTGGCCCTTGGGAACGGTGACGGCACTTTTCAGACGCCGGTGCCGTTCGTCACCAGTCCACCGCCCACGGGGTTCTACAATATCGGTGCCGCGGACCTTAATAACGACCGCTGGACCGACGTGGTGCTCACGAACCTGTTCGACGGCTACATGTACGTGCTGACCAACAACCAGCAAGGTGGATTTACGCAAACAGTGATCACCGGTGGCTCATTTAACCAGGTCATCTTCGACGATTTAAACGGAGATGGAGACCTGGACGCGGTGGTCGGACTTGGCGGCGACGGGGGCGTCAGCGTCTACCTCGGGAACGGCCAGGGCGGCCTGACCTTTAAGGAGACCCTGCGGAATTTGCTAAACATCCAAGGTCCGATCATAGTCGCGGACGTCAACGGCGATGGCATCCCGGACATCGGCCTGATGGAAGGCGCCACGCTGGCCCTGTTCCTGGGGAAGGGCGATGGGACGTTCAGCGCATCCCCAGCCTATTTTGGCGGAGGCCCGGCGCCCGGTTTCCTCCTCGCGCAAAATTTGCACGGCCAGTCACCCACCGCCGGCCTTCCCGACATTGTGGAGCCCGACGGCGAGTTGGGTGTCGTCGTGCTCCTCAACACGACCAAATAGCCATGCCCTGTTTTGTAAATGGCCAGCCAGTTCCGGACGAGTTCGTCCGCGAAGCGGAGCACTTCATCGGCCGCGATCCCCGGTGGCAGACCATCGCGGATGAGACCGAGCGGGCGAAACGCCTGCGGGCCGCCGCGCAGCAAGCCGCCGCAGACCGGGTGCTGATCGAACAGGCCGCGGCCCGCGATCCGCGCCCCATCGACGCTGACGCAGCTCGCACAGGAGGCTGCCCGGCAGAAGGCGCAATGGGGATCGCGGAGCGCCTTCGACGACACCCGCCTTCGGCAATTGGTCGAGCTCTAATTTCGCGTGCATCGCCTCCGCGAGGAGATGGCTGACGGCGCCACCGAGCCAACCGCCGAGGAGATCGAAGCTTTCTACAACGCCAACCGCGAGAACTTCCGCAAGCCCGAAACGTTCCACGCCGCCCACATCGTGAAGCATGTGAATGAGCTGCAGACCGAGGCGCAGGCGGCGGGCGCGATTAAGGCCGCGCTGGCGGATCTCGAACGCGGCGATCCATTCCCCGAGGTCGCGAACCGCTACTCGGATTGTCCAGGCAACGGCGGCGACCTCGGCCGGTTTCCCGCCGGCCACACGGTGCAGGAATTCGAGGATGCCGTCCGCGCCCTCGATCCGGGCCAGCGTACCGGCGTCTTCACCACGAGCTTCGGGGTTCACATCGCAATACTCTACGCGAAAATCCCCGGCAGCGTCGCAACCCTTGACGAGGTCCGCGAGGACAGTCCAGCGCACCTTCACCTTCAGGAACCGGGAACAGGTCTTTATGGGCGCCCTTGCGAAAATGCGGGCTGCCGCCGAGGTCCGCTGGGTTCCGGACGCCGCTGCGCCCCCGCAGGACTGCGAGAGTCAGGTTGCGGCCACCGCCCCCTGAAGCTGCCCCGGCGCCCAAACCGCCTCATCCCTGTTGCGTCCCCAGCAAGCCCCGCCTCGCGCAACTGGAAACCTCGATCCAAATGTCCCACAACCGGACCCTGGTCGTGAGCGGCTCGTTGGAGAACATGGTGCGCCTGGAGGGCGGCTGCTTCCGCATGGGCAGTGAATCCCCCGAGGCATTGCCCGAGGATGGCGAGGGACCGGTTCGCCAGGTCACCCTCGCTCCCATTTACATCTCGAAGTTTGCGGTCACCAACGAGCAGTTCGCGGAATTCGTGCGGAAGGCCGGATATCGCACAGAGGCGGAGCGCCTCCGGGAATCCTTCGTGTTTCGCAACCACGTCCCGGAGGAACAACGCGGACCTGGGGTACCTGGTACGCCCTGGTGGGTGCGCGTGGGCGGCGCCGACTGGGCGCATCCGGAAGGCCCGGACACGTCTGTTGCGGAGCGCCCGCGCCATCCAGTCGTGCACGTTTCCTGGAACGATGCGCGCGCCTACTGTGAGTGGGCCGGCTACCGTCTGCCCACCGAAGCCGAGTGGGAATACGCGGCGCGCGGGGGCCTGGACCAGCGCACTTACCCCTTGGGGCAACGAGCTTACCCAGGAGGGCCGTCACATGTGCAATATCTGGCAAGGACGCTTTCCGGAGATGGATCTGGGCGAAGATGGCTTTACCAACGTTGCCCCAGTGGACAGCTTCTCCCCGAACGGCTTCGGGCTATTCAACGCAGTGGGCAATACCTGGGAATGGTGCGCAGACTACTTCGATCCGGCATGGCATATAGAGGCCACGCGCGCTGTGCCGGTCGGGCCACCTTCGGGCCGGGACCGCGTAATGAAGGGCGGCTCCTACCTTTGCCATGCCTCCTATTGCTGGCGCTACCGCAACGCCGCCCGCACTGGCACAGAGCCACGCACGTCGACGGGCCATATTGGCTTCCGAGTCGTGCGCGATCTGTAGTGCGGGAGAACGCCGCCAAGGGCCAGCATCCAGCACCCGTCACCCCAGCAGCCTCATCAACTCAGCGCCCGCGCGGCCTTCAGATCCGCATGCTCGAAGGCCGAGGCCATGCGCTCGATCTCCGCCGCGGTCAGCCCAACCTTCGCCGCCACCGCCCGCCATCGGGCCACCGCTTTCCCCACCTGCTTTGCGATCTGACGCGCCGCGTCCGGACGCAGTTCGAAATACGCAGCCACTTCCAACGCCAAATCGAGTGAAGCGGTGCTATCGTCCAGATCGATCGCCGTGATCAGGACCCGTGGTTTGATGTCGGTAGGCACGGGATTGAGATCGTACGCCGGGGAAAGCCGCCAGCCTGCCTGACCGGCATACAGAAAGCCGTGATTGCGCAAATGGTCGTCCGTGTTTGAGATCAGGATGCTGAACACGATTCGCCGCCACAACGCGTGCATGTCCTCCTGCGGCGCCGCGCCGTGCTGGCGGAGCGCGTCCACGAATTCCAGGTAGCTGCGGGTCTCGTTATCCTGCGCGTCGAGCATGCTCATGGCCGATAGGAACGGCACGCGCATTCCACCGTCGCGATCGAAACGGCGCAGCAGAAGAACGGCCTTGCGGCCGACGGTTTCCAGACGCCAGGCAGGCGCCGCAATGCCAGCCTTCGCCGCGAGCGTCAGGGCCACCGCCTCCCACAGCACCGCGTTCACCTCGTCCCCCTTGTTCGGAAACTTGGCAATTGTTAGATGGCCGTCGCGGTCCCGAACCGAAGCCTTCGGCCGGGCGCCGCCGAGCGACGATCCGGGCGCCAGAAGCAGGCGCAGATCCTCGTCGCTGTCCGTGTCGCTCAGGACGTGCTCGGCGGCCGAGAGCAGTCGCGGCAGTTCAATCAAAGGTGGGATTTTCGCCGGGCCATGCTCGGCCAGAAAGGGCCCTCCTTCCCGCTCGGCGAAACGCAGCGCGCCCATGCGCGCTTCGTCGTCCACCATCAGCAGGTAATCTATTTCGCGGACGGTGCGCGGCGTACGCCCCTCGTGTTCGGCGCGCCGGCGCTCTGCGCGTCTCATCAGGACCCGCCCCCATCGATCCGGCGCGGAATCGCCGATGGCGCCGAAAAGAGGCTTGCCGGATGTCGTGTGGAAAGGGCCTGGGCCAAGCTTCAGCGCCGGCTCGAGGGAGAAACGGTTGGGATGCGCCAGCCAGTTCTTGTCGTATTCAAAGGTAGCGCTCTCCCTGTCCTTGCGCGTGCGCGCCCACAACCTTCCCACCAGGTGCGGCGCGCCTTCGAGGTCCACATATACCAGGACTTCCTTTTCCATTTTCTTCCAACTCCAGCCCGACCGTGTCGTGCCTGAGGTCCGCCAGATCCGCCAGCCGGTCCGCCATCCCCAGGGCGAAGAGCACGGTGGCATAAGCGCCCAGAGAGACGCCGGGTGCGCCCTTCTCCACTTTATTTAGAGTCGTGCGGCTGATGGACGCCCGCGCGGCCAGGATCGCGACGGGTATGCGCCGCCGGCGCCGCGCGTCGCGAATATCGTGCCCCAGCTTGCGAAGCGCGCGGGTCACCGGTATAGGGATCCTCTGGGATGATCGACCCTTCTTCATAACGTTCACAAAAATACACCTTACACCATATAACGTACACTATTATATCCCTTAAGTAAAGAACCGCTCCTCCCGCGCCCGCTTCATCCCCGCCAGCGGCGCGTTCAAAAACTCCAGAAATGGCGCCATCGCACGGAATCGCTTTTCCATCTCCACGAACAGCTTCGGCGTCGTGACGATCGCCGCATCCAGCGTGGTGAACAACAGGAATTGCTTGAACCGCAGCAGGTCCGCCGCGGGATCCTCCGCGCAGAACCCCTTGGGCACCCGCGAAAGCCGCTCGCCTTGTACCGCGCCAAACAGCCGCGTGACTGCAGCACTGCCCGCGATGCGCCGGAAGTCCGCATGCCGGGCGGCGATGTGCGTACGCACCGCCAGCAGCGTCTCCGGCGGAGGCATGTAGATGCCGCCGCCCACGTCCACCCCTTTATGCGAGATCGCGAAATAATACCCCGCTGCACCGTGCTTAGCCATACCGCGCCGCGAGAACGATGCCGCGATCTGCGTCTTGTACGGCGTCTTGTCCGGACTGAAGCGCACGTCGCGATAGATGCGAAAGATCGCTTTGTCCGCGTCCGTCACGTAATCCGGGGCGAATTCCATCATGGCCCGGTTCAGCTCCGTCACCAGCGCAATCATGGGGGCCTTCACCTTCTCCTCGTAGATCTGCTTCCGCGGCTGAAACCATTCGCGCGTGTTGTGGCGCGCAAGGCCGCGGTAAAACGCCATCGCTTCGGGCGGAAAACCAGGGAAACCGGAACGCATAAACTGCCTCCTCTATAATTGAATCAAATGGACTCCACGCTCGCGCGCCTCGCCGCAATCCCGCAGTTGACTGTTCTGCGCGATGCGCCGCTGGCTTCCTATACCCGCTTCGCCATCGGCGGCCCGGCCGATATTTATGCCGAAACCGCAAGCGTGGAAGCCTTCATCCAGGCGCTGGCGGTCGCGCGCGCCAGTGGCCTCGATTACATGGTCATGGGCGGCGGCACCAACCTGATCGTATCCGATCTCGGTTACCGCGGCATCATGCTGCGTTTCGTGGCCAGTAGCATCCTCGCCGCCGGCGACCGCGTCCAGTGCGATGCCGGCGCCGTGCTCCAGGATCTCGTCGACTTTTCCATCGAGCGCGGCCTGCAGGGCCTGGAAACTCTGGCCGGCATCCCCGGGTCGGTGGGCGCCGCGGTCTACGGCAACGCCGGCGCCTACGGTCACTCCATCTCAGAGCGCGTGCGCCAGGTGCGCTTCTTCGATGGCGATCGCGTGCGTGTCTTCGACAACGCCGCATGCGAATTTCATTATCGTGAGAGCGTCTTCAAGCGACACAAAGACTGGATTATTTTCTCAACCGAGCTGCGCCTGGAGCCGGCCGACGCCGAAGCGCTGCGCCAAACCTCCGCCGGCATCCTGAAAGTGCGCAATGAGAAGTTCCCGGTCACCATGAAGTGCGCAGGCAGCATTTTCAAGAATTTTCTTTTGTCCGAATTGCCGCCCGCCGCAGCCGCCGCCGTGCCGGAAACAGTGATTCGCGAAGGCAAGGTGCCGGCCGCATACTTTCTGGAACAGGCCGGCGCCAAGGGCATGTCCCGCGGCGATATTCACGTGGCCGCCTATCACGCCAACCTGATTTACAACGCGGGCGGGGGCACCGCCGCGGACCTCTGCGCGCTCATCCAGGAGCTCAAGGAGCGCGTGCGCCGCCAGTTCGGAATCGAGCTGGAAGAGGAAGTGCAATACGTGGGGTTCCATGCCTGTCCGGTGGGCTAGGCTTCTTCTGCTCTGCTGTGCGTCTCTTCCCGCGGCCGATCTGCACGACGCCGTCACCGCCGGCGATCTGGAGCACGTGCGCGCGCTGATCGCCGCCGGCGCGGATGTGAACGCCCGCGACACGCTCGGGGCCACGCCGCTGCATGACGCGGCCTGGAGCGGCAATCGGGAAATCGCCGCGCTACTCATCGCCCACGGCGCCGATGTGAACGCCCGCCATCTCGAGGCGGGCTCCACGCCTTTGCACTATGCGGTGGTCAAAGACAACCGGGATGTGGCGGAACTGCTGCTGGCGCATGGCGCCGCCGTCGGGGCCACCGATCGCTCCGGCGCGACGGCGCTGCACCTGGCGGCCACCCGCGGCTACCGGGATATGGTGGCGCTGCTGCTGGCGCACGGCGCCGACGTCAACGCGCACGATCGATCCGGCGCCGCCCCCCTCGACGAAGCCGCCTTTAAGGGCGACCACGAAGTCGCCGCGCTGCTGCTCGATAAAGGCGCACGGATTGACGCCCGAAACCAGGAGACCGGCGCCACCCCGCTCAATGAAGCGGCTACCAAAGGCCACGCCGAGGTCGTCGCGCTGCTGCTCGCACGCGGCGCCGATGTCAACGCCCGCGACAACTCCGGCGCCACGCCGCTCGAAAACGCCTCGCGCTTCCGGCACGCCCGCGTCGTCGAGTTGCTGATCGCTGCAGGCGCGACCTTGGCCAAAAAGGACCAGCCCGGCGCCTCGCTGCTCGACGAAGCCGTACTCAAAGGCCAGGCCGAGATGGTGGAGTTGCTCGTCGAAAAAGGCGCCGATGTCGGCGCGCCCAACCCGGAAGGGTCGTCACCGCTAGCGGATGCGGCGCTCAAGGGCTACGCCGAGATCGCCCGCATCCTGCTCGATCATGGCGCCCGGGTCAACGCCAGGGACGCTACAGGCGCCACGCCCCTGCATGACGCCGCGCTTGCCGGTCACCGCGATCTGGTAGCCCTGCTGCTCGATCGCGGCGCCGATATCAATGCGCCCGACGACGCCGGCGCCACCCCGCTCTACAACGCGGCTTCCTGGGGACGGCGCACCGTAGTCGAACTGCTGCTGGCGCGCGGCGCCGACGCCAGCTTACGCAATAATGCCGGCGCCACGCCGCTCCAGGGCGCTGTCACTAACGGCTTCGAAGACGTTGCCGCCCTGTTGCGCGCCCGCACCGGCCATTAGTAATACCGTATTATTGAATCGTCTTGGCTCTCAATGTGGGGCGGGCAATCTTGCCCGCAGCCACCTTTCAGCCGGCGGCAGCCAGGATTGTCTGCCCCACTCCGCTTCACTTCGCACCGGCCAGATAGAGGCTGGCGCAGTTACCGCATAACAGTCCTATGATTTGCGCTTGCGCTTCCGGCTGGCCTCGTCGACCTGTTCGCGGATCGACTTCTTTCGCCCCGGGGGCTGCGGCTGCGGGCTTCCAGATGTCAGGTTTGCGATCTCTTCCCGCAACCGGCGGGCACGTTCCACACGCGCCTGCGAATCGTCCTTTTCGTCCGCCACGGCTATTTGCCCTTCATCAACTCGCCTATGTAAGCACGTAGTGAAGTGGCGCGGCCTACCGCGGCTTCTCCAACCCCCGAGCCATGGCCGGCCGCCGCGGCGAGGACCTTGGCGCCCGCCGCTTTGCCGGTGCGGTAGCCCTTGGTCAACTTGCGTACCTCATGATCGATGGTCTCACGAAGACTCTTGCCCGAAGTGTTCAGGACGCCGAGACTGCGCGTGCTCGTCTTCCCATTCTCCACAACCACTTGATACCACTCATTGGTCGCCGGGTCCCCAAAACTCACATAACCGCCGTTGAGAACCTGGTGCGGGCCCTTGATATGTCCGCCAAAACTGTACTGAATACTGGCGGCGGTCGATGGATCGTAGTAGTGCGGCGTGATGAAATCCGAAACGCCGACCCCGTTGGATTGATATCCGAACGATCCGTCTTCACATGGGTCGCATACTTCGACCAGATACAGCACGCGTGCGAGCTTCTTAGCCTTGCCCGACGCCTGTTTAGGCAGTGATCCAGCGAGGGTGCGGTTTCCGAACGGGTCGGCCAGCATCTCGAGAGTTTCGTGGCTGGCGGTGAGAGCCCAGGTCCCGTCTGCCTGCACCAGTGAGAACGGCTGACCGTTCTTGTCGGTGTGATAGCCGGCTGCTCCGGGCTGATTGATGTCATCCTTCACGATGACCGGCCAATAATCCACCGGAACCGATTCCAGATTTTGGAAACTGTCGACGGTGGCGTTCACGTCCCAGAGAGGACCGAAGTCCCGCGTTACCTGCTTCTGCAGGGCGGCGCTGACATTCGCGACGTCCGAAAAGCTCACCGCCGGCGTGTCGGAGACGAGCGCAACATGATAAGTGTCCATGATTTTCTCCTGGCGGGTTCGTCAAATTATGACCCGCACAGAAGGTAGTGTATCTCGAAGCTGTTTCGTTTCGTCCCACGCCGAAGGTGCGAAGACATTGTTATTGGCGCCCGCCGTGTGACGGGGGCTGAAGTAGAACCCAGGACCGGAGACCTGCTAACTAAGCGCCGGAAACCTGCTAAGAGAAGGCTAAACGAATGAAGCTCCGGCCTGCTTGGGCTGCCACCGGCTCCCCTGGGGCGGGCTGAAGACGGTTCGCCGCGGCGCCCGCGGCGCCCCCTCGCCCGCTCGTAACATCGACGCTTCTGGTCGATGTTGGCGAGCTTGCTCGCCCTGAGAACTTTCCCCTCCTCCTCCCACCCTGTACCGATGGCCCAACCTCATCTTGTGGAATCCGCGCCCGCACCGGCGGACGCTCCCGAAATGTTCCACGAGCCTCAGGGGAAGCAGTTGGAGTCCTTCGCCCGGCTTGTCCAACCGCATCTGCCGCTGCTGGAGGCTGCCTTCCTCCGCTGTCTCAAGACTGCGCCAGGGGCCCGGCCCTACGACGCGCAGCAGCTCAAGGCGCTCTCTCAGATCACCTCCGGAGCCGCAGTGCGCCTGCTTTCCGCAGGCCGGCGAATGCCGGACTTCATCGAGCAGGTGGCCTACAACGGCCGGCGCCTCGCCAAGCTCAACGTTTCACCCGCCGAGGTGGTGGCAGCCCTGCGCACCTACGACCGCCAGCTTGACCCCCTGCTGGCCCACGGCCCGCACTCGGCCGCCACGCTGGCATCCGTCCGTGAACGACTTTATTCTTGTTCCGTACTGACTGTCAATAACGCCTTCTACCAGGTGCGTGAGGCTGAAACCCAGGCCTTCTTCGGCCTGCTCCGAGCCGAAGCGGATGCCACTGGCCTGGACGACCTCCTGCGCCGTTTCATCGTCATCTTGACGCGCACCTTCCACGCGCAAGCCGGGCGCCTGATACCCATCGCCGAACGGCCCCACATCGCCGCGCGGACGCTCCAGCGCCTGGCGCGGCCGCGCTACATCCGTGGCGGCAGCGCCGCCGAAGGGCTGATCCTGGATCCAGGCATGCGCGCCGCCCATGAATCCTACTGGTCCATTCCCTTCTTCTCCGAGCGCCGCCTCGCCGGCCTCCTCCAATTCGGCTTCTCTGCGCCCTACCGCTGGCTCCCCCGCGAATTGGACCTGTTGAACGCCTTCGCCGAGCGTTGCCTGCGCGCCGCGGAACGCACGCGCCTGCTCCGGGACCTGGCCGCACGGGAGGAGCAGGTGCGCGCCCTCGCCGGCCACCTTCTGCGGGCTGAAGAAGAGGAACGCCGGCGCATCAGCCGCGAAATCCACGACGAGGCCGGACAGTCCATGCTGTTCCTGCGCCTGCACCTGGAGATGCTCGAAAAGCTTGCTCCGCCCGATCTGCAAGCCAAGCTGGCCGACGCGCGCCAGGTCGCCGAGCGCATCATCGCCGAGATCCGCCGCATCATCGCCGCGCTCAATCCTTCGGTCGTCGAACAACTGGGCTTGCCCTCGGCCATCCGCCACTTGAGCGCGCGCTTCCGGAAGCTGTATCCAATGAAGCTGCGTGTCCACCTGACCCCTTGCCGAGGCCGCCTCCCGCGGGAAGCCGAAACCACCGTCTATCGAGTTGCGCAGGAGTGTTACCAGAATATCGCCAGACACTCTTCGGCTTCCCACGTAAACCTTTCTCTCCGTTCCACCGATAAACTATTGGAGCTGAACATCGAGGATGACGGGGTCGGATTCGATGTGGACTCCGCGGTGGGTCAACCGAGGTCCTTCGGGCTGAAAGGTATGCGCGAGCGCGTCGCCCTCTTGGGCGGCCGGTTGGAGATCCGCAGCAGTCCCGGGCACGGCGCTAGGATTTCCGTGCGCTTGCCGATTCCCCTGCCACCCGCGAGTCTCGGCTCCGGAGAGAAACGCGACTATGGCCAAAATTCGAACGCTTCTGACCGATGATCACACCCTGTTCCGCCAGGGTGTCAAAACGCTGCTTTCAGCCGAGCCCGGCTTGGAGGTTGTGGGGGAAGCCGGTAACGCGGCCGAAGCCATCGCCAAAGCCGCCGAGCTGAAGCCCGATATTGTTCTCATGGACGTCAGCATGCCGGGCCTGAGCAGCTTTGAAGCCACCCGCCAGATCCGCAAGAATCGGCCCGAGACCAAGGTACTCTTCCTGACCATGTACGACGACGAAGACTACCTGGCCGAGTGCATGGAAGCCGGCGCCAGCGGTTACGTTCTCAAGGACTGTCCTTCCGAAAACCTGGTGACAGCCATTAGCGACGTCCACCACGGCGGTAGCTACCTGAGCCCGCGCATGCTCTCGCACTTGGTGGACGATTTCCGCAGCCGGGTCAATTCCGCCGCCCGCTTGCCGCGATTCAGCACCCTGACGCGGCGCGAGTTGGAGATCCTAAAATTCCTGGCAGAAGGCAATTCCGTCAAGGAGATTGCCTGCACACTCAACCTGAGCGTGAAGACCATCGAGGCGCATAAGTTCAACCTGATGCGCAAGCTCGACATTCACAACAAAGCCCAATTGGTGCAGTACGCCATTCAGAAGAAGATCATCCGCTTGGCCGTAGCCGGCTAGAGGCCCGTGCCCCGCGTCCCCGCGTCCCCGCGTCCCCGTGTCCCCGCGTCGTGTCGCCCGCTCGCCCGCTCGCCCCCTCGCCCGCTCGTAACATCGACGCTTTTTGTCGATGTTGGCGAGCCCCGCTCGCCTAAACTAAGCCTTCAGCCGCGGCCGGTTCCGCCGCACCGCGCCCGTGTCCTGCACCGGCTCGGAATCGCACTCGATCGCCAGCACCGTCACCGGATCGTCCGGCGCATCCTTCGGCAGGCCCGTGAAGCGCACGCGAAACTCCTCCTGCTCGAATTCCACCGGTTGCCCGCTCACCAGCACCCTCGCGGAGAGCACCTTGTTCTGCAATCCGCCCAGCGCCACCGTCTCGCCCGGCCAGAAGTGCACGTGCATGTAAAGCATGTTGCCCTTTCGCGTAAAGTTGGCGAACTCCGAGGCGTGTACCCGGCACGGCTGGGACTCATAAATCGTCGGGCCATTGTGGTCCATCCAGCGGCCCACCGCGGTCAGGATCCTGACGGACTCCTCGGGAATCGACCCGTCCCCGCGAGGACCGATGTTCAGCAGGTAGTTGCCGCCATCCCGCGCGCACGAAACCAGGTTGCGCACGATGCGCTTCGGCGTCTTCCAATCGTCGTCGGCGGCCTGGTAACCCCAGCTCTCATTCATCGTCATGCACGACTCCCACGCGCGCCCATTCTGCGCCGCGCTGATCTCCTGCTCCGGCGTGGAAAAGTCGCCGGGAAGCTGATTGCGGTTGTTGACAATGATGTCCGGTTGCAGCTCGAAGACCATCTTGTTCATCTTCTCGGATTCCCACCCGGCGGCGTCCAGCGGCCACGCCACGTCGTACCAAAGCACATCGATCTTGCCGTAATTGGTGAGCAGCTCGCGGATCTGGCCGTGCACATAGTCCACGAATCGCCGGCGGGCGGCTTCGTCGTGCAGGCAGCGTGCCCCATCCGGATGATGCCAGTCCATCAGCGAATGATAGAAACCGACGCGCCGGCCTTCGCTGCGGGCGGCCTCGACAAATTCCTTCACCAAGTCGCGGCCGCAGGCCTGCTTGGGCGCGCAGTAATCGGTGTACTTGGTATTGAACAGGCAGAAGCCCTCGTGGTGCTTGGTGGTCATCACCATGTACTTCTGGCCGGCCTGTCGAGCCAGGCGCGCCCAGGCACGCGCGGCGTTGGGCTTCGGCGTGAAGCGGCTGGCCAGAAGCTGGTATTCCGCCACCGGAATGCCCTCCTCCTCCATCGCCCATTCATGCCGGCCCAGGACGCTGTACAGGCCCCAGTGAATGAACATGCCAAACTTGGCCGCATGCCACCATTGCATGCGCCGCTCGCGATCCGCATCGCTGCCCGGCGCCGGCGACGCGCCACGGGCAGCCGCCAGCGACACACCCGCACCGAACAGCCCCAGACAATCACGTCGTGATAATTGCATCGTCTGTCTCCACTGGAGTATTCTAGCAGCCGGTAAGGCAGGCGCATCCGACTGCCTCGCACGATAGCTGGGACCTGATTCACGCGTCCCTAAGTTCTCCAATTGATTGAAAACAAAACCAAAAACGCGCCGTGGACGCGGCATTTCCTCTGTCTTCGTGCTACCGGTCGCCTCATCGGTTCCCCACTAGCACTAGCCTGCGGCGTCGGGGTGCCCGTCGGTGCGGCAGCCTTCACGGCGGCGCGCGCCGCCGGGTCGCGTCGGATAACGGCCAAGCGCAAATGTCGAGCAAATCCGTACAAAGTGGGGCGACAAATCTTACAATCTGATCCTGCACGGATGGTCTTCTATTGAACATAACCCGGTGGTGGGGAGTAATGGTACTCACGTTATAGGAGGCCTGTTCAAATTCAGGTGACAGCCGCGGCGCCGGAAACTCCCAAAATCTGGACCGGACCTGATGACCGGTTATGGGATCGCGTAGACGGAATTTCGAAAATACTGCTGTTGTAAGGCTTTAGGTTTACCGAATCGATTGGTTAGCGAATTGCTCCCTTCGGAACACTCGTAAAGTTTAGAGATTGAGGAGAGGAATATATGAAGTTTTCTCAAGGATTGCTGCGTGGCCTGCTTGTGGCATTGCTACTGTTCGCACTGCCGGCAGCCTTTGGCCAAACCACCACTGCCGGCGATATTGCCGGCACCGTCAGTGATGCCACCGGGGCTGTCGTCCCTAACGCTACGGTCACTCTGGTCAGCCAAGCGACCGGTGCGACCCAGACAGCCACCACGAACGCCCAGGGTTACTATCGCTTCGCGCTGCTCCAACCGGCGCAATATACGATCACTGTGACGGCTTCCGGGTTCGGAAAAGTCGAAAAGGTTGTCGGGGCTGTCGTCGGCCAGCTCACCTCGGTCGATTTCCGCGTCTCGGTGGCCTCACAAACGCAGACAGTCGAAATTTCGGAGACTGCCGCAACCGTCCAAACGGACAATGGCGATATCGCCACGACCATCGTCACGCAACAGCTCGCCAACCTGCCGAATCCGGGCAACGATTTGTCTTTCGTGGCGCAACTCGCGCCTGGCGCGGTGATGAACACCCAGGGCGGCTATGGCAACTTCGAGGTCTTTGGGCTTCCCGGCACGTCGAACGTGTTCACCTACAACGGGCAGTATGACAACGATCCGTTCCTGAACCTCAACAACAGCGGCGCGACAAATTTGCTGCTCGGCAATAACGACGTGGCCGAAGTGAACGTGGTCGTAAACGGTTATTCCGGCCAGTACGGCGGCTTGGCCGGCGCTCAGGTCAACTATGTGTCCAAGTCCGGCTCCAATCAGTTCCACGGAAATGCCGCTTGGTTCTGGAACGGCCGCACCATGAACGCGAACGATTGGTTCAACAACGCTTACGACGTGCCCCGTCCTTTCGACAACGTGAACCAGTGGGCAGCCAGCGTGGGCGGTCCGATCAGGAAAGACAAGACGTTCTTCTTCTGGAATTACGAGGGGCTGCGGGTCCTGCTCCCCACTAGCAGTACAGCTACCATTCCCAGCCCGCAATTCGAAACGGCTACCATTGCGAATCTGACCGCGACGGGGCAGTCTGCGTCCATCCCCTTCTACCAGAACATGTTCAATCTGTACAACGGTGCTGCCGGCGCTGCGGCGGCCACTCCCACACCCGGCGGAGGTTGCAGTGATGTAACGGCGCTGGCTTCAGGCGTGCCCTGTACGCTGCAATTCCGCTCGGTGGCCGGAAATTTCACCCATGAATACCAGACCTCCATACGCATTGACCAGAATATAGGGCAAAATGACCGCGTCTACGGGCGCGTGCAATCCGACCAGGGTTTACAGGCCACTTATACCGATGCGATCAACCCGGTCTTCAACGCGGTCAGCAATCAACCGGAGTACCAAGGCCAACTGAATTACACGCACACGTTTGGCGCTCGCGCCACCAACCAGTTCGTGTTTTCCGGCCAGTACTATTCCGCGATTTTCAGTACGGCCAATCTGGCGACGTCCCTGGGCACCTTTCCGACCACCCTCGCCTTTTTGGACGGCTCGCTAAACACTCTGGGCGGCAACAATGAACTGTCAGACGGCGACTTCGTGTGGCCCCAAGGACGCAATGTTCGACAGTGGCAGATTGTCGACGACTTCACGGTGACTTTCGGCCGCCATACCTTCAAGGCGGGAGTTAACTGGCGTAAGAACGATGTGGAAGACCACGACTACGGGCTATTTACCAGCGGATTAGTGCTGGAGGGATCGCTCGATAACTTTTTCAATGGCGGCGTCGCGTCGGGCGGCTTCGACCTGCTGGAACAGAAATTCCTCACTGCCCCCTACCAGCCGATGTTCCTGTGGAACATGGGCATCTACGGGCAGGACGAGTTCCGCATCGGCCGGAATCTGAAAATCACGGCCGCCTTGCGCATCGATCACAACGCCAATCCGCAGTGCAATACCAATTGCTTCTCCCAGTTCGCGGTGCCGTTCACCGAACTGAACCACGACCCCACGGTCCCGTACAACTCGGCGATCGAGACCAATCTGCACACGGCTTACTACAGCACCGATAAAGTGGTCTGGGAGCCGCGCGTGGGCTTCGCCTGGAGTATCAACGAAAAGACGGTGATCCGCGGTGGCGGCGGCATATTCTCCGACGGCTTCCCGGCCGGCGTGGTGGATAACTTCTCGTCGAACCCGCCGAATGTGAATACTTTCATCGTAACCGGCGCCCCGCTTTCGCCGGCCCGACGTTCGCCGCCCAGGATAACCGGCTCCGCCAGCCTCATTACTACGAATGGAACGTGGAACTTCAGCGGGAGGTGGGCTGGCACACGATCCTGGACGTGAACTACGTGGGCAACCACGGCGTCTACGAGCCTTCGGTCAACGCCGGCGTGAATGCGTACTGCCCGGCCTCGGTGTGCGCCCCCAATGGGTTCACTGGCTTACCCACCTCGCCACTGGATCCCCGTTTCAGTACGGTCACCCAGTACGAGTCCAGCAGCTACTCCAATTATGACGGCTTGGTGGTTCGCCTGAATCATAGCTTCAGCAAAGGCCTGCTCTTCCAGATTAACTACTCGTGGAGCCACGCACTGGATGTTTGCTCGAACGGCTGCCTGGAGCAATTCAACCTCGATACAGCCGCGAGTATTCTGAGCCCGCAAAATCCGTTCAACGCCCGCTCGAATTACGGCAACGCCGACTACGATGTGCGCCACTACTTCAGCGCGAATTACGTCTGGGACGATCTGTTCCGCCAGTTCTCTCACTGGGGTCCCAACGCCATTTTCGGCGGGTGGACCCTCTCGGGAACGTTTTTCGTGCGCAGCGGTTTCCCGTTCACCGTGGTGGACACCGCGGCTTCAAGCACCCTGAGCGGGCTTAACGACGGCGGCCCATATTTCGGCAACTTGATCGGCTCCGGAATCGGGACCTGCGGAGAAGCGGCTGCCGGACCGAACGCAACGTCCTGTGTGAATGCCGCGGAGTTTTCGCCTTCCACCGGTAGCCCGACCGCTTTCGGCAACCAGGGCCGCAATATTTTTCGCGGGCCGGGATATTTCGACACCGACCTCGCAATCTCCAAGAGCTTCCGCTTCCCGAGGTGGGAGAGCGCCAAGCTGACCCTAGGGGCGCAGGCCTTCAACCTCCTCAATCACCCTAACTTCGATCAGCCCGTGAATGACCTGGCCAATACCAACCCGACGACCGGATTCGGTGACATCACGCGTACGGTGAACCCGCCGACCAGCATACTGGGATCGTTCCTGGGAGGCGATGCCTCAACGCGCATGATCCAGGTCAAGCTGCAGTTCCAGTTCTAGCTAGCTAGACCGATCGCAGATCCAAATTGGAAAAACGCCGGGCCGTGTGCCCGGCGTTTTTTTTGTGCCAGCAGCGGCCCGTTTCAAGTCAGTCAAGATGGCAGCCGGAACCGGCGCGACTGGCACCCGTGACAACGGTCACCCTGAATTTGCGCTGCCCCTACGGTTTTTCATGTTCGACGATCATCCCGGCTACCGAACATGGAACTGTGAGTTTCGTCGACGTGCGGTAATGCCTTGATAATAAGAGATGAAGATATCTGTTGTTGAAATGGTCCGGAGAATGCCCAAGCGGCGTGTTCGTCAAAGGGAGATCGCCTACGACCGGAAAATCAAGCGGATTCGGTCGCTGCAACTGGATTATGGCAGCCTGTCAGCCGGCGTCATACTGGCGCTTCTCTGAAGTCGGGACCCCTGGCGGATAGGCCCTGCCCGATCTACAGCGTACCGGGCGATACTCCGGCGAGCAGCTTCGGACGGCATGAGCAGCTTTGGATGGCATTCAAACAGGAATTTTTGCAGTTTCGTAATTTTCTTGCTGCATTCGTCGGCATTCTTCGCGCCAAATGCTCTCGGCCCACGCCGGACCCCTGGCGCAACCCGTATTATTTTCCCGGCCCTAGCGTGCTCCAGTACATCTTCAAATGATCCGGGAGCCGTAGAAATTCGTTCACGACGCCCAGAAACGACTCGCCGCTGTCG
This sequence comes from Bryobacteraceae bacterium, assembly GCA_049514955.1. GTDB lineage: Bacteria > Acidobacteriota > Terriglobia > Bryobacterales > Bryobacteraceae > Bog-159. Next base: position 2,853 of record JBEKUO010000175.1, on the reverse strand, counting down.
GGTTCCGGAATCGTGAAAAGCGTGCGGCTCTCGTCAAAGGTGCCCCATTTGTTGGGGTCGTGCGAGAAGGGCACGAAACCATACGAAGGATACGGGGGATAAGGATAGGTGGGGAAGTTGTAAGGGGGACCCAGACTCTCGAGGTTGGCGCGCACTTGGAATCGCTGGTCTCCAGCAACAATGCCGTCAAGCTGCAGGCCGACGAGGTAGTATCGTTTCAAACTGGTCATCCATGAGTATTCTTGTTGAATGATTCGCGTGATATGTCCTCTTAATGTGGCGCCCTTTGGCACGATCGCGTTGCCGTGCTTCTTGACGTCCTTCGAAAGCGTAAACGAGAGCTTGCTACCCTGTGTCGTGGTCCGCTCGTCGATGGCCTCCGCCAGGATCGTCTCCAGGACCAGATTCGCGGGAAAGAGGGGCCCGGCCGGCTCTGGCGACGCCTTTGGCAGCCGCGCCCCCGGAGATCCCTTCGCCATTGCCTGATTCGGAGATACCGTTCCGGAAACTGGCGCCCCCAGGGTTCCAGCCGCGCTCTCCACAAAGATCTCTCCGCGTTTTGCCAGATATTGGTGACAGTCGCTGAACTGGCCCGTCAGGCGCGTTTCCTGCCCCGACTGTTCTTCGAGGGTAAGTTCCATGGCGGCCGGTATCGCGACCGTGTTCCCCGCCATTTTGGCGTGACTGAATTCGAAAATCTGAGTCACCGCTTTGATGCCCAGATCCGATGGTATGTTATCGGCTTTGAGAGCCAATCGTACCACGTCCAGACTGCCGGGATCGGTCCAGATCGATCCCGAATAACCTAACGTCACCTGCCTTCCCGCTTTATTCAGGACGTAAGTGCTGGCATCGGGTGGCATTGTGAATTCCACGCGCGAGAGCCGCTGGCCGTCCTTGGTTTCGTCGGGAGCATCGTAGAACGTAGCTCCGGCAGTCAGGAAGACTGCGCGCGAAAAAAGGGCGAAGCTGCCCGTCCCGGCCTTATCGTACACCGCCAGCACTTCCCTGAAGCGGGTCTTCTCTTCCTCCGTGGCAGGCAGCGTGCACAGTTCCCTCCCGTTGAGCACTCCCGTATCGAAGTGGACGGGCAGGAGCCTTACGGCCGCACTCGTCCCCGTGCGCGCGGTTCTTTCCATCGACACGGAGCAAACGAAATCCGGTGTGTTACCCAGGCTGTTGGTCATCCTCTGACGAATCCGGCCAATGGGGGCCTGCGCCCAAGCGACGCCGAGCAGCAGATGCGCAGTAATCGAACACCACAGGCACACACGCAAACGCGCCATAGCAGACACCAGTTTCGCATAGCGGATTCCGTTTTTTCCACATGTCCTTCAGCCCGTTCAGCCTCAAGCCGATAAGTCGGGTCGTGAAGGCTACGTCGCTGAGAGATCTTCAGCCGTGATCGCCAGGAACACCTTGGCTTCCGCTGATTTCGGCGCTCCACCCTTCCTTCGACGGGCGGAGCCCGTGGGTCGGTCAGCGGGTCGCCTACGACAGGGAAACCAAGCGCATCCGGTCGTTGGATTTGGATTACGCCGCTCCGCCGGGGATCGAAGCTGCCGCTGCTCTGAAACTTAGGACCTTGGGAGGCTCCTTGTCTTGCCAAGCCTTCTGGCCTGGAGACTCGGAACGGTGTTACCCGTGGGCGGCTAACCGACGCAACACGCGCCCGTGACCGGTGCCATGGGGGCGATCACCCAAATAACATCACCGGCGCGGCGACCACCCCTCGATCGGACAGATCGAAGGCGGACGGCGCGCTGCATTTGTGCCGCTCGCTACGGTTTTCCAGATTCGACCATATCCCCGGCTACCGAACATGGTACTGTCAGCTTCGTCGAACCGACGTAATGTCTTGATAATACAAAGATACCGATATCTGTTGTTGAAATGGTCCGCAGAATGCTCTGGCGGCGTGTTCGTCAAAGGAGATCGCCTACGGCCGGAAGATCAAGCGCATGCGGTCGCCGCAACTGGATTATGGCAGCCTGTCAGTCGGCGTCATACAGGCGCCTCTCTCAAGTCGGGACCCTGGCGGATAGGCCCTGCCGATCTACACGTACTGGGAGGATACTCCGGCGAGCAGCTTCGGACGGCATGAGCAGCTTTGGATGGCATTCAAAGAAATATTTTGGCTGTTTCGTAATTTTTTTGTTGCATTCGTCGACACGGGGTAGTACACTGCGGCTGTTCAGGTGTCCGCCAGCACTAACGGAGTGTGCTGGAGTTTCGCAATTGGTGTCAACGGGGGAGTATACCGTGCGCTGTGGCTTTGGGGGCAAGGCGTGCGTTGTTGTCGTACCTGCTGAGGCCTCGGGTAACGCTGCCATGGCTATTCACCCATGATAGTGTTCTGCTGACTTGGTCGCTTGTGACCGGTTGAAGTTCATCTGACTTTAAAGGCGCTTACGGAGAGCGCCGGTTCGCAAGAGGTGTAAGCGGGAGAGTACGCCGTGCACCAGCGTTTTGGGGTCTGCGCGTTCTTGTGTCTGCGTAGGCGCCGGCAAGCGTTGCGCTGCGACGGAGCTATTCACCCACAAGTGTGGTGTAACAACCCAGCCTGTTATAGGCTGGCGAAGTGATCTTGTTTAAGGGGGATACGAACATGCATCTACGTGCAACAGGGGTTAGCTTCGCGTTTCTATTGGCTCTGCTGATACCGGGCCTCCTGCTGGGGCAGAACAACGTCTCTGGAGCCGGTACCATCACGGGACGCGTCACCGACGCCACGGGCGCCATCGTGACCGACGCCACGGTAACCATTACCGATACAGAAACCAACATTGTCACGACGGACACCTCGAATGCGTCTGGCCTGTATATCTTCGAAAATGTGAAGCCGGGCATTTA
>JBEKUO010000174.1:0-11406 GCA_049514955.1 Bryobacteraceae bacterium | reverse complement strand
CGCCAGGCGAGCGTCGCCGGGAAGCTGGATCGCGCGACAAGACCGCTGAACACCTCATTGCGATCGCGGAGAGCCTTGTACATGGGATAGGAGTACACGGTCAGGTTGTTATCGCGGCGCGTCCATCCGAAGTTGTGATCGTCCGATTCGAGCCAAACCAGCGCGCCAGGATCTCTTACTGGCAGCGAACGCAGCACAACCTGGTAGAGGAGCGAGAAAATGGCGGTGTTGGCGCCTATCCCGAGTGCCAGGGACAAGACCGCCAGTAGCGTGAACCCCGGCGAGCGCCGCAGGGTCCGCGCAGCAAATCGCAGATCGTTCCACATATTGGTCCTTCGTGATAACAGCACGCGAACGGTCAAACTTGTTCTGTGTATTCTCAACAGATTATGGCAGACCGGCGCAGTACGAGTGTCCGGCTTCGGAGTGTGGTGTGCGCTTTTGGTACGTCAGCCAGGCATGGCGCAAGCTTCAGCGCCCCGTGGCGCAAGCTTCAGCTTGCCGGGCGGGACTTCAGTCCCGCCGCTGGAGTTTCTACATTTGCTGGCCTGGGTGGGGCAGGCGCTTTCGCCTGCCAACCGCCGAGCTTCAGTTCGCTGGTAGCGGGACTTCAGTCCCGCCGCGCGGGCTTCGTTTGTGTCATCAATGCGACCCGGCTCAACCCTGCGCCATTGGCAGATCTTTCTCCGCGCGCACGAAAATGACATGGTCGGTATTAGTCTTGAAAAGTAATTCGAGCCGCGGCTGCAGGTCCGCGATCCGGACGGGCTCCAGATTGAGACGGACGGTCCCATGCCATCGAACCGTTATAACGATATCGTGTGTAAGAGCAGGTTGCTTCCGATCTGACCGCGGCGGCTGCGGAACGAGGGTGCGCAATCCCCGCGGAGTGAGAGGCGTAATGACCATGAAGATGATGATCAAAACCAGCAGAATATCGATCATCGGAGTCATGTTGATCTGCGCCTTATGTTGAGCGCTGCTGCCGAGTGACCTCTCCATGCGTCAGTACTCGATGCGTTACTATCCCCCCGCGCTCAGCATATTCGCGAAAATCCGAAACGCCCCCGCAACCCCCGCCGGCAACTCCCGGAACCACGAATAGCCGCTGAAGATGTACACGCCTTTGCCGTAGCGCGTGAACAGCATACCGCCGGCCAGCGGCTTCTCGCCGGGATCGTTGGATTCCAGCACTGTTTGATAGTGCGAGTCCCATTCCGAAGCGAAGTACAGCCCCCGCTCCTGAATCCATCCTGCGAAATCCTTCTCCGTGATCTCGTTCGGCGAATGCAGCAGCGGGCTCTGCGGATTCGGAAACGTCACCGGCGCCTCCTCCACGGATACGCGCCCATGGCTGATGGTGAACGGATACGGCCCCATCGGCGCAACGTTCGAACCTGTCGGCAAAAGGTTCGAATCGGTCACGTTGTACTGGTCGATCAGGGTGCCACCGTTGCGCACGTAGTCCAAGAGGCGCGGCAGGTTGGCGCGCAGGTCGGCGCGCACGTTGTAGGCGCGCACGCCGGTCACGATGGCATTGAATTTCGAGAGATCGCCTTGCTGCAGATCCGAAGCCGTCAGCAGGGTCACTTCGCAGCCAAGCTGGCGAATCGCATCCGGCATTTCGTCGCCCGCGCCCATCACGTAGCCGATCTTGTGCGCTGTGACCCGCACATCCACCGGCACCAGTTTGACCACCGCCGGCGGGAACACCGTCAAGGGCGGCAGCGGCGGATGCGAGATCACCAGCATGCCCACACCAATCTCGCGGCCTCCAACTTCGGCCGCGGCCCGCAGATACGCCGGCGGATCCGGCCCCGTGGCGGGCTTCACGTCGAACGCCAGCGGCTGCTGTTCGCCGGCCTTGGCCTGCTCGAATGGGCGCGCGAGCGGCTCCGCGCTCCAACCCGGATCGAGCGCCAGCTTTACGTCGCCGGCCGCCTTGGGCACTTCCGCACGCACCTCGATTTCCACTTTGCGCGCGCCACCGTTCGGGAATAGCACCACATCTTGCGGCAGGTTCAGCGCGACCGGCGGGACCACCGTCAACGCGCGGGTCTGCTCGCCTTCCACGCGATCGATGTAACGGTGGCGTACCGGGCGAACCAGATCGAACTCGACTCCGCCAGCCTCGATCCGGAACCGCAGGCTGAGCAGCGGCGGGTCGTCGGGGAGACCGACTAGTTGCTGGTTGGGTATCGTGTAGGTGTCGCCCGTCTTGGGCTCGCGCAACCAGTATGGCTGCGAGTAAGGCTGATCGGCGGGCACCGTGTATTTGAGCGGAGCGTTCACCGGCTGGTTCGGCTTCAGCGCGGCCTGCTGCGCATCCGTACGCGACGACTCGCCCATCCCCTCCAGCGTCAGGCTGTCGAGGATCATCGGAAACTCCGAGCGATCGAGCGCGGTGTACTTCACTTCTACGGTCGAGCCGGGCACGGCGGCATAGGCGTCCGCGTCCGCGTCGAGCCACAGCCCCGCGCACAGCGCGATCGCCTCATCGAGCTCGTTCAGCTTCGCGCGCGCCCACGAATCCTGGATGGAAGCCATCAGCGGTTGCGCTTTCAACAGCAGCGGAATGCTGTGCTCGGGATGATCCGGCTCGAAGTTGCGTTCCGCTTCCGCCAGGATGCGGCCGATCTCCGCGCCTCCCGGCACACGCCCCCAAGTAGTATCGATGCCGTCGAATGCATCCTTAGAAGGCGCATCGCCGGCTACGGGCACCAGGTAATTGCGCGAGGGTCCCGGCCGCTGCGACGCGCCCATTCCCTGGCTGCGATGCATGCTGCGGCTCATGCCCGCGATCTGGCTGTACGAAGCGCCCAGCACCGGATTGTACGCGCCAGTATCCACTTCGATACGGCCCGGAGTGGCGGCGGCTTCCTTCTCCTGTTCCCGGTTGAAGCTGAAAGTATTGAACAGCAGCCGGCGCGCCTTCCACGGCTCCACGAACTTCAGTTGCTCGGGAAAACGGCTGGGATCGGCCGCCGCGGAGAACGCCTCCTTGCCGACGATGGCCGAGACTTGGTGCTGTCCATGCCCATCGCGCGGCGTGCCCGAAAAGCGCAAAATCACGACATCGGGACGGAATCGCCGGATCACCCAAACAACGTCGGAAAGGATGCGCTCGTGGCCCCATTTCGCGAAAGTCTCTTCGGGCGTCTTCGAATAACCGAAGTCGATGGCGCGCGTAAAGAACTGCTCTGCGCCGTCGATCTGGCGGGCTGCCAGCAGCTCATGCGTTCGAATCAGTCCGAGAAGATCGCCTTGCTCGGGACCGATCAGGTTCTGCCCTCCTTCGCCGCGTGTCAACGAAAGATAACCAGTACGCATGTGGCGGCCGCGTGCGTAAAAGGCCAGGATGGCGGTATTCTCATCGTCAGGGTGTGCCGCAATCAGCAAAACGCTGCCCAGCACGTTGAGCTTCTTTAACGACTGTTCAATCGCCGGAGTGCCGGAGAAAGGCGTCTGCGCCCAGGCCGGTACCAAAAGTACCAAAGAAAGAAATGCCGCGTGGAACTTGGCAGAAAAAGTGCACATCCTAAATAATGGTAGTCCATTCGGAGTGATGGACAGGAGGGGGTCTTGAAAAACGCGTGGGGCAATTGGATGGCCGGGTGGCGCCGCCGTCGGCCGGAACCGGCGCATGTCCCGGCCGCGGTCCCCGAGCCCATACGTATCGGAATTGCGCTGGGCGGAGGGTTCGCGCGCGGCATGGCGCACATCGGCGTTCTCCGGGTTCTCGAGGAGAACGGCATTCCCATACATTGCATCACGGGCGTCAGCGCGGGCGCCATTGTCGCGGCCGCCTATGCCAGCGGCGCCACATGCGATGACATCGGGAGCGCCGGCAGCTCCATGCGCTTTGCGGATGTGGCGCGCTGGAGCTTGGGACGCATGGGAATCGCAGGCAGTAGCCGCATGGAGCGTTTCCTGCACAAGCTGCTCAAATGCTACTGCTTCGAACAAATGCGCATACCGCTGGGCATCATCGCCACCGATGTGGTCTCCGGCGAGTCGGTGGTTTTCCGCGACCGTGGCGATGTGGTGCTGCCTATCCGCGCCAGTTGCTCCTATCCGGGCTTGTTCCAGCCGGTCGATTGCGGCGGCCGCCTGCTGGTGGATGGCGCCATCAGCATGGAAGTGCCCGCGCTGCTGGCGCGGCTGCTGGGCGCCACTCACGTAATCTCTCTGCACCTTCCCATGCAGGGCGCCGCAGCCACGCCGACCAACATGTTTCATGTGATCAACCGCTGCTTCCAGATCCTGCACAGCCGCACGGAGACTACCTGGCGTCAGCACTCCGACCTGGTGATCGAGCCGGATGTGCGCGGCATGGAGTGGGACGCGTTCGAAAGCGCGAAGCAACTGATGAACGCCGGCGAAGAGGCCGGCAGGCAAGCTTTGCCGCGTATTCAACAGTGGATGGAGCGGCCCAACAAGTTGCCTGTAGGCGCCGCGATCAGGGGACAAGCGCTGGCGGGCGGGGCGTCGCCGGCTCAGCTTACGCCAGATTCAAAATCTCTCTGACGGTGCCGCTTTCGTTCTGAATCTTGCTCTGCAGCATCATGAGCGCCTGGATGAGCTGCTCGGGACGCGGCGGACAGCCCGGCACGTACACGTCAACTGGAATCACCTGGTTCACGGGGATCAGCGCATAATTGTTGAACACTCCCGTGGAAGTGGCGCAGGCGCCCATGGAGATCGCCCATTTGGGTTCCGGCATCTGCTGGTAAAGCTGCCGGATTACCGGCGCCATTTTGTTCGACACGCGCCCGGCGATGATGATCAGGTCCGATTGCCGCGGCGACCCGCGAAACACTTCGGCGCCGAAGCGCGCGATGTCGAAACGCGACGCGCTCATCGACATCATCTCGATGGCGCAGCAGGCCAGACCGAACGACATCGGCCAGATGGAGTTCTTTCGTGCCCAGTTCACCGCTTTATCCAAGGTCGTCAAGACCAAGCCTTCGGAAGCCGCCGCGGAAACGCTCGTCATGGATTCGTTATCCAGACGCTCGAACAATTCGATGGGACCACTGGCGAAGGGAGCATCCATACCCTGATTCTCGCACGATGCGGCGAGCGCCGGGCAGATCAGGACGCCGCACACCCGCAGACCACTCTTGAGCGGCACACCTTGGTTTCGGACGTGAGGAGCCGCACGGAACCGCGACCGCTCTTAGCGACCGCTGCTACGGTCGGTCGGACTCATCCAGTAGAATTAAGACATACCCCGCATGGCATCCGAGAATCACGAGCAGTTACTCGATCTCGCCGCTCGTCTGTGGCGAATCGACCCCGAATATTGGGATATCTGGGGCCGCAAACATATCACGTCCGACGAAACCAAGCGGGCAATCCTGCACGGCCTGGGTGTGCGTGCGGAGACTGCGGAGAGCTTGCAGGAGTCCATCGAAGCGCGGCGGCGCAAGGAATGGAGCCGGCTGGCGCCTCCGTGCCTGGTGGTGAGCCAGGACGACGGCGCCGTGGAGCTGCCGCTGCACGCGCCCGTGGATTTGGCGCAGGATGCCGCGCACGTCGAGATTCGCGAAGAAAACGGCGCGGTCCGCACATTAGAATTCGCGCTGCGAGATTTTCCGGAGCGTGGCGAGGCCGAGTTGGAAGGCCGGCGTTATGTGCGGAAGCAGGTCCCGCTTCCGCCCGGATTGCCGCTCGGTTATCACGATGTCGAAGTCCGCCTGGGCGATCTGCGCCAGGTTACGCGCCTCATCGTCACCCCCAGCCGCGCGTACGCGCATCCCGCTCTCGCGGACGGAGGCAAAGCCGCGGGCGTGGCGCTGGCGCTCTATGGAGTTCGCTCCGCGCACAATTGGGGATCGGGCGACTTGCGCGACCTGCGCGGCGTGATCGACTGGATTGCGGAAGACGTGCAAGCCAGCTTCATCGCCTTGAATCCGCTGCACGCCATCTACAACCGGCGGCCGTACAACACCAGCCCCTACCTGCCGGAATGCATCTTCTATCCGAATTATCTGTACCTGGACGTAGAGTCCATCGAGGATTTTAAGAAGTCGCCGCGCGCGCAACGGCTCTGGTCGCGGGCCGAAACCCAGCGTGAGCTGGCGGGGCTGCGCGCATCCGAGTATGTGGAGTACGAGCAGGTCAGCGCCTGGAAGCTGCGCTTCCTGAAGCTGGCATTCACGCAATTTCTGCGGGAATACCGGGCGGGATCGGAGCGCGCCCGCGCGTTCCAGCGGTTTCTGGAAGACGAAGGCGACTTGCTCCAGCGCTTCGCCACCTATTGCGCGCTCGACGAACACCTGCACGCGCGCAACCCCGATCTATGGACCTGGCCCGACTGGCCGGCGCCGTACCGCGACCCGGATTCGCCGGAAACGCAGGCCTTTCGCAAACAACACTGGCGCCTCGTTCTGTTTTATTGCTATGTCCAGTGGCAGCTCGACCTGCAGCTCGCGGACGCCCAGCAGTACGCGCGGCGGAAAGGCTTGGCCATTGGACTATATCACGACTTGGCCCTGGCCACCGACAACTTCGGCGCGGACCTTTGGGCGCACCGGCCGTTTTTTGTTTCCGGTTGCCGCGTCGGATCGCCGCCGGACGATTTCGCTCCCAAAGGCCAGGATTGGGGTTTCCCGCCGCCTTGTTCCGAACAACACCGCGAAAACGGGTATCGCCTGTTCACCGAATCGATCCGCAAAAACTGCCGTCACGGAGGCGCTCTGCGCATCGACCACGTCATGCGCTTTTTCCGCCTCTTCTGGATTCCGGACGGCGTCGACGCCACCGGCGGCGCCTACGTCCGCGAAAATTACGAGGACCTGATCCGCATACTGGCGCTCGAAAGCGTCCGGCAGCAGGTGGTGATCGTCGGCGAAGATCTGGGGACCGTCGAGCCGTTCGTGCGCGAGACCCTGGAGCGCTTCGGGATCCTGAGCTACCGGCTGTTCTACTTCGAGAAACTGCCCAGCGGCGAGTTCAAGCAGCCCGACGAGTATCCGCAGCGTGCGCTGGTCTCGTCGACGACGCACGACCTGCCCACGCTGGCCGGCTTTTGGACAGGCGAGGATATCGAAGCGCGCCGCCGCGCCGGCATGTTCCCGGACGATGCCATGTACCGGAAGCAGGTGGCAGAGCGTGCGCGGGAGAAGCAGAAGATGCTGGACCTGCTCCATGGCCTCGGACTCCTGCCCGACTACATCCCCCGCTCGGTGGCGCTGGCGCCCGAGCTCACGGGCGAACTGCACAACGCAGTGATCGGCTTCCTCGCGCTAACGCCGTCGCAACTGCTGGCGGTCAATCAGGAGGACCTCACCAAAGAGGTCGCCCAGCAGAACCTGCCGGCCACCACGTGGCAATATCCGAACTGGAGCCGCAAGATGAAATACACCCTGGAGGAGTTGCGCACGGAGCCGGTAGCCCGCGACTTCGTGGCGATGTTCCGGAATTGGCTGGTCCGTACGGGAAGGGTCAATCGGGGATGACGAATTGCGGGCCGCCGGGCGCCAAATCGCAAATCCTGTATAATCTTACCCAGCGTATCAATGATTAAGAATCTTGCTCTGGTCCTGGTGTTCGGCCTTGCCCAACTGTCACCTGTCGCAGTTGACGCCCGAGCAGCCGAGTCAGGTTGTGGACAGCAACTCGTGGACGGCACGACACCGCCATCTACCAGTTCCTACATCTACCCCCGCCAACTTCTGCAACCGTTTTATCAATGGGAGAACAACGACGGCTATTGCGGCGAAGTATCCATGATCGAAGCGGGCATCAACAACGGGCAGTGGATGTCACAGTTCAATGCCCGCCTGATCTGCGGCACTGGTTTATCCCAGTCGGGGCCAAATGGCGCGTGCTCCGCTCACCGCGGCCAGGTCGATTACAACGCCCAGCTCCTCATCGAAGACCCGGGAACCGGCGTGACGGGACCCAACACCTACGCCAACGCCGCCCAATGCCTCTCGAATTCACGGCTGGGCGCAACCACGTACAACTATTCGTCACAGTCAACCGGAATCGCGGGATACGAAGAATACATGTCCTGGGTGAAGCAGGAAGTTATCAGCGGCCATCAAGTAACCATGGCGATTTTGCTAAACGGCGGCACCGACCCCCAGTACGATCACGAGGTCGCTGTGATCAAGATTGGCACCAATCACTCCCCCACGGACGCAACCTACTATTCCGACGATGTCGTGTACTTTGACGATCACGGTGTCTATACTCTTTCGGGCAGCAAATTCACCTCCAACCCTGCTATTCCTCCGGGTGCGGGTTCCGACTCGACCGGCTGTACGCCCTACGTGTTCGGTTACACTTTCGGCTCATTGGCAAACACGCGCGCGGGAGCCAACCGCAAGGGCGCGCAAGCCTACTCCATCGTCATTCCAGGTGACGCGACTATTCATACGTATACGGGCGGCTCCGGTTATGCCACGGTTCCCATCGCCGGGCCTCACAATTACGGATTCTCCGTCGCAGGTCCGGAAGATCCAACTTCGGTGACGCTCCCGGTTTCGCTCGCCATCGTTGGGCCTACGGTTTCCAAAGGAGTCCCGAACCCGCGCGATCCCGTCGCCGGCTATGATTACGAAAACCCCATGATCGGGACTAGTGTCTGGGGGCAGAGCTGTACGAACCAACCGCCGGCTGCGTGGATGACCAACTTTGTCCTGCAAGTAACTGTCAACGGCCTCACACCCGGTATTTCATACAACTTGTACGAGTACGAGTTTTCGTCCGTAGAAGGTGAGGGCTCGGCGGCGGCGCTGGCGGTTCCCGTGCAGGATTTTAACGCTAATGCAAGTCTGGCAACCCACGTGACGAAGTTTACAGCAGACGGTGTCACTTTTCAGCAGACTGTTACTACGACCTCCGACAAGATCATAGTGTTCCGCTGCGTCCCGGCATCCGCCCCCTGATAAGGTATGCGGAGCGGGCGGAGCCGCATTCAAGATGCCCTCTACGATTGTGAACCAGGGTGAAACACCGCTGACCGAAGACATGCGGCGCGTGATCGCCGAGCAGAAGCTTGCGTTTGTTGCGACTGTGTGTGCCGACGGTACTCCAAATCTTTCCCCGAAGGGCACCATCGCGGTATGGGACGAATCCCATCTGGTCTTTGCCGACATCCGTTCTCCGGGCACAGTAGCCAATCTAAGGGCGAATCCCGCGGTTGAGATCAATGTTATCGATCCCTTCGCGAGAAAGGGTTACCGCTTCAAAGGGACCGCAGAACTGGTGACCGCCGGCGACCTATTCGACAGAATTCTGAAGTTTTACCGAAATCGCTGGGTGGACACCGCCAGGACGAAACCGGAACCGCCGATCCGTGCCTTCGTGTTGGTGAAAGTGGAAAAAGCTCTGCCTTTGATCTCACCCGCTTATGACGACGGCACCGACGAAAGCCGGATCCGAGCGGCTTGGGTCGCGTATTTTAAGACGCTGAACGAGACTGCCCCAGGTTGAGACGCTGCTGAAATGCGGTTGCGGCCGGCTCCGAAAGGGTGCGCGACACAAAAGTGGAGAAGCTGGCGTTATATGGGGCAGGCTGGCAGCCTGCGCGGTGGTTGGCTACCGCCGCTGTCTGGTGCAAACGCGGCAGGTGGCCGATTGACAATCGGCCGCAGCTAACCAAGCTGCCCCACATTGGCACCTGCGCCTTGCGTACCACATACGCTCAGATTCCACCCGTGCTGTTGATGAATTGCGCCGGTCTCCACTTTCTTGTCGCGCACCCGCTCCGAAATTCGAAAATCACGATCGGCCGGGCAGTGTAGTACGATGAGGGGATCAAACATGGGTGGCTCTCTGGGTTGCAGCGAAGGGCATGAGGGAGAAAAGGGATGCAGGCTGCGCAAAAAGGGAACATAGGGCGTGACGATGGCCCGCCAATCGACGGCAAGTTGATCGTGCTGACCGCTCCGCTCACGGAGACCATCGATCATGCCGGTTACTTCATCCAAATGGCGCTGGCATCGCTGCCGAATCGCTTGGAGGGGATCATCAACCAGAAGTATCCGAAGTGGCGGGACGTGGAGCGCAACGAGGACGGGACGGCGCGTTTTATGCCCGCGGGAGTGCGCCTTGTGGAAACCTCCCTGCTGCGAGAGTTTTCCGCGGACGACGTGGTCTGCTGCTATCCTGACGACCTGCCGAAGTTCGTCGGAACAGGGACGCGCGTGGTGGGCGTCTCCACGCACAACCCGCTGGGCGTGACCTTTGCCGCGGGTGTCTACGCCTCGATTTTCGGCTCCTCGCGGGAACCCATCAATTCACATTACGCCAAGCAACTGTTCCAAACGCTGAAAGACAGCCCCCACCGCGCGAATTTCAAAGTAATTGTCGGCGGCTCGGGCGGCTGGCAGATCTCGAAGACGAATAGCTTCGAGGAGTTGAGCGTGGATTGCGTGGTGGATGGCCGCAGCGAGTCCGAGGATGCGCTGGAGCTCTTCCGCAAGGCGGTCCGCGGCGAGCAGTTGCCGCGCTCTGTCGAAGTTAGCCATCCCACCGGACGCGCCGGCCTGTTGACGCCGGGCAAGCGCACGACTTTCGGGGTCGTCGAGATGACCACCGGATGCGGCCGCCGCTGCCAGTTCTGTGTGCCGGATTTGAATCCGCAAATCGATTTTCCGAAAGACAAGATCATGGAGGCCGTGCGCGTCAATGTGCGTGAGGGCAACAGCCAGGTCTCGCTCGCCACTGAGGATATGTTCATCTGGGGGCAGGTCCACACCGACACGCCGTTCTATTTTCCCAACCGGGAAGCGCTGCTGGATCTGTTTGGCGACGTCGTGAACACGCCGGGCGTGAAGCATCACCTGTTGAGCCATTGCACCATGGCGCCCTCGGTCGTGGATCCGAAGCTGATCGAACAGTTGTCGGCCATGCTGCTCGACAAGAGCCCGGTCAAGCTGCCTTCGGTGAGCACGCATCCGGAAGGGCGCATCCTCTCGCCACTGATCGGCATGGAAACGGGTTCCGTGCGGATGGCCAAACAGATCATGCCGGGCAAGGCCGTGCCTTTTCCGATCGAGGAATGGCCCAGCGTGCTGATCCAAGGCCTGACCACCCTCAACCGCAACAACTGGTTCCCTGTGCTGACGCTCATGATCGGGAATCCCGGCGAGACGGATGCCGACTGTAGGGATACGCTCGATCTGCTGTACGAAGTCGAGCGCCGCGGCCTGTTCGCCTTCTTCGTTCCGTCGATCTTCACCCCGTTGCAGGACACGCGGCTGGCGGACGCGCAAGGGGTTCTGGAAAGCCGCGAGATGTCCCCGCTGCAATGGCAGATCATGATGAAGTGCTGGAAGATGAGTCTGAAGCCCGCGCTCCAGAGCTGGTGGGGCCCGTCGGCGTGGCGGCTGGGAGCGTTGGGCATCTGGCTCTGGAAACTGCGCAAACTGAACGGGCCGAACTTCACCT
>JBEKUO010000173.1:0-11409 GCA_049514955.1 Bryobacteraceae bacterium | reverse complement strand
GGCGGAACCGCTGAAGCAGTCGGCGCCCGCTATAGTGTCCGAGCCAACCTAGAGACACCCGAAGACCAGGAGCGCCGTTAACGGCGTCACGCCACTTACATCTCCGTCGGGCTCTCCGAATCGCAACTTAGAGCGATCCTTGCGTGTCTTCTTGCAGAAAGTCCCTACACAAAAGGAGAGGCATGCAACACCGAACCGCGTCTCGATGCGAAACGCGGCATCGCCTGGAATCACTATTCACCAGGAATACCTGTATCCTATCCATTGGAGGCACTTAATGAAATATCGGGCTTTCGCGATCTTGCCTTTTCTCTCTCTCAGCGTTTGGTCCCAGGACGCGCCCGACCCCCGGGTCATTCTGGAGAAGGCCGGTTCGGTCTATCGCGCACCCAACGCTCTGGAACTCAAGGGCGTCAAAACCCACGAGCAGCACGATGAATTCAGCGACACCACCCTCCGCACTCCTTTCACGCTATGGCTGACGGCGGACAACCAATACCGGATGGAATCCAAGAGCAAAATGGGAAGCTCCCTCCAGATTTACGATGGCGAGAAGAACTGGCACTATATCTCGCAAACGAACCACTATTTCGCCAACACCGGAAAGCCCGATCCTGCCTACCTGTTTGACTCGCAGGTGGATCCGCGAACACCGGCGAGCAAACTGAAGGAAGCCAAAATCTTGCGCCAGGAAACTCTCGAAACGGGCGGGGCCAAGCACCTGTGCCATGTGATCCAGGCTAGTTATGAACGCAAACAAAAGAAAGGCGTCACGGAGTTTGGCGATGTGACGTTCTGGGTGGAACAGGATACCTACCTGGTTTGGAAAACGAGCGTGACTATGGTCGTGGACATGGGCAAGTATGGCGGGAAGACGCCGAGCACCGAGACCACCCTCTACTCCAGCATTCAACTGGCCGCGGAACCGCCGTCTGGAACCTTCGTTTTCACTCCGCCTGCTGGAGCGACGGAACAGAAGCCGGGAGGGTCGGACAAACGTTCCAATGCACTGCTGGGACGGCCCGCGCCGGATTTCAAACTCCGCAATCTGGATGGCAAGGAAGTCCAACTGGCGGATTTCAGGGGCAAGGTGGTGCTGCTCGATTTCTGGGCCACCTGGTGCGAGCCCTGCCGCGAGGAGATGCCCAAGCTGAACAAGCTGTCGAAGGAGTTCAAAGACAAGGACGTGGTCCTGCTGGGCATCGACGTAGGCGAGGACGAAGACACCGTCCGCAGCTTCATCAAAGAGAACGGATACCAATACCCCATCCTGCTGACCTCCTCGCCCGGCGATCCCGTGTTCGACAGCTACGCCGCGCACTCTTATCCGTCGATGGTCTTGATCGACCGCAAGGGGCTGGTCGCCGATTACAAGGTCGGATCCGGCGAGGGCACGGAGCAAACGCTGCGGGACGATTTCGCGCGCGTCCTCGCGGCAAATTACGTTCCGCCAACGCCGTCGGCTGAGCCAAAGGCGACGGTGACGACCAGCAGTAAGCCGGTGGTGGAATGGCCCGACCCGGTCACCGCGCCAGATTTCTTGCAGCGCGGATATCGGAACCTGCGCGACAAGAGTTACACCAGCGCAATTCAGGACGCTAATGCGGCGCTGAAGCTGAAACCCGATTGGACTAGCGCCATCCGTTTGCGAGCCCAGGCGTCATACGATGCCAAGGATTATGACGCCGCCGTCAACGACTATACGGCGCTCATCGAGAAACACCCGGACTGGGGGCAAATGTACAATCAGCGCGGGCTGGCGTATTCATATGGGGGAAAGCATGATCTGGCCATCCCGGACTATACGAAGGCTATCGAACTGGACCGGTACGTGGCCTCATTCCATAACAACCGCGGTTGGGCTTACCGCGAAACCGGCGATATCGAAAGCGCGATTCGAGATCTGAATGACGCCATCGAGCTTTCGCCGGAGTATACGCGGGCCTATGAGAATCGTGCCAAAGCGTTCGACAAACGGAACGATCTGCACAGTGAGATGGCCGATCTCGAGGTCATCCTGCGCATCGCGCCCACCAATCAATGGGCCAAGAGCCAGCGCGACGATGTGCGCAAGCGCATGGGGTTGGACCCCGCGCCGGGCGAGCCGGAAAGCCAGGCGACGGCCGATACGGAACCATCGACACCTGCACCAGTCGCCATCCCTCTGCCCGAAGGGATGGATGCCTCGTTAGCGGCGCCCAAATTGATTTCGCCTCCGGACGACTCGGTTTTCACCATCTATCCACGGAGGACAACCCTGCAGTGGGAGGCTTCGGAGGGCGCGGTCTCCTATATTGTCGAGTGGGACTACAGCTACCGGGATGTCTGGCACTCTGAGGATCATCCGAGCTCCAGAGTTGGCTATCCCTGTACTGCCACCACCTTCACCTTTCACTTTGTCGGTGCTCAGCCGGGGCGTTGGCGCGTCTGGCCGGTCAACGCCGCTGGAGAACGCGGACAATCGAGCGAGTGGCGCACATTTCGTTATCTCCGGTAACGCTTCTGATTGACAGGTGGGGCAGGCGCTTTCGCCTGCCAACCAACTTTAGTGCACCTCTGCCGGCTTGAAAAGAGGGCAAAATGAATCTCCAGCATTGATTTCTATCTCAATGAATACTAATTTGGACATATGATCAATCGAAGAATTCTGCTGAGCGGCGCCGGTACCCTGTTGGCGCAGACCGTGCTTTCCACCGCACGGGCACAGGGCGGCCGGAACGTGGTGCTCCAGCACGATCTGCCGGATGTTGAACTGAAAGACTGGTCCATTACCGCGGTGGAAGTCTCGTATGCGCCTGGCGAGAGTTCTCCGGCGCACCGCCATCCGGGCATTACCATCGTCTATGTGCTGGAAGGGGAAATCCGAGCGAAAGTCGGCGACGGACCCGAGACCACCTACACCGTGGGCCAGATGTTCCTGGAAACTCCCAACCAACTCCACGGCGTGTCACGCAATGCGAGTAACACCAAGCCGGCGAAGTTCCTGGCCATGCTGCTCGCCCCGAAGGGAAAACCGCTCACCACACCAGCATAAGTGGGGCTGTAGTAGAGTAGCTGCATGCCTGCTGCCCAAGCCAAAAAGCTCGATCCGAAACAGGCCTTGCTCGAGGCCTACGCGGTCAATGAACGGATCAACCAGTACATGCTGGAGCACCTCCACGAAGCCGCTTGGCACGCTGCGCCGCCCGGCGGCAAGGGGCGCACCATCGCCGCCATCGTCGCCCACATGCATAACGTCCGCCACATGTGGCTGGCGGTCGCGGCGAAGGGGAAACCGCTTCCCGACAAGCTCGACCGCGCCACGGTCACGCGGAAAGAAGCCATGCAGGCGCTGGCCCGGAGCGCCGAGTGCATCGCTCGGCTTCTAACCGAAGCGCTCGACCACCCCGAGGGCAAAGTCAAAGGATTCCGTCCCGACGTGGTGGGAGCGTTCGGCTATTTCCTTTCGCACGACGCGCACCAACGCGGGCAGATTGCGATGGTGGCGCGTCAGTTGGGTCACCCACTCGGCAAGCAAGCGGAATTCGGCATGTGGGAGTGGGGCACGCGGTGGAAGGAGTGCGGCTTCGGGGGTTAGTGGGGCAGGACCCCATAAGCGCTAACCTAATGCTTGAAACAGAACTCTCATTGTTCCCTGAGGGCTGGCAACAGCAGGCCAGACAAGCCGGCGCCATAGAACGCCAGCGTGGCATTACGTCTCCGGAGGCATTGTTGCGTCTGTTCCTGTTGCATGTGGCCATTGATGTTTGGGCTAATCGGGTTTGTGATTGCACGTCGGCGGTAGGCCACATAGAGCTCCTGGTGTTCGAAGTAAGCGTGAAAAAGGCAGGCCAGTGCCTCCATAAGCCCGAGCGGTGACCGTCCTATCGGAATACGAGGTTAGTCGTCGACGAACTAAAACGGGTTGACCTGGGGAAAATGAATCTTCAGCTTATAGCAAATGAAGAGAACCAGGATCGCGCCCAGTGTGGAAAAAATGAGGCCGGCGGGATGATATCGTTCGTTTGTCGGGCGCGAAAACATGTGGGTAACGCCGCCGCCGATGATAGATCCAATGATGCCGAGCACGATTGTCCAGAAGATCGTTATATGCACGTGCATCGCCGATTTCGCGATAACCCCCGAGATTAGACCAATCAGAATATACCAGATCATGTGAAACATACGTTTTCCTCCAACGCTTGCCTTCAGCCGGAATCCATTTTGGACAGTATACACCCAGCCGCCATCTGTTGATCCGGCGAGTTGCATTTTTTCTTTCGGGAGCCTTCTTCGCCCCAACAAGGCGCGGTTGTCGCCCTGCCGGAAAATCCAAAACCGGAAATCGAGAGATCTGTCTCGCATCGCGGCACCAGCCCGTGGCTATCTTGTAATCTTGCCCGCCGCTATCGATGCTCCAAGGGCCTCTCGGTTCTTATCAACACTGCCGCGCTTAGGGAACTGGCGAGCGCTAGCCCCACTGACACCCACAACACCGTGCGATAGCCAGCGACAAATGCTTCCTCGATCGCCTGGCGCCCGCTGGCGTCCCTCGTTTCGGCGGCGGCCAGCTTGGATCGCTGGGCCTCGATTTCCGCCCGCACCGCCGGCGCCAGTGCGAGGCTGTCCAGGCGCCGGGCCAGAGCGCTCTGGAAAACCCCGGTAAGCAGCGCTCCGAAGACTGCCACAGCCAGCAAACCTGCGATGCGCGAGACCGCGTTGTTGATCCCCGAGGCCGCTCCCGCGTAGCTTTGCCCCACGGCGTTCATCACGGTCGTGGTCAGCGGGGCAACGCTGATCGCCATGCCGAACCCCAGCGTTAGCACCGCGGGGAAGAACGTGGTCCAGTAGGACCCGCCAATACTCGGCCTCGCAAATAGCGCGAATCCGGCGGCTGCGATCAGGGGGCCGATCACCAACGGAGCCTTCGCGCCATATCGATCGAGAAGTCCGCCAGACCAGCGCGACAGCAAGAACATCAACAAAATAAAAGGCAGCAGGGCGGCCCCCGCTGCCGTCGCCGAATAGTTTTGCACCTGTATCAAATTCAGCGGGAAAAAGAAGAAAACACCACTCAACGCGGCGTAGAGAAAGAGGGTGAGCAAATTGGCTCCGCTGAAATTGCTGGAACGGAACAAACGGAGTGGAACCATCGGTGAGGGTGAGCGCGCTTCCCAAAGCAAGAGCACAATCAAGGCGATGGCGCCCACCGCGCCTGCAACCGGTGTCGATTCGATCGGAGCAAAGACGATTCCGCCGAAACCGAGCGCAGCCAACAGGCCGCCCGGCCAGTCAAACTGGTGGCCTTGGGCGCCGGCTCTGCTTTCCGGGACTTTCCACAGAGCCAGCGGCACGACGGCCAGCCCCAACGGAAGATTGATGAAAAACACCCATCTCCACGAACCGTGCTCTGTCAACCATCCGCCCAGCACGGGACCGATCGCGGCGGTGATCGACGTGAAGCCAGACCACGTCCCGATAGCGCGACCGCGTTCCTTCTGGGAAAAATTAGCGCTGATCAGAGCCAGGCTACCGGGGACGAGCAGCGCCCCGCCTATTCCTTGGAGGCCCCTTGCAATAATAAGTTGCCGTATGTTGGGCGCGAGTCCGCACCAAGCTGAGGCTGCGGAGAAGAGCGCGACGCCGGCAACGAAAATCTTGCGGCGGCCGTACTGGTCTCCCAAAGACCCGCCAATGAGCAGCAGGGCAGCCAGGAAAAGCGCGTAAGATTCCACAACCCATTGAATGTCCGCCAACGTCGCATGCAGGGCCGCTTGTAGCGCCGGCAGCGCCACGTTCACGACTGTTCCGTCAATGAACGCCATGCTCGAACCGAGGATGGTCGCGGCCAGAATCCAGGAGCCGTTCGTTATAGCCCGGTGCTCGCACGAGCCGGCGAGAATCACCGCTTCGTCGCAAGGAGGTCTGGCGATGGTGGCCATAGCCTATTCTCCGCCGCGCGCGGACAGCCCAAAGCGTCGTGTCGTTCTGCTATTCCGCAACGCCACCCGGGCCTTACACGACTATTCCAAAAATGTGCGCAGACCGGACGCGGCCCGGACAGCTTCCGATATCGCCCCCATCGTTCCGGACTATTTACGCCAAGTATGTCGCGTTGGTGGGGCGAACATTTTGCTAATATGCCTCCACCGCGAAAAACTCGCCACGCGGGATACTAAAGCTCCCACAAACACCGCCTGCCGCGGAAATATGAAACCATCCCATCCTCGCTGACCTTGAGCACGGCGCCAAAATGCGACGCTGCCACCGCCGCGGCGGTCCGGCTTCCCTCGCCGAGGACGGATGCTCCGGCAATCGAGTTTTGCAGGATGGCTCCGAAGGAAAGCAAATTGGCATCCTGATCCAGAACTATCGCCCCATCGATTCTCGCCACGGACTCCAGGACCGACGGCGACAGCCGCAACGCGTCTTGATCGCGCAAGAGATAATGAAACCGTCGTTTAACGAGACTCTCGTCTCCGTCCTGCGATGGATCGGTGCGCAACAGGTCCTCGGCCGAGATTAATTGATCGACCAGTGAGGCATCGTCCAGCACCACGAAAAGAGCGCCCCGCCGATCCTCGGCCAGATCCAAAGCGACGGCAAACAGGCGTTGCGCCGCCGACTCGTTCCGGATGGCCTCGCTCCACAATCGGTAGCACTCGGCCGTGTTGGCGAAATGCCAGCGCCCGTCCCGAAACGTGAAGACCTGGGCGCCACCGGCGAATACCTTTATCTCGCCGTAGGCCGTGAGAATCATGCAAATGTGGCCGCCGCACAATGTGGCCCGGCTGTGGAATTCATATCGCGCCGCGACGGGCGCGGGCAACTCAAAGTCGCGAAAAGGGCGGGCCCATTCCGCGATATCGACCAGCTCAACCAGCAGACCTTCGCGGTTTACCAGAGCGACCGTCTTCAATCCGTCCGACAGCCGGTAAAAGCTGCGCGTGGAAGTCAGATCACTGGAATAAGGAAGCGCGCCTTCGGGAAGCGAAGGCAGTTCATGGCAGGCATCCGGCTGCGAGCCGAAAAGGATCACGCCTGTTGAGATCCGCCGGTTCTCATCGGTTGTCATGGCGCTGAGCCGCAGCACCTCAATCGCGCCGGCGATCCTGTCCGGCCTGCTCGCCGCCTCCTCAAGATCACGGTAAGCCGAAGAATCGAGGAAAGCGGATACATAGCGGTCTTCCGGCAGTCCGCGAAACAGGTGAGCGCTCTCCGCCGCCAGAACCGGGTGGAGGGCGAGCCGGTAACGAATCGAGAGCACCCGGCCGACGCTCTTGACCATGCGTATCTGGTCGTCTGTAAAGCCGGCGGGCCGGCTGACGCGATAACGATAACCCAGCCAGTCGAACTCGATCACGCCGCGCTCCGAATCGTGGCAGGCGACGACGAGATCATCCGTGTCAACAACAGGGCCTAACAGTTCGACTTGCGCCGGGGGCATGAAGTGCTCCAGGCCCTGTTTCAGCAACTGGCGGAAAACCGTATCCAGAATTTGTGTGTCGCCGCGCGCTACCCGATCCGTGGGATCACGCTTCGCATCGATATCGTCCACGCCCATCTTCACACTTGATTATGATGCATCAAGCGGTAGAGAGGACGCTTTTGTAACGTCCAGCGCGAAGCGTCCTGGCTTACTGCCAGCCGCCGCCACGCGCTTTGCTACAGAAGCCAATAAAGAATCGTGATTGGTTCTTGGCAATGGCGGCATTGATCGAATCTTGCCCTGAACCACGTGACCACCGCACTCACGAACAAGAAGGATGCGGCGTCTCTTGCGAGCGGACTTCACAACAGCGGGAGCGTTAGCCATGAAGTGAGGTAATGCCAGATCGCGATTCCGCAAACAGCGGCGGCTGTCAGAATCGCCAGGATCAGGACGGTAAAGAAATGCCGCCGAGCTTCGTAGCTACCGCACCGCGTCACCGTCCACGCCGGACCCCCAGTGATGCAGCTTGTCGTCGAGGGACTGTCGTGCATCGTGATCTCCTTTTTGGCGCGTCTGCCTTCAGCGCCATTTCAATTCGACCGCTCTCGACTTCATAGATGCGGCACTCCGGAGAAAGTAACAGCAGATGCAGATTCGGCGCGCTGCTGCTCTGGACTGCGTGGTACCGAGGTCGGCACTATGGTTTCTTTTGCTTGATGCCCCCGCCGCCAAGAGGAAAGGTCGTCAGGGCTTCCGATATTACCCGACAAGAGGTTCTAAATTAATGAGTTAGCAGTAGTTGAGAGAGCGCTGGAGTGGCGGCGGATTGAAGAGCCTCGTGATTGATTCTGTTTCGTCGCCGATCACGAAGCGCTCGACGAATTCTTCTCCTGGTACACCCAGGAGCCGCGGCCGGGATTCACCAAGGCGACAGTCTCTGCTTGGCGCGTCACGCTGGAAGAGCGCGGCCTGGGGTCGTCGTCCATCATCATCCGCCATGTCGGTCATCCGCAAGTTGCCAGTCGCAGCACCGACAGCGGAGCAGGGCGCCTGGCGTGCCATCGAGCCTTCATCGCCTAGTTGATGCAGACTCTCCGACTCGAAACTGTTAGGCGACGCGGGATCAGTTCTCGAGAATTCTCCCGCATCTTTCGACCGTCCCGGAGATCTCTTCCGGGTTTGGCTATCATCAGTAGCGTATGCGCAAATCCATGTTTACGACTCTCGCGGCCGTGCTGCTGATGGGTTGCACTGCGTGTTACCCGCAGCAGATCGGACTGGTGCAAAATTCATCGGCCCGCCAGCACCTCAGTCTGAACGGGCCGTGGAAGACCATTGTCGATCCTTACGAAGCCGGCTACTACGACTTCCATCTGAATCCCCTTCGCGACGGCGGCCTCGGCGCAAACCGGGTCCCGGCCAACAAGAGCGACCGCTTAGAGCTTACCTTCGTGCCCAATGCCGATACACTCCAGGTGCCCGGCGACTGGAACACCCAGAAACTGGAATTCCTCTGGTACGAAGGAACCATCTGGTATAAGCGCGAATTCGACCACGCGAAGAAGCCCGGCCGCCGCCTGTTTCTCTGGTTCGGCGCCGCCAACTACCAAGCTATCGTCTACCTGAACGGCCAGAAACTCGGCCAGCATGAAGGTGGCTTCACCCCCTTCCAGTTTGAAGTCACCGACGCCGTCCGTAATGGCCCTAATGCCGTAATCGTGAAGGTCGACGACCAGCGCCACCCCGATGCCGTCCCCCCGGCCATGACCGACTGGTGGAACTACGGCGGACTTACCCGCGACGTGAAGTTAATCGACGTGCCTGAAACGTTTATTCAGGATTACTTCGTGCAGTTCGAGAAGGGATCGCTCAACCGCATCGCGGGATGGGTGCGGCTGGATGGTCCCCAGAAACGGCAGAAGGTCGCCATTCGCGTCCGGGAATCCGGCGCGTCCACCACCGTCGATACCGACGAGAACGGATACGCGCGCTTCGCATTCAACGCCGCCCTCACTCCCTGGTCGCCGGAAAATCCTAAGCTCTACGATGTCTCCGTGGAAGCCCAGCCCGACCGCGTCCAGGAGCGCATCGGCTTCCGCACGATCGAAACCTCCGGCCAGAAGATCCTGCTCAACGGCAAGCCCGTCTTCCTACGTGGCGTTTCTATACACGCCGAAGCCCCCTTTCGAGCCGGCCGCGTCTTTTCGGAAGCCGATGCCCGCGTGCTCCTCACCTGGGCCAAGGAACTGGGCTGCAACTTCGTCCGCTTAGCGCATTACCCCCACGATGAAGTCATGACCCGTATGGCCGACCAAATGGGCCTCCTGGTGTGGTCTGAAGTTCCCGTCTATTGGGCTATCCAGTGGGAGAACCCCGCCGCCTATGCCAACGCCGAGCGGCAGCTCGCCGAAATGATCGCTCGCGATCACAACCGCGCTTCCATCATTTTCTGGTCCATGGCCAATGAAACGCCTCTCGGCGATGCTCGTCTCAAGTTCCTCGCCTCCATGGCTGCCAAGGCGCGCGAACTCGATTCCACCCGCCTCATTACGGCCGCCACCCTCGTGCACTACTCGGACCCGACCACCATCACGGTTGACGATCCACTCGGCAAGTACCTGGATGTCCTCGGCTGCAACGAGTACATCGGTTGGTACGACGGCCCTCCTGCCAAGGCCGACAACATCACCTTCAAGACCGTCTACGACAAGCCCATGGTGGTCAGCGAATTTGGCGGCGAGGCGCCCTACGGCAGACACGGCGACGAAGATACCGCCTGGACCGAGGAGTTCCAAGCCAGCGTCTACCGCCACCAGATCCCCATGCTCCAGAAGATTCCGTTCCTGCAGGGCATGACTGCCTGGATACTGATGGACTTCCGCTGCCCCCGCCGTCCCCTGGCCGGCATCCAGGATTACTACAATCGCAAAGGATTGCTGAGCGACCGCGGCGAAAAGAAACAGGCGTATTATATCCTCCGCGATTACTATCAATCGCTTGCCGCACGGAGATAATTTCCCGGTTAGGGCATGGCGAGGTCTCGGGTCGCCGCCACCGCCATCCGCATGTCGGCCATCGGCAATCTGGCGGTCGAGGCGACGGGACAACGGGCTGCTGGCGCCGGAACTGGCCGCCGGGATCGCGAGGGAGCAGCAGTCACCATTTCGAGATCACATCGGACAGGCTCGGCACCCATCGCGCGGATCTTCTGGCGCTCGACCCCAAAACGCGACATGGCGCGAATCCGATGCCTTTCGGCGGACAGTCGCCGGTTAGCCGCTCCGCCCACGAAGCCCGAGGCTCCGGCGATGAAGATGTTCATGGCCTGCACAGCCATTCAAGTATACGGCCGAACCATATGGCTCCACGCCGGATGAGGCCAGGATTGGCCTGCCTGCCTTGAAGGCCGTGTCCCACAGCGCCGCACAGCAACCAAGAATGAGACGACCCGTTCAAGCTGCTCCCCTGGGTGCGGTCGGACAGATGTGGTTCACGACCCATGCGGAAGATCACGCGATTTCTTCAGCCGTGGAACCCCAGTGCGCGGTACGCTGGTGGCAGTAGGAGCAATCATGCGCCGCGCTATATTTTTCATTCTCTTGGTCGCGAGCGTGACCGTTGCGCAGCCGCCCCTCTTCCGTGTCGTGGATCTTGATGTTGGCGCGACGGAGCGAGTCCACATCTCGGATGGCAAAAGCGCTACCGTGAAGCTGCTCTCGATCAGTGAGACGCGCGACCGGGTCCGTTCCGCCATCCGCGATGCTCGCGTGGACGTGGAGATTAATGGCGCAAGCGCGACACTTTCCTGCGGCAATTACCGTCTTCCGGTGGCTGTCGGCGGCGTGCAAGTAGACTGCGAAGTCACCAGAGCCTACTACCGCGACACCAACGCCGACCACTGGGCGCTGGTCAAAGACGCCCGGCTGCGCCTCTGGCCCGCTGCGTCGCCCTACATGCCGGCAGGCTCTTTTGGCTATCCGGTCCGGCAGCGCTGGTTC
>JBEKUO010000172.1:0-11472 GCA_049514955.1 Bryobacteraceae bacterium | reverse complement strand
GTGGCAATCGGCTTGGAGCAGCACAACGACCTACGCCCTGAACGCTGCGGTGAGCTATAACGGGTCCAGTTACATCAGTCTGAGCGGCGGTAACATTGGCCACGAGCCCGATACCTCTCCGGCCGCCTGGAGTCTGCTCGCGCAGCAAGGCGCGCAAGGCCTGATCGGACCCGCCGGATTGGTGTGGCAATCGGCCTGGAGCAGCACAACCACCTACGCCCTGAACGCTGCCGTGAGCTATAACGGCGCCAGTTACATCAGCTTGAGTGGCGGCAACACGGGCCACGAGCCCGATACGTCGCCCGCAGCTTGGAGTCTGCTGGCGCAAGCCGGCGCTAACGGCCAAGCTGGACCGACGGGCCCCCAAGGGCCGACGGGTCCAAAGGGTGCGACCGGTCCAACCGGAGCCCAAGGGCCGACAGGCGCGCAGGGACCAACGGGATTGGCGGGATTGGTGTGGCAATCGGCTTGGAGCAGCACCACGACCTACGCCCTGAACGCCGCGGTGAGCTATAACGGCTCCAGTTACATCAGTCTGAGCGGCGGCAACACGGGTCACGAGCCCGATATTTCGCCGGCGGCTTGGAGTCTGCTGGCGCAAGTCGGCGCCAGAGGACCGACAGGCCCGCAGGGTCCGCAGGGAGCGACCGGAGCTACCGGAGCGACCGGCGCAACCGGCACAACCGGCGCAACCGGTGCCCAAGGACCGACGGGTCCACAAGGCGCCACCGGGCCAGCGGGTTTGACGTGGCGCTTGGCTTGGAACAGCTCGACGATCTACAACCTGAATGACGCTGTGAGCTTCAATGGCGCCAGCTATGTCAGTGTGATTGCCAACAATACGAATAACCAACCTTCCACCTCCCCGGCGGATTGGAGTCTACTGGCGCAAGTCGGTGCCCAAGGTCCGACGGGTCCCCAAGGATCGATCGGGCCCACAGGCCTGACCGGAGCCACTGGACCGCAGGGCACAACAGGTCCACAAGGTCCGGCAGGAGCAACCGGGGCGCAAGGTCCGGCCGGGCCGCCGGGAATCAACTGGCGATCTGGCTGGAACAGCGGTACTTCCTACAACGCTAACGATGCGGTAGTCTGGGATGGCTCCAGCTATATCTGCCTTTCGGCTAACAGCAATAAAGAGCCGGACACCAATCCCGCATTCTGGAGCGTGCTGGCCCAAATGGGTGCCATAGGACCAACAGGACCGACAGGGCCGCAGGGAATCCAAGGTCTCACGGGGCTAACCGGGGCGCAAGGACCCGCGGGCGCAACTGGGCCGCAAGGACCCACGGGAGCAACTGGTGCCACAGGTCTTACCGGCCCGACCGGACCAGTCGGTGCAACGGGACCGGCCGGTCCAACCGGTGCAATAGGGCCGGCCGGTCCAACCGGTGCAATAGGGCCGACCGGACCAACCGGTGCATCGGGACCGGCCGGTCCAACCGGTGCAATAGGGCCGACCGGACCAACCGGTGCAATAGGACCGACCGGACCAACCGGGTCTCAAGGACCATCGGGCCCCACAGGACCTCCTGGACCACCAGTCATTTTGAGTGGCTTCTGCGGGACAACGACAGTGAGCTTGAGCACAGCTACGGGCGTTTTGGTGCAATTGGGTTCGGAAGATGCCAACCAACCGGGCTGCTTCAACAGCTATACTCCAGCTACGGTTGTCGGCTTGCCGATAACCTCCGCGGGCACTCTCAAGAACCTTACCGTTGCCTCGAACGCCACCGGCTCGTATTCAACGATCACGGTTAACGTCTATGTCAACGGCCTCGTAACGACCATGAGCTGTACGCTCGCGCCGAACAGCAAGTGCGCGGACAATACGGACACTGCAACCGTCAACGCTGGCGATACGGTGGCTGTGCAGCTATCGGCAACCTCCGTTCCCGCCGGCACTTTGAGCGTGCACGCCTCGATCGAGAAACAGTGAGCGATTGGAACGGCCGATAAATATTGTTGCAGATCTATAGGAGCGGCTGGCGGTACCTGAGAACCCGCCGCAGTCCTTTTTGCCGAATCACTGGATTGGCGCTTGGCTGGTGTCAGGCCACACGGGCCGTCTGCACCAAACCGATACCGGCCGTTCTTATCCCCTCCCGTCGGCGGAGCAGCGCCGCTGTTCGCCGGCGACGGGCCCCCGTTAACTCCTGCTGGAGGTACTACCGGGTCCGAGCGCCTGCCCCACCCCAAGAAAACTGCGCCCGAGGTCGGCTCCCGACTTGGCACACTTCAACCCGGAGCACCCTTCCTTCCGACTGCATGAAGCCAGCGGAAGACGTCCTCCAGCCCGCCAGCCTGAAAAACGAGAGATCCCGGGACAATCGCATCTGCCCCCGCCGCGCGCAGTAACGGCACAGTCTCCTTCCGAATACCGCCATCGGCGATAATCGGCACGCGGGAACGGCATGACACACTTCCGAGCAAACCGCCCAGCTCGCCGATGCGCTCGCACGCGCTCGCCGCCAGAGCCTTCCCCTTGACGCCCAGCTCCGTGCCCATGAGGACCACCGCATCCAGCGACGAAACGTAAGGAGCCAGCGCTGCCACCGGCGTGTCCAGTCTCAGCGCCATCCCCACAGCGCAGCCTTGAGACCGAATTCCAGCGATCGCCCGCCGGATCTCCCGCTCTCCAACTTCGCAGTGTATGGTGATCAGATTGGCGCCGGCAGCAGCGAAGCGATCCACGATTTTCGACGGCGCCTCCACCATAAGATGCGCGTGAAAAGGGCGGCTCGTGTGGCGCCGCAAAGCGGCTACCAGGTCCGGAAAGAACAGAAGATCGCCAACGAAGTGCGCATCGGCGACATCGAAGTGAAACGAATCGGCATAGGGCGACAGCCGTTCAACCGCGCCTTGCAGATCGCCCAGGCCGGCGGACCACAGCGAAACATCCGTCAAAAGCCTGTCGCCCGGCGTGAGGTTCCAGTTCACAGAGTTGGCCGCTTCTTATTGTCGCAGGTGCTATCCGGATTCGTCAGGCGTAGAATTGAAAGCATGCGATGGCTGTCGATCGCAATGGGGCTGTGGTTTTCGCAAACCGCGATCCGGGTGGCGCAGGCTCAGTCGATGCAACCCGCGGATTTGGGCGCCGGGAAACTGCTAGTAGCCAGCCGGGACCTGCCGGATCCCAATTTCGCCAAAACCGTAATCCTGCTCGTCCAATACGACGCGGACGGCGTGGTGGGGCTCATCGTCAATCGCCGCTCGAAGGTCCCGATTTCACGCGTGCTCGACGATGTGGATGGCGCAAAAAACCGGCCGGATCCGGTCTACGCCGGCGGTCCCGTGGGTAGGACCCAGGTGCTCGCGCTGCTGCGTTCCCACAGCAAACCCGATGACGCCAAGAGTGTGTTTCAGGACATCTACCTGGTGTCCAGCAAGGACCTTCTGCAAAAGTCGTTCGCTTCGACGGTTGAATCCAACATGCTGCACGTCTACCTGGGCTACTCCGGTTGGACCGAGCCGCAACTGGAGAATGAAGTGGACCTGGGGGCCTGGTATATCTTCCGGGGCGACGCCGCAGCGGTGTTCGATTCCGACCCCGACTCGCTGTGGTCGCGGCTCATCCGCGAAACGGAACTGCGCATCGCGAGTCTGGCGCCTTAGCTGCCTCCACCTAACGTCGCATGCTGTTGGTTCGCCGTGGTGGGGCAGGCGGGGCAGGCGCTTTCGCCTGCCAACCCTCTAGGCATCCAGCGGCGGACGGGGGCTGGCAGTGGCATGATTCGGGGGATTTGATCCTCCCCTGGCGGCATGCCGCGGCTCCATTGGCGTCTCGCTGAAAACGATGGACGAAAAGATCTCGGTCTGCATGAACTCGTAGATCCGCTGCAAACTCCGGCATTCCGCGCAACCCTGCGGGCCGGCGCTGCATCGGTGCTCCAGCAGAAGTCCGAGGTAATATCGAAACTCGTTCATGGCCGCGAATTCATAATATGTCGCGGTGACCCCGGCTATCAATTACATCCAAAGTTAGCAGAGCCCAAAATTCGGGCAACGGCCGCCGCTGGAAACGGGCCATTTGCTGCATTCCCGTGGGTCGCGCCGAAGAAGGATCGCCGTGTCGCCGCGTCGCCCGCCCGCTCGTAACATCCATGCCGCTTGTCGATGGCGCGATGTGCGCGTATTGCGAGGAGGCCCCGGACTCACGCTTTCCGGGGCCTAAGGCGGGGCTTGAGGCGAAGACGTGCAAGAAGCGCAGGTGCGTGGGGCCTCCCTCGGAAGCGGCGCATCCGAAGTACAGACCGGGCATTTCTGCTAATCGGCTGTGTGCTCAGTTTGCGGGCGAAAATGCACAATCGCAATATTGTCGGAAGTTAACGCCAGGCAGCGCCGCGCATTATATGCCGTGGAGCTACCACGAAATGCTTGCGTATTTAAGTGTTATTGTCTTGGTTGTGATCCAGGAGTGCCACCTGTCACGCCTCGTGTTTTTGATCGCCGCAGCGGCTGTTCCCGCTCTCTGTCAGGTTCAAGTCCATCTCAAAACGAATCAGAACACGTATTTGGTAGGCGAACCGATCTTTGTGGTGGTGGATGTCGAAAACATCGGGACGGAACCAGTTGGGTACTCGAGTAGCTACGGTCATGCCGACCTGACAGTTCCCGGAGGCCGGAAAAAACCGGCGCCGAATCTATTTGGGTGCTTTGCGGGGTTCGGCGAAGGCTACGGGGGTGGTGGGTTCCATCCACCGCTGATGAAGCCAGGCCAGACGGTCTCGTTTTGGTTTCTGGTGAAGGGGTACAACCTTCGCGCCGGCGACTATACGTTGCACGCATCCGGGAAAGCCGGCGTTCTTTGGAAAAACTACCCTGGCGCCCGCTCGAACAACGCGCCGCCGGCAGCGCCGAAGCATTCGGAAACCGATCCCGTCGAAGGACAGATGTTTGAAGGTTCGCTAAAGCTGATTATCGAGGATTCGACAGAGCCGCAGTTGAGACAACGATATGCTTCATACGTCGCCGATGCCGAGGGCTGGGATATGGAGCGGCGCGCGCGCGCTCGTGAAGCAATAGCTGAGATGGCGCCTCCCTTCTTGGAGAAAACTCTGCTTGGGTTAGCCAGCCAACCGGAGTCCGCGCGCCTTGCGGTGGAAGGCTTGGGCCAGATTCCAACACGCGAGAGCCGCAGCGATCTGGTCTCCTTGTTCGACAACAGTACCGACTTGCGATTGCGTGCTTTCATCGTTCGGAAGCTTGCCGGAATTGGGAGCAACCGGGAAGTGTCATTCTTCTCCAGTCTGCTCGCTGGACGAAGCACTGCGGTAGACGACGAAATTCGCAAGTTCGCCGCGCTGGGCCTCGGTCGAATCGGCGGAAAAGACGCGCTGAAGAGTTTGGAAAGCGCTCCACAGAGTCCCAACCCGGATGTTCGCGCGGCAGTCGCGACTGCATTAGGCAACACAAAAGACTCAGGTGCGGTGCCCGTTCTTATTGAGATGTATTCCGATCAGTCCGGGTCGGTCCAAAGCGCCGTCTGTTCGGCGTTGATAACTCTGACGCATTACCAATGGTGCGACGGCAGCGGTGCTGCGGAGGAACTCCAGGATAGGTGGCGCGCCTGGTGGCGAAGCCATACTTCTCAGTTGCCGCTGTATGATTCGGATCAATGCCCCGCGTTCGGAGCTTCATTACCCATGGTCAAGTGATGCCATCGCATCCTCGCGAACTGCCAGCCAGCCTGGCAGCCCCGTGGTGGAAGTTGCGGCAGGCTGAATGCATGCCCCACCAACATCACGAACTCTCGATTCGCAGTGGTGGGGCAGGCGGTTTCGCTGCCTTCAATGAGTTTCGCCGAATTCTGACGGGCCTCTGGGCCGTGTAGCATCCGCTCCCGCCCGAGCCTGCCACGCTGTGTCATCGACGCTCGTCTTGGATACGGCCTACGTTTGCTTCGGCTTCTCCTCCGTCTTCTTCTTGTCCTTAGGCGCCGGCTTCGGCTGAGGCTGCGCTGGAGGCGCGGCTTTCGGTTGTGGGGCCGGTGCCGCAGGTTTCGGCGCGGCCTCGGTTGGGCGCGGCGGAGGTGGCGGCGGCGGCGCAGGTTTCGGCGCGACTTCGGTAGGCCGCGTTGCAGGCGGGGGCGGCGGCACGGGCTTTGGCGCTGCGTTGGTAGGCCGCGTCGCAGGCGGCGGTGTCGGCGCGGGCCTTGGCACAGCGTTGGTCGGGCTCGGTGCCGGCGGTGCCGGCGGCGCAGGCCTTGGCGCGGCGTTGGTCGGGCGTGGCGCCGGTCCGGCCGGCGGCCCAGGCTTTGGCGCGGCCCCCGCTGGCCTCGTAGCTGGTGGAGCTGGCTTCGGCGCTGGCGCAGGCGGCGCTACTCTCACTGCCGGCGCCGCAGCCACTGTCCGCGCCGGTACGGACTTGCGCATAGCTTGCGTATCCACCACCTTCCCGGCGTTCTGTTGCAGGATACTCGCCTTGGCCGCGAACGGAATCGGCGCAGGCGGCGGCGCTGCTTTCGCCACGACCGGCTGACTCGTGACGCGAGCCGGCGGCCGCATCACGGGTTTGTTACTCGTTACAGGAGCGAGAGCCTGTTTGACCGGCGCCACCGAAGGAGCTACAGTCACCGGCGCCGCCTGTACCTTCGCCACGTCAGTCTTCGAAACGCTCACGCCGACCTTCGCGGCGGACCCCCCGCTCGCGAACGCGGTTTTGGGCATCGCCGTCACAGCATTGGGCGCGACCATGTTCACATATGTCCGGTTAACTGTGACATTGGTCACTGTCTTATTCACATACACGGTGTTATACACGTTCGTAATCTGAACGGTGTTGGCCACCCTGGTGTTCGCGACATTCACGCGCTGAAAGTAGTTCTGGCTAACCTGGTAAGCCGGCGCATACACCTCGCCCGGCCCCAGCGGTACCCAGCCAACCGCAGGCCCTCCGAACGAAAGTGAGACGCCCCAAGAGTCGCCACCGATGAACGCCACCAGTGCCGGGGCATAGACCACCGCAGCCACGGCTGGTCCGCCTGCGACGATGCCTGAAGGTCCCGGAATCCAACCCCAGCCGCCGCCGATGTATGCCCAACGGCCATAGTGGCTCGGGGCGAATCCCCACGGTGCATCGTCCACCCACGACCAGCCCCACGGCTCGATCCAGGCAAAATGTCCGTAGCGGTATGGCGCCCATCCAGCTCCCACCGCCGGATACCACACGGCGCCATAATCCGCCGAAACGCGCCAGGAGCCGTAATTGTCCAGATCCGCGTAGCCAATGACCTCCGGCGGCAGATAGCGTGCCGATTGCGAGCGCGCCTCGTGGGCGTCCCGGTCTTCGGCCCATCCCTCGAACTGGTCGGGGTCGGGCGCGTACTCCACGTCGTAGGTCAATTGGTCGGTGCCGGAAAGCGCCGCGCTGTTGCCGGCTCCCAACGTAAACGCTTGGCCGCCACCGGTGATCGCCGCCTCGCCGTGCCGGACCACCACCCAGGTAGTTCCGGAATCCGGGTCGGAGTTGAAGCGGTACTCGCCCCCGCGCAAGATGGTGATGGCGGCGTTTGGCGTGTCCACTTCGAAGGTCTCATCGTCGCCCAGCCGGCGCACGTGAATCGTCATTTCCCCCGCCGAGAAACGGATCTGCGCCGTATTGTCGTCGAGATTGAGAAACCCCACGCTGGTCTGCGAACTCAGCCGGATCACAGCGTTGTTCAAATGCAACTCAGCTTGAGAGTCCACATCTGCCCACAGGTAGTCGCCGGTCGTGAAAGGCCGGTTTACATCGACTGGCGACCAATCGTCCGCCCCCGCGGGCTGCATGGAAACGCTGCCGTTGATGTAATTCAAGTCGGCCACTCGTGAAGGTGGGTCCTGAGCGCGGACTCCCACCACGAACAGGCTGCAAATTGCTGCGGTGATCAGAAAGCGCCGTAGCAGGTTCCCGTTATCGATAGCCATGATAGTCGTGGCCTCCTGCGTCCACTGACGTGAGCATATCAGATGCAGTTGCCCGATACAGCAATCTTGAAGCAATATTAATGAGAAGTGGATCGCGCATGCCGGTTTTGATCAAGTGCGCCCGGTTCCGTTTCTATGCGGAACTGAACGATTTCCTCCCCGCCGAACGGCGTATGGTAGCTTTCGCACATATTTTCGTCGATGCGGCGCCGGTGAAAGACATGGTCGAGTCTCTGGGCGTGCCGCATACGGAAATCGACCTGATTCTGGTGAATGGGCAATCCGTGGATTTTTCCTACATTGTGCGGGACGGCGACCGCATCAGCGTTTACCCGGTCTTCGAGGCGCTGGATATCACGCCGCTGATCCGCTTACGCCCGCTGCCACTGCGCGAGCCGCGTTTCGTGTTGGACACGCACCTGGGCCGCCTGGCGGGCTATCTGCGCATGGCCGGCTTCGATACGCTTTATGGCAAGGATTGCGACGATGAAGAGCTGGCCCGCATCTCACGCGACGCCGGCCGCATTCTGTTGACGCGCGACATCGGTCTGCTCAAGCGTGGCATGGTGACGCACGGTTATTACATTCGGGAAACCGCCGTGCGGCGCCAGTTCCCTGAGGTGATCCGGCGCTTCGATCTGTCCGGCGCCACGCGGCCCTTCACGCGATGCCTGCGCTGCAACGCGATGCTCGACGCCGTGGCCCGCGCGGAAATCGCCGCGCAACTTCCGCCACGCACCGCTGAATTTTATGACGAGTTCCGGCGCTGCCCGGAGTGCCGGCGCGTGTATTGGAAAGGCGGCCACTATCGCCGCATGCGCGAATTTCTTGCGTCCGCCGGGCAGTTATCATAGATGGAATGAACCGCGAACAGGCGCTGGAAATTCTGCACGAATTCACCAAATCGGAAAATCTGCGCAAGCACGCGCTGGCGGTGGAAGCTTGCGTAACCGCGTATGCCCGCAAGTTCGGCGACGACGAGGAGAAGTGGTCGGTCACCGCGCTCCTGCATGATTTCGACTGGGAGATCCATCCCGAACTGCCAGACCATCCCACTAAGGGAGAGGCGATTCTAGCCGAGCGCGGCGTCAGCGCCGAAATTCGCCGTGCCATTCTTTCGCATGCCAGCTTCACCGGCGTGCCGCGGGAGTCTCCGCTCGAGAAAACGCTTTTCGCCTGCGACGAGCTGGCCGGCTTCATCACCGCCATTTCTTACGTCAAGCCGCACCGGAGCGTTTTCGAAGTAGATGCACCGTCGGTGCGAAAGAAGATGAAGGACAAGGCGTTCGCCCGCGCCGTGAACCGTCAGGACATCGTGGATGGCGCACGCGAATTGGGCGTTGAACTCGACGAGCACATCGACTTCTGTGTGAAGGCCATGCAGGAAAAGGCTGACTCACTGGGGTTGAAGGGCAGCATCTGAGCTGCGTGACGCTCTAGCAGCCGTGGTAGAAGTCCCGGCAGGCTGAATGCCTGCCCCACCAAACATCGCAAACTGTTGATTCGCAGTGGTGGGGCAGGCGGTTTCGCCTGCCTTCCCGAGTTTCGGCGAATTCTGCCCGGGCCGCTAGCCGCGGATCAACGCCGATAAACACCGATAAAAACAAAGATCGTGGTTTTGTCTTATCCGCGTTCATCCGCGTTCATCGGCGGCTACTCTGCCGTCTTCCCCAAACTTGCTAAGCCCCCATAAACACGCCGCGTCCAGCCCCAGGCGGCAGCGGCACCCCGTAGCCGATCAAGCAGAATTGGTCCAGCGCGAACAGCACCACCGACCCCAATTTCAGCCCTTCCGCAATGCGAGCTTCTTTTGCCCAAGGTGTCGTGTAGTCTCCGACCCCCACCAGGTGTGCGCTGTTTGCCGGCGCGAACCCGAGTTGCATGGGCAGCGCGATCGAAGCAGACGCCGCGTTCAGGTTCCGATTCCCCGTATAAGTAAAGTTCTCCGTCTTGAAGCCATCCAGGTTCGCCGGCGTCCAAGTGTCGGGCAGGTTGATCACGCTCGTGAGCGGAGCATCGTTGGTGTCCGGCGGATAGAGCACCTCGAAGCGGGCATTCGCCTGCGTCTGCCGCACAAAGGCCATGATCGCCGTGGTGAATTGCCCGATCAACCCAGGCAGGAAGGCGGATTCCTGCGGGTATGGAGTGGGATCGTTGCTAGGATCCGTAAACACATGCATGGGGCGCCCGAACTGTGACTGGAACGCGCTCGTCGTGTAGGCATCATAGAACGGCATCCCGCCGTTCGGGATCGGCTGCCAGTTGCCACTCGCGGGATCCGCGGGCGGGCAGAAGTACCACCACTGAACCTCACCGAACTGTAGATACGGTTGCAACCCGGCTTGCGCCATCACGTTGGCCATCGCCAGATACACCTGCTGCCAGAACGTCAGGCTCGCCGGTGAGAAATTCGTCTGCAGCGCCGGAGTGTTCACCATGCACGGGCTGCCGTCCGGATAGCACTGCGCAATGCCGGCCAGCGCCGACGGATCGCCATTGCCCAGTTCCGTGCTGAAGGATGCCGTGACGTCAATTCCGTAACCCTTGAGCGCCGTGAAGAAGCTCAAGCTCCAGTCCCGCGCGGCTCGATTGATCGGCGGCGTGGCGGTCAGATCCGTAAGCCAGTTGGCATCCACGCCACCAGCCAGGGAGCCGCTTGTCTGCGCTTGAAGAGTCGTACTGCCGCCCACGTCGACCGCCAGAGTGAGTCCATTGCCGGCGCTTCCCATGGTCCGCGCGGTGATAGTGAGCGCCGTACCGCTCGCTTCCGCCCACACACCCGTCGAGCCTTCGTTGATGAGCAGTTCGAACGCAACCGCCAGGCTTGCCGGCGTATCGCCGATCAGGTTCAAATGCGTCAAGATCGTAGGACCTAGCGACACTTGGGTCGTATCTCCGAACTGCGAGACGCCGGAAAACGTGATCGTCCCCGTCGCATACTGCTGTCCCGGGCAGCACAGTTCGTAAAACCAGAGCGCGCCTGCGTAGTGATTGCTCCTGCCTGTAAACCCCAGCGCCTGGATCAGCCACGCCGTCCGCTCCGGCGCCAGCGCCTGCGAGTGCAGCGTGTCCCAGTCCGTCGCCAGCGTGGTCTGCGAGTCGGGCAAGAAAACAGGCAGGTCCGCGGTGGGCATCGCCACTTCCAAAAAATCGAAGTAGAAATAGGAGCCCGTCTGCCCCGCATGCGTGATCGTGACCGTGTGCGTAACTTCGCCGGATAGCTCGCCCAGATCGCACCGAACCAAAATGTCCTCACCGGCGAGGGCCAGATTCAGAGTGTACGCCGGGTTTTGGTCCACCTGAATCGAGATCTGTGTACACGTAGGCGCGTTCCGCGTCCCTAAGTACAAAGTGTGAGTTAGCGGCGCCTGGTAAGAGTGGCTTACGCTTGCGCTGGGTGTTGTTGCATAACTGATCGATCCGCCGGAGTAGTTGCCGATGGATCTCGTCCATTGACCTGTATAGGCCAGCGTCGTATCGTCGTCCTCCGTCCGCCAGCTTCCCGGTCCAGCGACCTGGTAGCCCCGGTTCGAGCCGCTGACAGTCCAGTTCGAAATAGTAACCG
>JBEKUO010000171.1:0-11499 GCA_049514955.1 Bryobacteraceae bacterium | reverse complement strand
TTCGTCACATTGATTCGCGTCACGTAAGCGCGGCTCGCGGCATATCCCGGGATGAACACGTCGCTCGGGCCAAGCGGGAACCACCCCACGCCCAATCCACCGCCGAATCCGAGCGAAACTCCAAACCCGCCTCCGAATCCAACCCAAGCCACCAATGCGGGCGCGTACACGGGCGCCACCGCGATCGGACCGGGACACCATCCCCAGAATCCGCCGATGTACGCCCAGCGTCCGTAGTGATATGGCGCGAATCCCCAGGGCTCATCATCGACCCAAGTCCAACCCCAAGGCTCGACCCACGCCCAGTTGCCATATTGATAGGGCGCCCATCCCGCCTGCGTGACGCTGGGCACCCAGACTTCGCCATAACCCGGGGCCGCGCGCCAGGACCCATATTCATCCAGATCCTGGTACCCGACCACGTCCGGCGAGACATAGCGGGACTGCGCGTACCGGTCTTCGTGGCGGCTTCGCGAGATCACCCAAGCGTCAAAGCTGTCGTGACGCGGGGCTTGGTATACCTTGTAGCGCGCCGCTTGATCCTTACCGACGATGGCGGCCTGTTCGCCCATATGCACTGCGAACGCTCCGCCCGGTCCAGTCACTTGGCCTTCTCCGTCACGGACCGTCACGTAAGTTTGCATCGTATCGGGATTCGTGTCGAGACGGTACTCGCCGGGCCGCGAGATCGTGAATGCCATATTGGGAGAGTCGACCTCGATATTTCCTTCCAGCCTGCGTACGCGCACGTCCAAAATCCCCTCGGA
Source organism: Bryobacteraceae bacterium (assembly GCA_049514955.1). Taxonomy (GTDB): domain Bacteria; phylum Acidobacteriota; class Terriglobia; order Bryobacterales; family Bryobacteraceae; genus Bog-159. The sequence continues at coordinate 10,732 of JBEKUO010000171.1, read as the reverse complement.
GAGCCGCACCTGCGCATGTTGATCGTCGAGGTTCAAGAACTGGAATGCGGTACGATCGCCCAGCCGGAAGGCGGCGCCAGGCACGTGAACTTCGGCACGCGCGCCATTATCCGCGAAAAGTTGATCGCCGGTGGTAAGCGGCCGATTGACGGTTGCCGGAGCCCAGTCGGTGACTCCGGCGGGTTGAAACGAAACCGACCCAGAAATATAACTGAGGCGACCGGCCCGCGCAGGCGGGTCTTGCGCAGCCAGAACCGCCACCGATGCCAGTGCCACGAAAAGTAATCTTCGTAACATCCTTTTCTCCTGATAAATCACGACGGAGCACGCAGCCTGCCGCAGTTGGAACGTATACACCCGGCGTGTGCATGCCGGTACCAACTGGGAAACCGATGGTGCTCTCGAAAACATTGACAGGCGCAACCTAGGGTGCCATACTGTAGCCAAGAACACCACTGCACTGTGGTGTTGAACGGGATGCAACCATGGCGACCTTGATCGCTCCTTCGTCGGCAGTCTGTATTTCACCCAGCAATCTTTCCCTCGATGAAATTATTGCCGTGGCGCGGCATGGGCAGAGCGTCGCGCTGAGCACGGACGAGGAATTCCGGCGGCGGATCGGCCGGAGCCGCGAAGCGCTGGAGCGGAAACTGGCCGGAGGCGAAGTGGTCTACGGGGTTAACACGGGTTTCGGCGGCAATGCCCGCTACGTGATCCCGAATGATGAACTGGCGCACCACCAGCAGAACCTGCTCGAATTCCTCTCGTGCGGAGTCGGCGAACCTCTGCCGGAAGAAGCCGTGCGGGCTGCCATTCTGTTGCGCGCGAATGCGCTGGCCCGCGGACTTTCGGCCGTGCGCCTGGTAGTGGTTGAGCGGCTGCTGGACCTGTTGAACCACCGCATAACGCCCATCGTGCCGCGCTATGGTTCGGTCGGCGCGAGCGGCGATCTGTGCCCTTCCGCCTACATCACGCGCGCCATGTGCGGGCGCGGCGAGGTGTTCTACAAAGGATGCCGCGCTCCCGCCGGCGAGGCTCTCGACCGCGAGGGAATTGCTCGGCTGGGCCTGGAAGCGAAGGAAGGGCTGGCTCTGCTCAACGGCACTACGGTCATGACCGGCGTGGGCGCAATCGTGGTGGATGAGGCCGATTATCTGTTCCGGTTGTCGCTGGATGCGCTGGCCATGGCCGCGGAAGCATTAAGCTCTTCGCCGGATTATTATCATCCGGCGATCCACATGGCCAAACATCATCCGGGCCAGCTTGCCGTAGCGGAGATGCTCAACTCCCTGCTGTTCGATTCGAAGCTGGCGGTTCCGTTGGACGATATCCGGCATCGCGTGGAAGAGGCCGGCCGCAGGGCCAACGGGAACCATCACGTGGCGGCGGCCACCGAATCCATCCAGAGTCCGTACTCGCTGCGCTGCGCGCCGCAAGGCCTGGGGCCCATGCACGAGACTCTGGAGCAGTGCCGCACGGTGATCGAGCGGGAAGCTAATTCGGTCAACGACAATCCGTTGATCGACGCGGCAGCGGACCAGGTGTACCACACCGGCAACTTCTATGGCGCGCACATCGCGCGCGCGATGGACGGCCTGAAACTGGACCTCGCCAATCTCGCCAACTGGCTGCACTCGCTGATGGCGCTGCTGATGGACGACCGCTTCTCGAACGGGCTGCCGCCCTCGCTGAGCCCGCACCCGGGCATCAATCAGGGCTTCAAGGGCATGCAGCTTGTGCATACCAGCCTGGTCACGGCCATTCGCCACTGGTGCGCGCCGAGCCTGATTCACACGCTGCCCACAGAGCAGTTCAACCAGGATATTGTCAGCCTGGGCACGCACGCGGCGCTCACCGCGATGGACATCACGCGCCTGCTGCGCAATGCCGTGGCGATCACGTTGCTCTCTACTGTGCAGGCGATCGATCTGCGCAAGGGTGGAGACCGCATGGGTACAGGCACGCGGCGCGTCTATCGCGCGATCCGGTCAGTGAGCGCTTTCGTGGATGCGGACCGCGCGCTCGATGGGGATATCGCCGCGGTGGCTGGGCTGATCGAACGGCGCGAGATTCCGGTGCTGCGCAACTGACGATGCCGGCGGGCCCAAGTTAGACGGCTTCGTAGGCGGTCAGGCGCACTCCATCGCTCAACCGTCGCTGTTTGCAGCGGACGATCTGACCGGGTTGAAATTGCCAAGTTTCCCCTTCTGGCACCGGATCCACGATGCGGTAGGTATCTTCAGAGAGGCGCTGCGCCGCCACTGGACGCCAGCACTCCACGCCTTCGTCCAGCAACTCTACGAGGATAACGACCTGTTCTTCTGACATGCTCAACTTAGTGTGGCCGGTAGTTCCTGGCCGTTTCTCGAAAAGCTTCCACCTGTCGAGCTTGCCACGCCGCGTCGCGTCCTAGCTCTCCCGCCATCAACTCCGCCACCCGTGGCGCCATTCGAAACGCGGCCTTCGCGTTCAAAAACAGCGCCCGTGTGCGCCGCGCCAGGATATCTTCCACGGTGCGCGCCATCTCGTGGCGCACAGCCCACACCACCTCCGCGCCCGTGTAAGGAAGCGCTGGATCGAGCGGCACCGCTAGCGCCGGGTCCGCGCGCATCATCTCCTGGATCGGCGGCGCGTCGGAGCCGAACACGCGCAAGTGGCCGAACTTCTCCGCGCCAGGATGAAAACCGTGCAAGTTCAGATGCTCCGTCACGCAAGGCTTCTCCGGCAAACGCGCCAGCATGGCCGCCTGGTTGACGCAACCTTCCGCCATGTGGCGATAGGTTGTCCACTTGCCGCCGCAAATTGTCAGCAGGCCGGACGGATCGATGTGAATAGTGTGGTCGCGCGACAAGGCCGCCGTGTTCCCGCCTTCCGACGACTTTACCAGCGGGCGAATCCCCGCAAACACGCTCAGGATATCGTCGCGCGTAGGCTTGTGCGCAAGGTACAACGAGGCGGTGTGCAGGATGAACTCGATCTCTTCTTCCATCGCGACCGGTTCGAGCACGGCGTCGGCAACGGGAGTGTCCGTAGTGCCGATGAGCGCGTGGTCGTGCCACGGAATGGCGAACATCACGCGGCCATCGCTGGTGTGCGGCACCATGATGGCGCTCTCACCGGGCAGGAACGAGCGGTCGAAGACCAGGTGAATTCCCTGGCTCGGCGCGATCATCGGCGTGATGGACGCGTCCGCCTGCCGGCGCAGGTTGTCACTGAAGGGACCGGTAGCGTTGATCACCACCTCGGCTTGCGCATGGAATTCGTCGCCGCTTTCGGTATCGCGCGCGATCACGCCGTCGATGAAACCTTCGGCGTCCTTCGTCAACGCCGTCACCGCAACGTAGTTCAGCGGGGTGGCGCCCTGCTCGTACGCGGTGGCCACCATGTCGATAAGCAGCCGCGAATCGTCGAACTGTCCGTCGAAGTAGATAACGCCGCCGCGCAATCCGCCGGTCTCGATGGTGGGCAGCCGTTCGAGCGTTTCTTCCTTCGACAGAATCCGCGACGTGCCGAAGCCGTACTTGCCGGCCAGCAGGTTGTAGACCTTCAGGCCGAGGCCATAGAACGGCGCTTCCCACCAGTCGTAGTTGGGCACGATGAAGGCGCGATCGTGCACCAAGTGCGGCGCATTTCGCAGCAGCAGGCCGCGCTCGCGGAGCGCTTCCATGACCAGCGAAATATTGCCCTGCTCGAGGTAGCGTACGCCGCCGTGCACCAGTTTGGTGCTGCGGCTGGAGGTGCCCTTGCCGAAGTCGCTCTGCTCGAGCAGCAGCACTTCGTAGCCGCGCGTGGCCGCGTCGATGGCCACACCCACGCCGGTGGCGCCGCCGCCCACTACGATCATGTCCCAGCGCCCGGAGTGCGCGTGGAGACGCCCATACACCTCGGCCCGGTTCATGTGCGCTCGTTTCCCAGCGGATAGTATAGCGTGGCCGGCGCGCGGTGCAAGTAAGCGACTTCAAAGTGAGCGCTTGCCTGAGAAGGCAGACCGGGGAAGGCACAACGGACAGAAAGCGCCGGCATCGCGACTGGACTTACATGTGCTGAGCGGGCGCTCGACTACGCGACGAACGACTGCCTAAAATCCGGGCACGCGAGCGTACTCTGTCGCCAGCGCGGACTCGGCGTGTGCATTTCTCAGGGTGCGGCCGAGCGAGGGACGGAAACCGATTCGGGCTTCGGCGGATGAGCGCCGAGATCCTTGCCGGGAATCGCGTTCGCAACTCGCGCCCGAAGCGATACTGGCACGGGCGCGGGCGGACTGGCCGCCTTGTGTTTGCTATAGACGAACAGCACTGTGGCGGCCAGGATCTTGAGGCTTCCGAGGCCGATGGCCCATCGAAAACGGCGCGGGATACTCATGTTGTGTGTCCTCGATTCTCTGCTGTAGAGTGTTCGGTCCCCGGCAAACATTACAAGCGATCTTCTGGCGCACAAGCGATCTTCTGGCGCCTGCGCGCGAGAAAATCCAACCCGTGCCACATTCAGCGAAGATAAGGTGCGCTGCACCCAGCCGCGCTTGTCCCAACACACTCAATTCCCAAAAACGGAGTTCCGGATGTAACGATCTCGCTGTCAACCGCACTGAGAAGCGAGGGGTTTCCATACGAAACTCACCTAGAAAGGAAAAAGAAAAATGTCTACCAGTGTGTTCGTGCCGCCCCGTCGCCAGCAGGGGCCTATCTCGACGCTGTTGCAACTCGGTCCGCTCGCATCGTTGCCGGGTAGCTGGAAGGGGAGCGGCTTCAATGCGATCTGGCGACCCGACAACCCAGAATCGCAGCCGGGCACCGCGACCAAACGCTTCCTGGAGCTCAACCTGACGAGCGAGACGCTGGACTTCGAACTGATCCCGGGAGTGGTGCCAAACCGGGGGCTGAACCCGCAGACCGATCTCAGCCTGTTCGGCCTGCATTATCTCCAGCGGGTTACCGACGCCGACCCGCCGCCGTTTTCGACTGCCGGGGAGGCGCTGCATCTCGAGCCGGGGCTATTCATGAACGTGCCCGCGAGCGTGGACCCTCCAGTCTTGCCCAGCATCGTGCGGATGGCCAGCATCCCGCACGGGGTCTCGGTATTGATGCAGGGGACGACCCCGGATACCACGCCGATTCCAGGGCCACCGACCATACCTCCCATCTTCCCCATTGCGGTTCTCCCGGCGTTTACACCGCCCGCCGGCGCGCTGGGCCTGGGTATCCAGCCGGTCGACATCCCGCCCCCCGGCGGGGACGGCCTCGAGCATATTGTTCCGGAGGTCAACATAACCGCCGACGTTGCGGGTTCGCAGAGCAACGGCCCATACCCGGCTTCCTTCCAGGGATTTATCAACGATCCCAACTCCGTGTTGAGGGCTGCGATCGCCGGCCAGACCATCCTGGGCACGGTCACGATCAACCTCTCCACGAGCGGCGTCGGCAGCGGGATCGAGAACATCCCGTTCCTAGGGATCGCGAACCCGGCCCAGAATCAGAATCCCACCGGCCCCGCCAACGCCTTCGTCGCGTCGGCGAACGCGACCTTCTGGATCGAGTGGGTGAGCATCCCGGGCGGGGTTACTCCGGCACTGCCGGCCGGAGGCGCGGGGCGGCCGCTTCTGCAGATCGAGCCGTTCTGGCCGAAGCCGACGTTCCTGCAGTTGCAGTACTCCCAGGTAGTGATCCTGGTTTTCAACGGCGTCCTCTGGCCGCACGTCACGGTAGCGACGCTGACGCTCAGCAACGGGTAGCCCGGGGCGGCGGCGGCGGTCGAGGCGAGCGACCGCCGCCGGTTGGTCAATCGGCGCCGGGATCGAGATGCAGCGCGTCGTACCCGATCATGGCCGCGTCGATGGCCACACCCACGCCAGTGGCGCCGCCGCTCACCACGATCATGCCCCAGCGCCGGGAGTGCGCGCCGAGACGCCCATACACCTCGGCCCGGTTCTTGTGCGGCCGTTTCCCCGCGGATCGTGCAGCGTCTGACGGGCTTGCGCGCGCGACGCGTGGCAGTATGGCGTGTCGCGGTTTGGCGTAGAATAGAAGGTTCGGGCCGTGGCGCAGCCTGGCTAGCGCGCTTGCTTGGGGTGCAAGAGGTCCCGAGTTCAAATCTCGGCGGCCCGACCAAATTCCTCAAAGAGTTACAGATACCAGCTTCCCCAGGCCGGTGGTTTGGCGTCCAATTGGAGTCCAAAACGCCGGCTACCCTCTCCCGCTACCTTCTCCCGCGCACGCGAAAAACACTGCTCCAATTCGTCGCGCCTCTCTCATCCTAGAAAAACCTGCTATTCCCGACATTTTTCGGCCTAAGGCTGATTCCGTTAGCGAAACTGATGTGTCGGGTTTTTGGGCGGAAATGTCGGGTCGATGTCGGGTTTTTTTGAAGGAACCCGACCATCTCACTGCCGGGGCAGACCAAATCCGACTACGCTTCTCACCAATCCTCACAATACTCAGAATCTCTCTTTGGCCGCCCTGCAGCCTCTGCGCCAGTTTCGCGGTCACTATCAGCGTTGTGGTTCAGGCAAGCTCGTGTTCTTCAGTGTTCTGGGAGGCTTGCGTAGCCTGGACAGGACAGCACCGGAAGGCGCGGATACTTTGGAAAGCGTGGATCGCTGGCAGAAAGCAGGCAGCGGTAGAAGATCGAGCCCCGGTCCGAGCGGATCTTGTCGACGTGGGCGCAACTGGCGCAGAGGCCCGCCGCTGGGTCGATACTCGCCATTGTCGTCCATCTGCCGCGCTCAAAGATTCCAGTGTAAGCCGGCGTGCGATGCTCTGCGCCGTTGGCGGCGATAATCGGTTGTCACCGGCGCCTGCCCACCTACGTTGCCGACAGCAAGCTCCTGCGTGTAGAGACTGATGTCGGGTTTGCCTCAAAAACCGGACATCGAACCCGACATTTGGCCATCAGAAACCGACATCTGAGGAGCAGGGTGATTCGCTACTAAAGCTTCTCAGTTATACTTGTTGCAGTGCTTCCGAGCACGCAAAGCACACGAGAGGAAGCACAGAGAGGAAGCCATGCGATATATCAAAATAGCCCACGTGTTGCCGTTGACTTTCGTCATGATGCTGTTGGGAACGGCATTCGCCCAAGGCAACGCTGTATCGATTCCAATCCTGAATCCGCACTTTGACGTAGACAAGATGTACACGTCACAGGGAGCACCGTGCTCGTCGGCAGAAGGCGGAAATTGCTACCAACTTTCTATTACCGGCTGGACGGTCGGTCCACAGACTCTTGTGCAAGTGGACTCAGCGACTCAGTTCCCCGGAGTATCTGCCGCTGGACTTTATGTTGCGGCCCTTGGCGGTGCGGATCGTGTTTGCGCCGTTAGTGGCTCCATTTTGCAAACGCTAAGCGACACTCTTCAAGCCAATACCACCTACACACTGAGAGTGAAAGTGGGGGCGCGCGCCGATTACCCATTCACTGGCTATAATGCAGCGCTGATGGCTGGAAACGTGACGCTGGCCTCGGGAAACAAGGCAACTCCAGCGGGCGGCACATTCGTAACCGAGACGATCACTTTCAATTCCGGAGCCAGTCCGGCTCAGCTTGGAAAGCCTCTACAGATCCTCATAACAAGTACCGGGCCAGGCCAGGCTAACATCGCTGATGTTTCGCTGACGGCCAACTCAAACTGAAATAATTTGCACCACCGCCTGAACCGAGCGACAGTTGGCCTGCTGGTCAAACCGCCGCCAACCGCCGGCCGCATCCCCCAGCAAAGAAACGGACTCCTCCGGATTGATCGAAGACTGCGACAAGCAGGCGCTCATGACGGATCACGGTGAACCAGCCCGTCACTGCTCCATGGTTGAGGTTGCCGGGATTTCGAACACGACCCCCGCGTTGTTCGTGCCGCCGTACAGAGTTGTGCCGTAGAGATTGCCAGTTGAGTCGCGGATCAGACCTGAGTACGGTTGACCTCCGTCCGCTCCGCCTGTGAAGCTGTAGAGCACAGCGGACTGGCCGGCCCCATCCAGCTTATAAACGGAGCCATTCTTTGTGGTAACCCCGTGAGAGGTAGTGCCGTAGAGGTTGCCAGCCGCATCGAGGATCACACCGCCTAACGGGTAGGCCCCGTCCGGTCCGCCCGTGAAGCTGTAGAGCGGGGTTTCATCGCCCGAGGGATCCAGCTTGAATTCAGGTTGAAACGCACAACCACATGCAGAATCAACGGGTTCCGGGTGGACCAAAATTAATTAGACAAAGGTGTGTCTAGCCTCTTGACAGCTTTGGCCGGGTTCGCCGGTTTTGGCGCATTTTGGAAGATCGGACCCGGCGACACCACGACAGCCACCCGGACGCCAGACCCGCCCGTTTTGTCTACCGACTAGGAACGCCACCACAGCACCCGGCAACCGACCGGACCCAACAGCACCAGCCGCCACCAGATGCCAAGCGCTTGAACTTCAGGCGGCTTTGGGACGCTTAAGAATAATCAGCGAAGGGCTTTCGGAAATAGTGCCGCATACCTCCCATCCGTCGTGTCCAGTTCTGTTCAAAATCTTCGCTAGGTCCCCATAGCTGCCACGGAAAATCAAAGCTCTTTCGCTCCGCTTCCCAAGGCATCTCTGAAATGTCTGAAAGGTCACCGGCTGGTGGCGTCTCTGAGACGTCATCAGTTGGCGTCTTGACGATAAGCACACGATATTCCCATCGCATCCGATCATCATATAACAGATTGGCCATCGCATCAGACTGCGGGACCACCACCAGGACCAGCACCAGCCACCGGCACACCGACGCCACGCCATACGGCAAGGAACCGGTGAAAAGTGAGCCTTGCGCCACCAGGACGCAGCAGCCCGCCGCTTTTCGCCCAGAACAGAAATGTACGATAATGAACGCAGGAGAAAGGTATTTCGCATGATACCGCCGTGGGCTACCAAGCCGGAAATGATTTTGACTTATCTGCTGTTCATTTTGGCGGGACTAATTTCGGTTTATTCCTCCGACATTCGTCGGTTCATTAAGATTATCTTCACCGTTCCGCCCAACAAGATGCGCAGCGCTTGGAAAACATCCAACTTGCGATTTTATGAGAAGGACCTTTTGACGCTCAAACGACTTCACGGTAATGCTTACGAACTCCTCCTCTACGTACTTATTGAGGTTGGTGGAATGGCTATCACTGGAGCTTTTGTTGTTGCGCTTTTGCTGATCCTTGCGCTGGAAATGAGGCAGCGTAGCACTTCTCCTGAAGAACTCGGTTTAACTTCTACTTTAGCTTTGGTCACTCTTCCTTTGGCTTTAGCTTTCCCCCTCGGCAACGTTTTTACCCAATGTAAACGCCTTGCTAATTTTGATAAGCGGGTTGCCTATCTGGAAAAGAAGATAGCAGAGCTTAAAGCTGATTTGGCTGGTTGATTCCCCATCACCAGCTTAATCCCGTTACGCTTGAGGAAGCAGCATCGTTACAGCGCATCAAAATCTTCACGCAAACCAGACAGCACCAGGACGACGCCACCGAGAGCACCAGCCGCCACCAGACGCCACTGAGCGACAACCGCACAAGCCGCAACGCCAGACGGCAAGGAACCCGGCGAAACGTGACCCTTGCGCCACCAGCCGGGACGGTCGGTCTCGGTGGGTTTGCATTCCAAGACGTGCGCTGGTACAATTCCAGCCAAGCTGCCAAAAGGCCGTCGAGAGGCAAATCTCTTGGAGGAGGGCAATTGTGATGTTTTTCGCAAGCCGGAAGACGATGCAGAATTGCAAGGCCATCGTACTCGGTTGTTCATTTGGTTTGCTGCTTACCACCTTCGGGTCGAGCGCCCTGGCTGGCGACGATACTACCTCGTCCACACCGGTTGCTGAGGGTTCTACGCCTACTCCTCGGTCGGTGACTGACCAGCAGGTTGCGGAGCTAGTCATTTACGTCGGGGGTTCTTTGCCGGTTCGAACGCATCTTGTCGGCCTTCAGTACCTCTTTAGTCTCACGACCTTTGGCAACACCTCCGGGTACATCACACCGCTGTTGTTTGAATACCATTCCGTTGAAGCCGCCACGGTCTATACCGTCGTAGGTATCGGCAAAGGTTTCGACGTGAGCCTAGAATCCACCCCGCAGACGATTCCGTTCGACGTGATCGAAGGAACGAAGGTTCCTACGAACGGAAACTTCACGTTTGGCTTCATCACTGCGATTATGAATTCGAGCGGATCTCTGGGCCTGACCAGTCAAGGAGTCGTAGATTTTGACGGCACATACGCCGATGGGGGTCAAGGTGTGGGCGGCACCGGAACCACAAATGATTGGATATGGACGATATGGACTACGCCACCTCCCGCTATCGCTTTGGGAACAACGTTTGGTCTAGCCAATGCCGACTACGCACTGGGCCTGCCTTATCGGACCTACTCAGCGCAAGCAATCGGAGAAATCCCCGCACAATGAGCGGATTCACCCGGATAACAGGCGATAAAAATGTCTTGTCCTGCTCACGAATGTACGGGAAATGGTCCGATCTACCCTGTCACTGACCCTCAGATGGTCAAAATGCCGCAAGCCATCTGGGATGCGAACAAAGGCAAAGAGATTTGGTATGACCATTACTGTGGCTTCGTATGGTCAACATCTCTCGACGAGAGAGCTACCAAGATCGTGAAGAGATCTATTGGACATTTTAGGGCCGACTTTGTACCAAACGGCAACTATCGAATGAAGCCCGAACCGAAGCCCAAACGGTCTCGGCGTTAGCGGATTTTTCACTCCGCTTGAATATGCTCATCTAGTTCCTCGACT
>JBEKUO010000170.1:0-11520 GCA_049514955.1 Bryobacteraceae bacterium | reverse complement strand
CAGATTGGGGTAGCTCAGGCGCAGGATCGCTGCGATCGACGACTGCACAGTCGACTCTTCGTTCCAGGCAGCCACCAGAAAGCTCACCCGCGCCGCCTCGTCACGGCGCAGGTCGAGATGGATCTCCTTTCGCGAGGCCGCCAATTCGTGGATTCGCAAAAGATCCCGTCGCCACTGGAGCAGGTTCAGGATGAGCGGCGGCAGCACAATCGCCGGAATCAACAGCCACATGTAGAGTCACTCGACGACGAATGGTCGGAGACTTCCATTTTGGATTCCGGGGCTGCAAAAGTAAACAGCCCCGTCACCGCCGGTCCGCGGGACGAAAGATCTTCTCCGCCGCGTAGGTGACGAACCGCCGCGGCGCCATCCGCTGGACCTCCACGCCGAGCCAGTTCGTAAACCCCGAGATGACCGAGTGTTCTCCCGCAGCCAACGCCCGCAGGCCACTCCGCGCCACCTGGTCCGCCGATTCCTCCATGCCCACCGACATCTGTTCCGGCACGCCGGCGGACTTCTGGAATTCCGTTACTGTCGGGCCAGGGCACAAGGCGCAAACCCGCACGCCGTAGCCCTTCACCTCCTCAGCCAGCGCCTCCGCGAACAGCAGATCGAAGGCCTTGCTGGCGGCGTAAGTGGCCATGTAGGGCACGCCCTGATATGCGGCGGTGGATGCCACGATCAGGATGTCGCCCGCACGCCGTTCCACCATGCCGGGCAGGTAGAGCCGCGTGAGATGCACCACGGCCGAGCAGTTCACCTGCACGATTCCGAGCTCGTGCTGGCGGTCGCTGTTGCGGAACTCCCCGTAGGAGCCGAATCCCGCGTTGTTGATCAGCAGGTCGACCGCGATGCCCCGTTCCTCGGTGAAGGCGAAGATCTCCTCCGGCGCGCCCGGCTGGGCAAGGTCGGCGGCCAGCACCTCGACCCGAACCTTGTGCGATGAGCGCAGTTTGCCGCGCAGTTGGGTGAGCCGCTGCCGCCGCCGGGCAGTGAGTACGAGATTTGCGCCGCCGGCCGCAAGCTGCTCAGCCAGTGCCTGGCCGATCCCGGAACTAGCCCCGCTGACCAGCGCCCACTTGCCCCGCCACGAATTCAGGTGCGCCATTTACCTGTAACGTAACACGCGTCGAACGCCGAATGACTTATTAAAAGGTTGACAGACGAAAGCGTCTGTCCCACCTCGGCATTTTCGGTTTGTCTCGGAGGCCTAAAGCGACATATCCTATGCATGGAGGTCCCTCCATGAAGCAAGATGATCGGAATCAAGTCAGCCGGCGCGGGCTGGTCCGAACCGCGGCCCTGGCGGCGGGTGCGATGGGCGCTGCGGAGCTGCTCCGCTCCACCACGCCGGCGGCCGGCGTGAAGATCGGCTTATACACCATCACCTACGGAGGCGTTTGGTATCGCGGCGATGCACTGACGATCGAGCAGGTCATCGGGCGCGCTCAAAAATTCGGATATCAGGGCGTCGAGATCGACGGGAAGCGTCCCCACGGCAACCCGCTCGATATGCCTAAGTCCCGCTGCCAACAACTGCGCAAGATGGCTCGCGATCAGGGTATCGAGATCTACGCGGTGGCAGGCAATAACGATTTCAGCAGTCCGATTCCGGAGCACCGCGAATCCCAGTTGGTCTATGCGCGGGAGTTGATGCGAATGACGTCCGATTTGGGCGCGAAAACGATGCGCGTTTTCCTCGGCTGGCCTGGCGTAACTTTGCGGCCCGAGGGCGGCGGCCGCTACGATCTCGCACAGGCTGTCTGGAAAGCCGAGCACCAGGAATTCTCACCGGAGCGGACGTGGGCGTGGTGCCGCCAGAGCCTGGCGGAAGCGGCCAAACTCGCCGGCGATCTCGGCGTTACCCTGGCTTTGCAGAACCACCCGCCGGTGATCGAAAAGGGCTATGTGGACAGCCTGCGTATGGTCAAAGAAGTGGGATCGCCGAACCTGAAGATCTGTTTCGACGCGCGACTGGAGCACAGCTTGGACGAGGCGGCTGTTCGAAAGGCGGTGAACGAGATTGGGTCGCTCCAGACGCTGTGGCATTACGGAGGCGAATACGACCGCGGACCCGGCGGAATCACGTTGAAGGGCGACGAGAAGTGCCTGGCGGAAATGCTGGGGCTGCTCGACATCGGCTACCAGGGCTATGCGGGCTTCGAGCTATGCCATCCGCTGCCGGTGGTGAACGGTCAAACCGTCGGTTTGGAGTTTGTCGATAAGAACGCCCAACTGGCTGCTGAATACATGCGCGGCATCCTCGCTGAGGCGCGCAAGTCGCCGGTTTGAACCGGGGTGTGACCCTTGCGATTGGCCTTCGTGGCGCAGGCGCTCCCGCCTGCCGCGCCGACACTCTTGTCGGCGCAGGCGAGCGTAGCTTGCCAGGCTTTGGCATTGGTTCGCACAATCGCAGTTACCGCACCGAAAACCGGTGCCGAATGAGGCCGCTAACTTATTGAGCGACATGGGGTCACAGATGAGCGTCGCTTCAGCGTGCAGCGGCGAACCTCAGTTCGCCGGGCTTAGCGCCGGGCGTAGCCTTTGCCATCGGCTTTCTCGGAGGGCATCGCAATGCCTGCATCCACTCCTTCGCGCCGTTTGAGGAGGAAAACTGCTCCGCCCAGAGCTGCCGGAATTCATCCGTCCTGCGGCGCTGCCTCTTCTTCAGGGAAGCCTCGATTCTGCCGTTTTCGCCCATCCGGGACACCATGGTCCTCACGGTGCGACAGTCGTTGATGCGGCCCAGCAACGTCTGCACGCCCGTGATTCGCTCCAGCCAATCGTTTGCAGCGGGTCCATAAAAGGGCGCAAACAGCTCGAGCGTGTACCGGAACTTCTTCGCCGCGATGCGAAACTGATGCAGTTCCTCCGCCGAGGCTTTGGCGTCAGCCGCACGATTCCCACATTTGAAGAATCCTCTCGCGATCCGCGGGAGTTCACGGTGCGCCGTGTCGTCGATCTGCCGATGACAGAATCCATCCGCATCGCGGATCGCTTCCAGCCCATCGCGCCACTTGGAAGAAGTCTTCCGCAGCACCCAGCGTTTCAGCGCGGCGAGCAGCGCGCCGTTCGCTTCGTGCCGCCGGCTTTGGAACTCCTCCCGCAGCGCGGCCGCTTCCGGCGAGCGCAGTTCCGACAGGTACTTCAGCGCGATGTCGCAATCGCGCACCTGCCCCGCCAGCGCCATGGTGTCCTTCAGGCGCCGGCGGATCCTCTTCACTTCCTTGGGGGCAAAACACGGCTGGAACACAACCAGGGCCTGCGTGAAGCGCCGGATGGCGACTCTCAGATCGTGGACCGCCTCGGCATCGTGCGCGTGCCTCACGCTGCCAATCTGAAAAGCCAGGCGCTCCAGAAGCTTCGTCACATGGTGCGCGGCAAACTGCCCGGTTTCCATGGCCACCGCCATAACCGTCACTCCCCTGGGTTGAAAATCGTTACAAATCGATTACAGCTTTTGATTATAGTTCTTTCTTAACCGGTTCCGCGCAAAGACGCTCGGCAAGCGCCTCATACCAGTCGTGGAAGGCAGGCCCCATCGGCCCCAGCTCCACCTCCTCAAAATCGCGCTGCAGACGTTTCACATCCTGCGGGCCGAGCAGCGAGCGCGCCACGTTGAAGAGCCGCTGCTCCTCCTTTTGCATATGCTCGCGCATGCGCGCGACGTATTGACCGGCCTCCGCGCGGATGGTGTCCAGGGCATCGGGCGCGCCGTCACAGGAAGCCAGACGAAGTTGCATGGCGGCCAGGTGCAGGCGCGCAGCTTCGTGGTCGTTCATCAGAGGGCCGAGAGGGCCTTTCTCCAATGGCACTCCTCGTTCCCATAGCAGGGGAAAGAGACGCTCCTCTTCTTTTGCGAGATGGCAGCGGCCGGCGAAGTTCGAAAAAAAGTCCAGGGCATGCTCGAGAAACTCCCGAGGGCATGCGGGTTCCCCGGCTTTCGTTTCCAAAGCCGTGAGCACGCGTTGAATCACGCGGTGCTCGTGCCTGAGCACGTCGATGGGCAATTCCGCAGTCATACGCGATTCCCTTCGTTGAGCGACGCAGCTACGCCGCCAAAACACATTCTAACATCGTACAGGATAATAGGGTCCTCTTCTGCGTTGCTCAGCACTTCTGCCAACCTCGCGCCCATTAAAAAGCGAGGGCCGCCGATGAACACGGATAAACACCGATTAAAAACAAAGAAACCGGCGGCTTGTCTCATCCGCGTTCATCGGCGGCTAAGTTGCCTTTCCCGCTGGCCAGGCCGTCACCGCGCCGCTTCAGATAGAAGAGGTATTTAGGTACACAGATATTAAGTTGTTGTAGCATCTTTCTACAGATTGAGGCAATCCAATCGCTTAAAAGTCCCAAATGCGATGCGGCGATAAGTGGGCGGAGGTACAATCAGATAATAGGATCTGATTGAGAGCGGGCTGAAGAAGCCGATGATCTATTCTAAGGCGTCCGAATACGCGGTCCGCGCGTGCGTCCATCTGGCACGATGCCCAGCCGGCGAACTCGTCTCCGTCAAGCAGATTGCCCGGCAGGAGCACATACCGTTGTGGTTTCTGGCCAAAATCCTGCACGAGCTGGTTGGCCGGCGGTTGCTGCGGTCCCGTAAGGGACCCACGGGCGGGTTCACGCTGGGCCTCGATCCGAGCGAAATTCGGCTGCTGGACATCGTGCAGGCGCTCGACGGCATCGCATGTTACGAGCAGTGTGCGATGGGCCATGTGGAATGCTCCGAGGAGCATCCCTGCCCGATGCATGAGGTCTGGAAAGACATGCGCTCCCGTATTCTGGATTATCTGCGAAGCAACACGATCGGCGACCTGGTCGGGAGCAACCGGCGGCCCTCCCGGAGAAGCCTCGGGGCGGGCGGGCTCCGCTGCGCTTCAGAACGATAACCACAGCAGAGGCGCCAGCCCTAATGCCGCCAAGACAGACAGTAGAACCAACCCCTGGCGGCCGGTATGGCGATCGCACAACGTGTATGCGTAGACGCCTTTCACCAGATTGTTGCTGGCCGCCGCCACCAGAATCGCCGCGGCGCCAACCGACAACGGAGTCAGGCTGCCGGCGGATTGAGTCATCCCCATGATGAAGGGATCCACGTCCGTTACTCCCATCACCGCCGCCAGACCGTACACGCCGCCCTTCCCGAGGTAAACAACCGCCAGGCGGGTGGCAACCAGCATCGCTAGGAACAGTAGCGCAAACGCGAAAGCGGCGCGCAGTTCGAGTGGATTCTTGGGCTCGTACTCGCGCTTGACCTCACTGGTCTTCGCGTCGGGAATTCTGGACCACAACCAGCCCGCCAGTACGGCCACGACAGCCAGCGCCGCAAAGGGCAGACCCAGCGCCCCGAAAAGACCGCGGTTAAACAGCGCCAATAAGGCTGCCAGCCTTAGGTACATCATGCCGGAAGCGATCAGAATTCCGCCCGCGAAGAGGTGCGGATGGTCTTCGTGGCAGGCTCTCCTGGACAAAACTACGGTTGTCAAAGTGGAGGAGTAAACGCCCCCGAGAACGGCGGCCAACAGTACGCCGCCCTGCCCCTTGGTCACCTTCTGGATCACATAGCTGCCATAGGAGATCGTGCTCACCGCGGCCACCACCAGCCATGTCTTGAAGGGGTTGATCTGAAACGGACCGAAGTCCTTGTCGGGCAACACGGGCAAGACGACGGCGGTGAGTAGCAGGAATTTTGTGAAGGTGAAAATCTCTTCCGGAGCGATTCGTTTTGTGAGGTTCTCCAGCCCGGCCTTCAGTTCCAACAACAACATGCTGGCGATCGTCAGAGTGGTCGCAATCCAGAACTGCTCACGGTATACCAGTGCGCCCACTAGATAGGTTGTGAGACCCGACATCTCGGTGGTGACTCCGGCAAGTCCCGAGGTCGCCAGTTTGTGCCAATAGGACAGCATCAGGAAGCCTGCGATCACAGCGAAGCCCAGGGTGACCGGCAGCAGTTGGCCGCCAGACAAAAGCCCAATCGCGTAGCCGATCAGTCCGATCAAGGGAAACGTGCGCACGCCGCCGAACGAGTAGTGCTCGGCGGCGGTCTTGTGCTCCTCGCGCTCGAGCCCCGTCAGAAAGGACAGGAAGAGCACCAGCAGGATTTTCACCCCTTCCGGCGGCAGCCAGCGGTAGAGTTCGGACAACATGTGCTCGGCGTATTAGTATAGTATGGCCTGAGGGCTGTCTGTGAGCCCGGCGGCAACCCGTTTCGGATACAGTAGCCGGAGCCGCGAGGAGTATGCGATTGATATGACAAGAATTCAGTTGGTGATGTGCCTGGTTGCCGCAACTGCCGTGCCGGGTTCCTGGTCTCCGGCTGCCCTGGCGCAGCAGAGGTTCGAGTTAGTGACGGGCAAAGCGTTCGATTCGGCGGTTCCGAAGGATTTTTATCTGGAGGGCAACGCCATACCCACCCAGAAGCGCAACGCCAGCCTCGTGAAGACGCCGGGCGGCGCGCGGGCGCTGTTCGCTCTAATCGATACCGCGGGATACAGCGCCGATATCGTTGCGAAGTACATCGGGATGATTATTACCGAGGGCGACCTCACTATTTGCGGACAGAAAGTGACGGTCGGCAGCTACGGATTTGGGTGGGCGCGGCCAGGCACGGGCGTCGACCAGCCGGGCAAATTCTCCCTCTATAACCAAGCCGGTGGCGCCGTGGCGGAGTGCACAACCCCGCGGGATGCGGCATTGAAGCAGCCACGGCCGCTGCAAGCGATCGTGGCGCCGGATGGCACGGCGCGGCTCTACTACGGGCGACACTATATCGAGTTGCGGTAGCGTCCCGCGATCTAGCGCGGTGCTCCCAGGCTCATTTGGTCCAATCTCTTCTCCTGGCTTTCCTCTGGTCAGGTCTTGGGCAGTTATGACAGAGTAATCGCGGCGGAACCGGCCGCTTGTGCAACCGCGGCTGGCCTTCAAAAGCACTCCACGCAGCTTTCCGGATAAACGATCAGAAAACCATGCGCAAGCGCACTGTGATTTTACTGTTTGGCGGCGTGGGTCTGCATGCCGAGACGTTGACATCACGTACGAAGATTGTTTGTCGCCAGCGTGTCGCTGACGGATACCGTCGCTTCATGAGGCAAAGAGTAGGTCAATCCGTCACTCGTCTCCGGTTGGGCGCCGCAGCTCGCACATCGCAGATGGATTGGCAACCATCAATTCAGCCAGCGCGAGCGTGCTGGGTGCGATCGCATGACACAATTCGACGGTCCCGCGGATTCCAAAAGGCGTGGTCCAGCAGTAGCGAAAACAGCGTCAGTGGAGAACCCCCACCCCTCCAGGGCGTATTTTAAGTCGGCAATCGCGGCGCGCAGATCCGCGATTTCTTGGCGCATTCGCTCGATCTCTGGGAGCGGATTGCGGGCAGTCTCCGGCCGCAACGCAGCCATCACCATGGAACGCGTGAACTCGGATAGACTGCGTGCTCCGGCAAAATTGCAAGCCAATTGCAAACTGCGGTACTCCTCATCGCTTAGCCAAAACAATACAATACGACTTCGCGAACTTGCTGGCATAAGGTTTCTTAAACAGTCGTCGAAGATCTCATTTCAGACAGTCAACCAGTATTCCAACCGCATCGAGGAATGGGCTAACATACCGCCTGAAAGCAACAAAAGGGCCCCGGCGTGTGCCAGGGCCCGCCCATAGGAGATATGTCAACGATTTGGTGACGAGTTGGCTCTGTGATTGGCCGGCCACCGCATCTACAGGCCAATCCAGTCAGACTTCGGCTTCGAGCGATGTGTTTCAGGGTGCCGGCGAAGGTCGATGGGGCCGGCGTAGAGAATGCGGTCCAATCGTCGGCGACACCGGAGCCCATCGCGCGAGTCGGCGTAAGGATCATGGTCGCCTCAGTATCGGAGTAATACTCAGACGCTGTCAAGGAGAATGTTACCCCGCCCAGAGGGACGCGCTGTAGCCTAGTCGTTTCTTTAAGTTAGGCGCTACCGGACTAAGTACCATATCGTTAACTAACGTTAGTGCCAAACGTTATCGGGTTTAATCCGGTGGAGCTTGGAGCAGCCGCCGGCAGGCGGGATTCCGATTATCTTTAGTGAACGGTTAACCGTTAGGTTATCGTTATCCACGTTACCTTTGCCATCTTGCCCTAGGTGTGGGCGGCGGCGTATTCAATAGAAGGAGCCAGCGGAATGTCGGATAAAAGGACGGAACAGCGGCGCTTCACCAACGCGATGTTTGCCGTGGTTTGGCAGGATGCGCGCGGCCAGAACAAATCCATGCGGGCCAGGGGCCTGAATGTTTCCAAATCCGGCATGCGCATCGAGTCCACCGAAGAGCTCGCCCCCGGTGCGCTCGTCGGCTTGCAAGCGGAGCGCCATGACCTTACCGGACGGGCGACGGTGCGCAATTGCACGCGCCGCGGTTCCATGTACGTCGTGGGGCTCGAGTTTTCGGAGGAAACCAAGCGGACGCTGCGTCTGCCGCTGATGGATGCGATCGACTACTACGAGGTGCTGCAGGTAAGCCGCAATGCGGAGACGGAGACGATTCACCGCGTCTATCGCATTATGGCTGCGCGCTTCCACCCGGACAATCCCCAGACCGGTGACGCCGAGCGGTTTCTGCTGCTGAACGACGCTTATGAGACGCTCTCCGATTCCGAGAAACGCGCGCGCTACGACTCCTCCCGGCGCGTACACGAATGCGAACCAATGCCGGCTTTCGAATTGAAGGAGTTCGTGGACGGGGTTGAGGGTGAGAATAACCGCCGCCTGGGCATTCTGTGCCTGCTTTACAACCGGCGCCGGAGTGACATGGAGCATCCGGGACTTTCCCTGCTGGATCTAGAGCGGCTGATGTGGTTTCCCCGCGAATATCTATCCTTTGCCGTCTGGTACCTGAAGGACAAGGGCTATCTGCAGATGGGCGACAACTCGGATTATACCCTCACGGCGGCAGGCGCGGACCACGTCGAAGCCAACTCTCCCAGACATGCCGTGTTCCACAAATTGCTCAGGGCTTGAGCGGAGTAACTTAGCAGCTCACGTAACAATCTCCCGCAGCCCAGCAGCGCCACTGCTACTAGCACCATCGTTACAAAAGTGGGGAAGCCAATCCTGGCTGCAGCCGGATTTCAGCCGGCGCGGCGCAGGCACTCCTGCCGGCGCAAGCGAACTGGGCTCGCCCAGAGCCGCTTGAAAGGCTGCTGCGGGCAAGATTGCCGGCCCCACGACGCTGGCCACGCCCTCACGCATGATCCACGATAGTCTCTGTGGCGGCGTCCCAATACAGCTTCTTACCTTCACGATAAGCACGTGCCGCCATGATCACGGCCACCGAGTGCGCGAATCCGTTATGCACGGTGGCGTTGGGCTGCTGCCGGCTGCGCAGACAATTCAGCCAGTTGGCCATGTGGGATAGGTCGTTGTCGCTGATGAAAGGAGGCGCCAGGTTGGTGTTGTCGGGCAGCGTCACGTAGGTCTCCGCGCGGTGAACGTACGGATTGTCCTCGTGCGTGCCCTTTTCCTCCACCAGCTTCCAGCGCTGGCTGCCCTCGCCTCCGATATTGATCAGCGTGGCTTTCTTGCCCATGATGCGCGTGAAGCTGTCGGAATCGTTGCCGAAGCTCGTGGCATAGCTCACCAGGAAGCCCTTCGGATACTCCAGCAGCGCCTGGAACGTGTCCGGATTCTCGCGACCGTCAGGCCAGGCAAAAATGCCTCCGTGGGCCATCACTGAGCGCGGAAAGTTATCGTCCAGGAAATAGTGACAGAGGTCGATGCCATGGCTCATCCACTGGTCGGCAATGCCGGCGGAGAAATCCTTGTAGAGCCGGAACTCGAAGTAGATGCGCGGGTCGAAAGGACGATAGGGCTTGGTGAGCAGCCAGCGGCGCCAGTCGGTGTCTTCTTCCCGAAGCTGCTTGACTTCCGGACGACCCCGCCAGCGGGGGCCGTGATAGTTCCAAACGATCTCATACTTCGTGACCTGGCCGAGCGCCCCCGTGCGGATCAGGTCGCGCGTGGCGATCTGGTACGGTTCGCTGCGGTGCTGCGTGCCGATCTGCACGATCCGTTTGCGCGCCACGACGGCGTCCCGCGCAGCCTTGACTTCTTCCAGCACATTGCCCATGGGCTTTTCGCAATAGGCGTCTTTGCCGGCCTCGGCCACCAGCTTTAAGATGGTCGAGTGCGCGTGTTCCGGAGTCGAGATCAGGACCGCATCGACGTCCTTCAGCGCCAGCAGATCGTCCATGTACTGGAACGATCGCGGCGCTCTGCCATACGCCGTCTGGGCCTTCTGTGCCGCGCGCTCGCGGTTCACTTTCCATAGATCGCAGACGCCGGTCATCTCGACGTTCTTCTTGTCTTTAAGCTGCGACACAATCCAGGCAAGCTCGCCTCCGCGCGAGCCGATGCCGATATGCCCCAGCGAGATGCGCTCGTTGGCGCCTTGTATGCGGTTGTACGAGAGGGCCGTGCCAGCCAGGGCCGCGGCGCTCCGGTTCAGAAAAGACCTTCGATTGATGGACATGGTTCAGTACCCGGCTGAGCTTCAGTTTACCAGGGATCTACCCGCCGTCGCGGCCCTCGCCGAACCCGTTTTCAGCACGTGCTAAGACATCAGTAGAGGCCGCGATTTCTTAGATTCGTCAAGTGGCAGCCATGGCTGTCATGGTGCGGTTGGAGCCGAAACGGTGATCAGCGGGCCATTGCTTTGCACGCCGTTGACGGTGATGATCAGCGGATAATCGCCGCTGGCCAACGACGACGGCACCGTGATATTGGCCTGCGCCAAGCCCACATACCCGGGAGCCAGGCCGAGGAAGAAAACATTTGCGTTCAGGCCCCCAATGGTGGCCGAATACGTGGAAGTCGCGTGTGAGAGCGGCGAATCGGGCGCAGGCACCCCGTCTGCCACAGGATTGTCCACCGGACCCTGGCCGGTCAAGTAGGCGACGATGTAACTGCCGGCAGTGACCGGATTATTGGAGTTGTTGACGCTCTCGTCCGGGTTCCGCACAGCGGCGCGGTTGGTCGAGAACGTAAAGATTCCAGGCGCGGCAGTCTGTACCGCAGTACTGAAGGGTGCAGTGCTGGTGCTTCCTATGCTTACTACCACGGTGGCCGTGCCTACTTTAACCTCATTCGGGACCTGGAAATTGATCTGAAGGGAACTGGCAAAGAAGAGCGGAGCGGCGATGCCGTTCACGGTGACGGTCGCGCCACCCAGCGTCATGGGTAGTGGGACAGCCATGGCCGGTGCGGTAGAGGTCGCCAGGTTATTACCAAAGATCGTGGCGATAGCTCCGGGGGAGAGGATATTTGCCGTGAAGCTGGCGCCATTGGTGACCGCGCAGATGGTGATTTGATTCGCCGCCGGCGTGGTAACGGTAGCCGTGGCGGGCTTTGAGACAATGGATGCCAGATTGAAGGCTTGCACTTGATAGGTATAGGATGTGCTGTCGGCCAGGCCCGAGTCCTGATAAGAGGTCGAGAAGACGGTCGCAATCTGTACCCCGTTGCGCAATATCTGATAGCC
>JBEKUO010000169.1:0-18621 GCA_049514955.1 Bryobacteraceae bacterium | reverse complement strand
GACGCGTGTTGCGCGCTCTGCTCGCGGCCGTGGCGCTGGCCATACAGGCGCTCGAAGCGCCCTCCGAGCCGTATCAGCCGTGGGTTCACGAGAGCAAAGGTCATCCGGGCCAGATCGAGGTGGCCGCGTACGTCCGCGGGCTACTGAGTGGCAGCGGCTTTGTGAAGGAGTCCAGTTCGCAGAGCTGCTATTCGCTGCGCTGTGTGCCGCAGGGGCTCGGCCCGGCCTGGGAGGCCCTGGAGTCTTCGCGCGCCGTCGTCGAGCGGGAAGTTAATTCGGCCAACGACAATCCGCTGATCGATCCGGAGACCGGCGCACTCTACCGCGCCGGGAATTTCTACGGCGGCCACATCGCGCGGTTGCTGGACACCTGGAAGCTGGACTTCGCCATTCAGGGCAACTGGGCCAACTCCTTGTTCGCCGTTGTGGTGGACGACAAGTTCAACGGCGGCCTGCCAGCCAATCTGGTGCCCGAGCCAGGTTTGAATTCCGGCTTCAAAGGCATGCAGTTGAGCGTCACCAGTCTGGCCTGCGCCATTCGCCAGATGGCCGGTCCGAGCTCCATACATTCCCTGCCGACCGAGCAGTACAACCAGGATGTGGTCAGTCTTGGAATGCACTCCGCGGTGACCGCCGCGGATGCGTTGGAGTGCTTGCGCAACGAGACCGCCATGGTGCTGTTGGCCGCGGCCCAGGCAGTGGATTTGCGGGGCGGTCCGGCGCGGCTGGGGCAGGGGAGCCGGCAGGTCTACGACACGGTGCGCGGCGTCGCGGCGTTTCTGGAGCGGGATCGTCCGATGGAGGACGCGGTTGCGTCGCTCGCGGCAGAGATCCAGGCAGGCATGTTGGATTCCGCGGCGGTACCGGGTTAACTAAATGAAGCCTGGAATCCCGCCAATCGAATATGGGATTCTAGGTCTTGCTCGCAAGCTATGAAATCAAAGCCGCGGCCGCCGGGGTGGCGATCTGTCTTATCGGCATTACCATGGCGGTCTATCGGTCCTCCACGACCCTGGTGGATAATGCGCGGTGGGTAGCGCACACCCACCAGGTCATTACCCAGCTTGAAGCCACAGCGACCGGTGTGACTCAGGCCGAAACAGAGCTGCGCGGGTTTCTGTTGACGGACCAGGAATCCTATCTGGTCCCATACTCAAATGGCTTGATGGAGACCAGGCGAAGGCTCAAAGCAGTCCGGCAGTTGACCGGTGACAACCCAGGCCAACAAGCCAGGATCGATAAGCTCGAGCCCTTGATTCTACGCAGGCTCGACCTGCTGGACGCGCTGCTGAAGATTGGCCACGAGCAAGGCTTCGAGGCGGCCCGGCGAATCCTGACGTTCGATCGCGGCCCCCAATACATCGAGGAAATCCAGCAGGGCATTGCCGAGATAGAGCATGCGGAGCAGGAAATCCTGGCCGCCCGCTTCGCGCAACAGGAGCACAGCAGCCGCCGCTTGCAGTCGATGGTGGTGTTAAGCTGTGTCGCCGCCATATTTCTGCTGTGTATCTCGGTGGCCATCATCTATTACGACCTCTCCGCGGTGGAAGCGGCTTTCCGCAAGGCGAGATACCACGTTGCGCACGATACCCTGACAGGACTCTCCAGCCGCCATGGCCTGATGGCCCAGCTTGAATTCGCTATCTCAAAGGCTGCGCGCAGCGGTGAGCCGCTATCGCTGTGCATCTGCGATATCGATCGGTTCAAAGCCATCAACGACACGCATGGCCATGCGGCGGGTGACGAGATCCTCTCCGCGTTCGGGCAGCTTGTGCGCGGGGGGATTCGCCACGAAGATATCGCCGGTCGACTGGGCGGCGACGAATTCTGCATCGTCCTGCCGAACACCAGCGTGGACAAGGCCGGTCCGCTCATGGAGAGATTGCGCGAGCAATGGGAGCTTTTGGGATACCGCTCGCCGGAGGGCCAGACATGCTACGTCACTGCCAGCTTTGGCGTCGTGCAACTTAACGGGGAGAGATCCGCCAAGGCGTTGCTGCATTCGGCGGATCGGGCGTTGTATTGCGCGAAGGGGCAGGGCAGGAATCGGCTGCACTTAGTGGCTAGTTGAAAATATTGACCGCCTACGCAGCGCAGACGGTCCTGTTTTATCGCAGCGGCCCGCCCAGAGCCAGTAGATTCTCGGGGCAGTTTTCTCAGCGGGGAGCGCCTACCCGCGGGGCTGTTTCCAGGATCCGCAAATGCTGGTACAACAGGGCGATAGGCAGTCCCATTACGTTGAAGTAGCAGCCCTCGATGCGTTGAATGAACTTGCCGGCCAGACCCTGAATTGCGTAGGCGCCGGCCTTGTCCATGGGCTCGCCGCTGGCGGCGTAGTCCGCGATCTCCTGGCGCGAGAGCGAAGCGAACCACACGCCGGTTTCCGCGTAGTCCGCTATCACGCGCGCGGCGGATTTCAGACAGATGCCGGTAAGCACGTCGTGCCGCCGCCCGGAGAGCATTTCCAGCATGCGTGCAGCATCGGCGGAGTTCCGCGGTTTGCCCAGCATCTCGCCGTCGACCACCACGGTGGTGTCTGCGCCCAGAACGATGTCGCCGGGTCCGGCGGCGACTGCACAAGCTTTCTCCGCGGCGACGCGCGCCACATAATCGCGGGGAGACTCTTGGGGGCGCGGCGTCTCGTCGACGTCGGCGGGCCGGACTACGAAAGGAATGCCTGCCTGCTGCAGGATCTCGCGGCGGCGCGGAGAGCGGGATGCCAGGACCAGCATCCTCATATATTACGCGTTGGGTTACATGCTCGCCAGCACGCCCCGCGCACGATCTCAGCGGCAGGCAGCATCGGGATCCAGTCAGCTCCGCCGGCAAGCGCACGATGGCCGTGCGGCCTGAGGCGGTCTTTATCCGCGGTCTTTTCCAGCGAGGGCACGCGCAGTGAACGAGCGAAACACCTCCGAATATGCGCCTCACCCGAAATCCGCGACTCGCGAGGGGTCGCGGGCGGACAGTTCCGAGAGAGGCAGATTCGCAAGAGGCCTTCATGCAGATCGTCGAACTACGCGAGGCACGTGTCCTCCAACCCCGCCGCGCGGAAGCTGTGAATTACCGACTCGCCGTTAGCGACATGCAGCAAATGCGCCTGCCCGATACCCGCTTGTGCGCGGCGCAAACAGATAGTATAGTGCTCTCGACGGAGGACTCTATGCGCTTTTCAACCAAATCGCTGTTGTTGCTCAGCGTATGCGCTCTGCTGCTGCTGGCCAGTTGCGCCGGCGAGCACAGCCCCGACGAGAAGTACTACTTGGTTTCGGTCAACATCAAGGTGCCCTATTGGCAGACCGCGAACGCGGGCCTAATGCGGGCCGCCAACGACATGCATGTACAGGCCGAGATGGTGGGTCCTGACGGTTACGATCCCAAAGCCGAGCAGGAGGAGTTCCGCCGGATCGCCAAACTGAAACCCTCCGGCATCCTGGTCTCCACGGCCGATGCGAACCTGATGGCGGCGGATATCGACGCCGCGGTAGACGCCGGAATCCCCGTCATCACCATGGACTCCGACGCGCCGCTCAGCAAGCGGCTCACTTTTATAGGAACCAATAACTACGCGGCGGGTCAGATGGGTGGGCGGCTGGCGGCCAAGCTGCTGCAAGGCAAGGGCAGCGTCGTGGTCCTCACGATGCCCGGCCAAGCCAACCTCGACGAGCGCCTGCACGGCTACGAGGCGGCCTTTCAGGAGCAGCCCGGAATCAAGATTGTCGATGTGGTGGACATCAAGGGTAAGCCGCAGACCGCTTTCGACTCGGCCGCCGCTATCCTGGATAAGGAGCCAAAGAAGGTGGACGCCTTCGTGTGTCTGGAGGCCATCGCGGGCAAGGAAGTGGCCGAGGTTGTCAACCGCGCGAACATGCACGACAAGCTGATCGTGGCGATGGACACCGATCAGGGTACGCTCGAATGGGTGCAGAAAGGCGTGATCGCGGCGACAGTTGCGCAGAAGCCGTTCACCATGGCGTTCACGGGTGTGAAGATGTTGGACGATCTGCACCACCATCCGCTGAGCCGTCTAGGCGCCAACTGGGCGGAAGATCCCTTCGCCCGCATTCCACGATCGCTCGATACCGGTGTCACCATAATCGACAAGAACTCGGTGGACCTGTTCATGAAAGCCCGCGACACGGAGACGTCGGGCAAGAGCTAGCAGTTGGCAGGCGAAAGCGCCTGCCCCACTAGGCTCCAAATCTTTCAGCAGGGGGTGGGACAGACGCTTTCGTCTGTCAAGCCGGTAGAGTGCGCTACGCTGATCCTGAGCATGAAAGCCCGCGACACGGAAACGTCCGGCAAGAGCTAGTTGTCCTTGTAGAGGTAACAGTTGGCAGGCGAAAGCGCCTGCCCCACCAGGTGGGACAGACGCTTTCGTCTGTCAAGCCGGTAGAGTGCGCTACGCTGATCCTGACCATGAAAGCCCGCGACACGGAAACGTCCGGCAAGAGCTAACGTCCTCGTAGAGCTGACGGTTGGCAGGCGAAAGCGCCTGCCCCACCAGGTGCGCTACGCTGATCCTGAGGGGACTTCTATGCAGCTTGGGATGATCGGTTTGGGGCGTATGGGCGCCAATATGGTCCGCCGTCTGATGCGTGGTGGGCACCAATGTGTCGCGTTTGATCAGAATGCCGCCAACGTGAGCGGGATCGCGGGTGAAGGCGCCGTGGGGGCAGCCTCGCTCGACGATTTTGTGAAGAAGCTGGCGCCGCCGCGCGCGGTGTGGTTGATGGTTCCTGCCGCCGTCGTGGATGGCACGCTCGCGGATCTATCCGGCCGCCTGGCGAGCGGCGACATCATCATAGACGGGGGCAATTCGTACTATATCGACGACATACGGCGCGCCGGGGAACTGGCCGCCAAGGGCTTGCACTACGTGGATGCCGGCACCAGCGGCGGTGTCTGGGGGCTGGAGCGCGGCTATTGTCTGATGCTCGGCGGCCAACGCGAGATCGTCGCGCATCTCGATCCGATCTTCAAGACTCTGGCGCCCGGCCGCGGAGACATACCGCGTACGGCGGGCCGCGAGAAATCCAGCGGCACCTCTGAAGAAGGCTATCTGCATTGCGGGCCTTCGGGGGCCGGCCACTTCGTGAAGATGGTCCACAACGGGATCGAATACGGCCTCATGGCTGCTTTCGCCGAGGGCATCAACGTTCTGAAACATGCCAATGCGGGCAAGCAAACGCAGAGCGCGGATGCGGAAACCGCGCCGATGCGCCATCCGGAGGAATATCAATTCGACCTGAACCTGGCGGACATCGCGGAGGTGTGGCGGCGCGGAAGCGTGGTGGCTTCCTGGCTGTTGGACCTGATCGCCAGAGCCTTGCTCGAACAGCCGGATCTGGCCGGCTTTTCGGGCCGCGTCTCCGACTCCGGCGAAGGCCGCTGGACCGTGACTGCGGCGATCGACGAGTCCGTGCCCGCGCCCGTTTTGAGCGCTGCGCTCTACCAGCGCTTCAGCTCTCGCGGCGAGCAGGATTTTGCGGATAAGCTGCTGTCGGCGATGCGGTATCAGTTTGGCGGGCATGTGGAGCGCAAGGCGGGGAGTTGATGGCGGCCGCCGGACTCTACGACGGCCTTCAGCGGTAGGCCTCGCGGCGGTTGCGGACCCGCAGAATGCGAATCGTCTCGACCTCCCGGTGGAAGCGGACCCGATAGTCTCCCACGCGGAGGCGGTACTCGGGCGGGTCGATGCCCTGGAGCCGCTTGACGTTGCCCGCGCCGGTATCGGCGAAGCGCTCCACAGCTTGCTTGACGCGCCGTGCGATTCCCTTATCGAGCGCCGCCATATCTTCCAGCGCCGCCTCAGTCCATTCGATCTCTCTCACTCCAGGCCGAGTCTCCGCATGGCCTCTGCATGCGGGATGCCCTTGCCGCCGCGCCGGGCGAGCCAGTCGCGCGCTTCGGCGGCGGCGTGCTTTTCATCGTCGGTCTCCGGCTCGTCGTCGATGGACGCATTGCGGAGAGCGGCGGCCACAGGATCAACCATGGTTTCCAGCAGTCCGACCAGTGCCGAGAGCTGCGTCTCCGGCAGACGGTCAATCAAATGGTGAGCCTGCTCGCGGGTATCGGTCATCGTACGCTTCCGAAATTAGGACTGATTTCGCGCCTTTCTCGGTCGTGCTCCGCCATCAACCCTCCAATCGCTCGATGCGCCGCGCGATGGCTTCCATGACCTCGCCCAGGCGCCGATCCGGCTGCCGGTTATCGGCGGCCATTAGCTCCACCGTTTGAGTCAGCGCCTCATGGCGCTCCGTCAGTTTTTCCAGCCGTTGATCGATTGTCACGTTTAGGCCGATTCGAAACGCTTCTGACTGTAGTTTGCGCGATCTCCGGACACCGTGTCAACCAGTCGTAAGACGGCTGGACAGGAGCCCGCCGGCCTATTGGAGGCAGGGAACCAATTCGGAGTCGAGCAGCAACTCAATCTCCCGCGAGATCTGTTCTCGCGTGCCGGTGGCATCCACGCGGCGGCATCCGCCATTGGCGTAATACGCGATCATCGGACCGGTGGCGTCGTGGTAAGCCTTCAAACGCGCGAGGATGGTTTCCTCGGTGTCGTCCTCGCGGCGGATCAAGGGCGTATGATCGTCATCGCAGATTTCGCCAATCTTGGGCGGCTGCGACAGCATATTGTAGATGCGGCCACACGTGCCGCATTGGCGGCGGGCGGTGATGCGCGGCACCAGCACCTTGGCGGGCACGTCCAGAAGAATGGCGATGGGCTTGGGCAGGCCCAGCTTCTGCGACAAGCCGTCGAGGAACGTCGCCTGCTCCAGCGTGCGCGGATAGCCGTCCAGCAGGAAGCCGGAAGCACAGTCCGGCTGGCGGATTCTGCTGGCCACGATCTGGTCCACGACGGCGTCGTCAACCAGGCCTCCCGACTTCAGAACGGCGCACGCCAGCCGGCCGAGATCCGTGCCGGCCTTGCATTCCGCCCGGAACATTTCGCCCGTGGAAATGGCTGGAATATGGAAGCGCCGCGCGATGAACGCCGCCTGCGTGCCTTTGCCGCAGCCGGGCGGCCCGAAAAGAAGGATGATCACGATAACCCCCGGTTAAATTATAACAGGACTTAAAGGTCCGTTATTATTTTACCATCGGATGTGATCTTCAGTCGTATCCCCCGCCACTCGACGGTGGTACCGAATAGGCCGCAGAGCCATATAGCGAAGCCCCAAAGATCGCGGAAGGGGATCAAACAGGCGTAGCGGGCCACGGAAGAATCGTGCAGAACGCCGCGGCCCACCCAGATTCCGGCGGCCACGCGTATCAGCAGCGCAGCCACGCCGGCCGGCCAGGCGCCCGCGGCAAACGCCACCAGCGACCAGAATGTCGCGTGCGTCACCAGGTAGCCGCAATAGCCGCCCGGCCGAGATATGCGAATGGTGCGCGACCAGCGAAGCTGATGACGCCAGACCTGCCTCCAGCTATCGCCTGCGAGGTGCGTCTCCACAACAGTTGGCGCGAAGGCGATGCGTAGGCCGAGATCGCGTATGCGGCGTCCAAGCTGGTAATCGTCCGCCAGGTAATCCCCTATGGCGGCGAAACCGCCGATGCGGCGCAGGTCCTCGGCGCGCAATAGCAAGGTCGAGCCAAGCGCAAACTCCCCCGAGCCGAGCATACGCGCGACCAGTACGCTCGGGACAAATTCGGTGGCTACTCCCAGCGCTTCCCAGCGGCCGGGCCAGCGATCCGACTGTGCGCGGTAGAGGCAGGTGACCAGCCCGGTTTGCGGTTGCTCCAGCGTTGCAGTGACCTGCCGCAGATAATCCCGCGGCACGCGAATATCGCTGTCGTTCACCAGCAGGAGCGGGTAGCGCGCTTCGGCAGCCAAGTCCACCAACAC
This sequence comes from Bryobacteraceae bacterium, assembly GCA_049514955.1. Classification (GTDB taxonomy): domain Bacteria; phylum Acidobacteriota; class Terriglobia; order Bryobacterales; family Bryobacteraceae; genus Bog-159. Next base: position 10,766 of record JBEKUO010000169.1, on the reverse strand, counting down.
GCCGACTTTGCCGTTCGGCAACTTCGTGTGGGCGGCGATCAGCCGGATGCTCCGCTCGGGAAACTCGGCGATCAGACGGCGGATATCCTGCGCCGCCGGATCCTCGGGGTCGCCGATGCCGAACAGAATCTCGTACTGCGGGTAGTCCTGAACGGCGTGGGAGCGTATGGCTTCGTAGAAGTGCGGGTCGCGGCCGTGCACCGGCTTGAGGATGGATACGCCCCGCTCGCTGAAAAGCCGCGAAGAAAGCGGTTGGCAGGCGAAAGCGCCTGCCCCACCTGCCGGCACAGCCTTCCGCGATGGGGTGGGACAGGCGCTTTCGCCTGTCAATTGCACAGCTCTGAAACGCGCCGCCACAATCACCAGCAGCCAGTATGCCGCCGACGCAATAGCGGGGACAGCCAGCCAGATCACAGCGACAGCATCGCTACGCCGCAGGCCACCAGCCAGGCGCCGGCCCAGCGCCCTCGACTGACATGCTCCTGGAGCAGATACTTGGCCAGGACGGTCTCCAGCACGTAGCTGGCAGCCGTGGCCGGCACCGCGAAGCTAAGATCCGCGACCGACAGCAGCGCCATGAACGCGAAGAACGAAACCGCCAGCGCCCCGAACGAAATCAAGATGAACTTATTGCGCGCCAGCAGGGCCGCCAGGCGCCCGAGCGCGCCCGGGCGGAAATCGCGAATCTCGCCGTGCCGCTTCATGGCCATGGCCTGCAGCAGTTCCGCGAGCGCGGTCGCCGCCACGATTACAGCTACCAGCATCCACTTCATGGCGTCGCTCCGGATCGATAGGGAGCGGTGCGTGCCACCAGCGCCACGCCTGCCACGATGCAGAGAATGCCCGCCCAGCGCCAGTGTGAGATGTCCTCGTGCAGAAACATCTTGCCCGCCAGGGCCGACAGCACGTATCCGATGGAGGTCACCGGCAGAACATAGCTGAGATCCGCCCAACTCAGCAGCGTCATGTATGAGAAGAGCCAAACGATCAAGAGCGAAACGCCCAGCGCCACCCAGGGGTTGAACATCGCGCGCACGTAGGTGAGCGGAGATAACGAGACCAGGCTTCCTACCTGGCGGACTCCCCAGCTCAAGGAGAAATTCCCAAAAACGCTGCTCAGGATCGCTAGCGCCGTGAAGGTCCGGGTCTTCAGTCGCAGGCGCGCGGCACGGACATTCATCGCGCCCTAATCGCCTGAAGTCGCGGTCGCCGCCGCCGCCCGCGTATCCCCGGATTTGGTGCGCTCGGAGGCCACGAATCTCTTGCGCTTGGAGCGCAGCGCCATGTATTCGCGCGCCTCTTTGGTCAGGCGCTTCCGCTCGGAGGAATCGAAGATGGCCTTACGCACCACGCGCCAGACCACCCGCGGGCGGAAGTAGTATTCGCCGTAGAAGCGCTCCACCCACTCCACCAGTTCGCCGCGATCGAGGCCCGGGTAGCTGATGTTCGGAAGCTGGTGCCCGGTATCATCCGTCATCGCGTCGATGGTGATCAGGTTGTTCTGCTTGACGTACTCGTAGAACTCCGTGCCGGGATAAGGGTGCGCGATCGAAACCTGTATGGTCTCGGTATCCAGCCGCTTGGCGAAGTCGATGGTTTTGCGTATGCTCTCGCGCGTCTCGCCCGGCAGCCCGATGATGAAATCGCCATGCACCACCAGGCCCAGCTTCTTGCAGTTTTCGGTGAACCGCACGGCCATATCGATGGTGGCGCCCTTCTTGATGTTCTTCAGGATCTGCTGATCGCCGGATTCGTAGCCCACGATCAGCAGCCGGCAACCGGCTTCCTTCATGGCCTTGAGCGTGTCGTAATCGGTGGTCACGCGCGACGTGCACGACCATGTGAAATCGATCGGCTTGAGCTTCTTGCACAGCTCGATGGTGCGCGCCTTCTGATAGTTGAAAGTGTCGTCGTCGAAGAAGATTTCCTTGACGTAGGGGAAGGTTTCTTTGGCGTAGGCCACTTCGCGCGCGATGTCGTCGGATGACCGCAGGCGCCAGCGATGCCCCGAGTGCGTCTGCGGCCACAGGCAGAACGTGCACATGGCCGGGCAGCCGCGCGAGGTGTAAAGCGAGATAAACGGATTCAGCAGGAACGGGACGTTGTAGCGCCTCACGTCCAAATCGCGCGCATAGACCTTGGTGACCCACGGCAGCTCGTCGAGATTCTCGATCACCGGGCCTTCGGGGTTATTCACGATGTGGCCGTTCTTGCGGAAGCTGACGCCCGGCAGCTCCTCGATTGGCTTGCCCTTGGCGTAGCTTGCGATCTGATAATCGAACTCACGGCGAACCACGAAATCGATAGCCGGCGACGTGCGCAGCGATTTCTCGGGTTCCACGGTCACGGGAGGTCCGACGAAGGCCACCTTCAGCTTGGGGTTGGCGTCCTTCATCATTTCCGCCATTTTCACGTCGACGTGAAATCCCGGCGTGGAAGTGAACAGCACCAGCAGTTCGAAATCTCCCGCCATGCGCACAGTCTGCTCGATGGACATCTTATGCGGGGGCGCATCCACCACCTTGCTGTCGGGCAGCATGCCGGCCGGATAGCACAGCCAGACGGGATACCAGTAGGATTCGATCTCCCGTGCGGCCGGCCAGCGTGAACCGGCGCCTCCGTCGAAGCCTTCAAAGGAAGGTGGATTCAGAAACAGTGTTCTCATGAATGGTCACTGGGCGAGCGAAGCGTTACTGATCGTCCACGTCCACCAGACTCGCCCGTCTGGGGCCTTCCGCTAACAACACGTTCCGGAAATTGATGGTCAGTTCCGCGGGGCCCACCAGCCGCGTCTCCACCACTGTGTGTACCTGCAGCGGAACCGAAATTCCGTCCCGAATTTCATACTCTCTCACAAATTCGATCTTCTTCAAAAAGATGGAAGGATTCTTGACCAGCCGTCCGGATTCCCGGACGCGCAAGTAGGTGTCGGCATCGATCCAGATTTCACCTTTGAACAAACCCATCTTTTTATGCCGCGGCGTCACCTCAAATACCTGCACCTTCGAGTCGCCGTTCTGGGCAAGACCTTTGTACTTGAATTTGTAGTTTGCGGGCGTGACGGCCAATGAGGGAGACTCCGCGGACTGCGACTGGGTTTCGGCGGCTAGATAGCGTGCGATTACGTTCGTTTTGATAGTATTGTCGCCTTCGAAATGGAGCGCTTCGTAGGTGATGCGGCCCAACCTGGAAATGCGGCGAAGCGCGCGCAACCGGCCGTGCTTCTTGAGTTTGGGTAGCGATGCTTCAATTTCCACTTCCATCGTTGCGCCTTGCATCACGCGCGCTTGTTCTTGGGACGCAGCGGCGTAATTCTGCACAACGGAATCCGGCGTCACCGCCGATGCTGCGCTCAGTATCCCGCCGCACAAAGCGAACGAAACACAAAAATAGTAATGCAATTTAGATCGCAAGTATTAGTACCGGAACAGCCAACTGTACCATTGTGTAGATGATCCCCACAAGTCGCAGGTTGCAAGCGGGTGCGCGACAAGAAAGTGGAGACCGGCGCAATTCATCAACAGCACGGGTGGAATCTGAGCGTATGTGCTTGGTTAGCTGCGGCCGATTGTCGATCGGCCACCTGCCGCGTTTGCACCAGACAGCGGCGGTAGCCAACCGCCGCGCAGGCTGCCAGCCTGCCCCACATAACGCCAGCTTCTCCACTTTTAGTCGCGCACCCGTTGCAGGCGCGGCCTTGACCGGAGGATCACTTCATCTGAAACCGCACCACGGCTTTCCCAAAATGGATCTCGTCCCCCGATTCCAGCCTCGTCCCGCGCGAGGTGCGGTGGACTTCCTGGCTCAGGCCGTCGCGCACGATCCAGGTGGAGGGGGCTGGCGCGCCGGCTTTGTCCCGCTTGTACCAGCGATCGTTGAACAGCCGGTATTCGCCCGCGGCTTTGTCGTAGACGATGTGCGCGTGCTCGCGCGAGACCGTGCGGTTGATCTCGGTATCTTCCGTGAAGGCCAGATCGTTGCGGCGGAGCAAACCTTCGGAGCGGTACACATCCACCGCACGGCCGATGTTGGTGCGGGCTTTCGAGAGCGTGATCTCCGCCTGGTTGGCTTTTCCTTCCATTACGATCAACCTGGCGGTGCGGCTTGGCGGGGCGGCGGTGGGGCGATCCTGCGACTCGATCTCCACCCACAGCCATTCCTGGCCGGCTGCGGGAAGTTCGCGCAGAACGTGCACCTCCACACGCAGATCTTCCGGATAGCGGCACTCGTCTTTATCCAGGCTGTGGCGCAGTTCCTCCTCGAAGTATTTACGGAAGAACTTGCCCGTGAAGGTCGGCGCGCGGCTGTCTTCGATGCCGCGCAGGTGGATGTGAACCAGGTTGAATGGGAAAATCTTTTTGCCGCCGGAGCGATAGCTTTTCTCGCGGACTTGGTCCAGGATGGCCAGGCGGATCTCGGCCACTTCGGGCGGCTCGTCGGCCTGCCCGTGCGCGAAGGGAGCTTCAAAGACGGTGCGTCCAAATTTTTCGAAGAAGTCTGCAAGGTTCATTTTATAAACCGATAGTGTTTGCGGCGGCAAGAGTGCCGCCGCGGCAGGCAGGAGTGCCTGCGCCACGTCATGGCACTAATCCGAATTCCTGCGCGGCCTCCATGATCTCACGGGCGATGGGCGCAGCCACCTGGCCGCCGTAGCCGCCGTGCTCCACCAACACCGCAAACGCGATGCGATGCGTGGCGTCGCCGTCGGACGGTGCAAAACCCGCGAACCAGGCGTGCGGCTCGCCCTCGCCGACCTGCGCTGTGCCCGTCTTACCGGCCAGATTGACGGGCGTTCCCGCCATTGCGTGGCGGGCCGTGCCATCAGTCACCACCAGGCGCATCGCACCGGCGATAAACGCCGCCGGTTCCTCCGGCACAATCGTACGCGGGGCGTCTTGCCGTGGGTTGCTTTCGTCGAGCACCCAACGGCCTTGCGGCATGCCGCCACCTGCCGCAATGGTGGCCGCCACGCGCGCCATCTTGAACGGAGTGATCAGCAGCGGACCCTGTCCATAGGATGCGAATGGCAGCGCGGCTTGGAGCTCCTTCAACTCGCCGGCCGGAATATCCAGCAGCTCGGCGGTCTCTTTGAGCGCCGGCGCTCCCACCACGTAAGTTCCGAGCTGCGCGAAATAGGCATTGCAGGAGACCTGTATGGCGTGCTCCATTTGCAATGTGCCGTGGGCCTTGTCTTTGATGTCGTCCCGTATCGGCCGCCGCCAGCCCGTGACCACGGCTCCGACGCGCCCATCGCCCAGACGCCGGCAAGTGAACGATCGATACCGGAAGTCCGGGTCCAGGCGCAGAGCGGCCATCGCGGTGACCAGCTTGAACGTCGAGCCGGGCGGATATTGCCCATAACGGGCGCGATCGAGTAGTTCATCGTCCGAAGGTGCGGCGCTGCGCGAGGCGGGTGGCGCGGGCGCGGGCAGGCTCACCATCGCCAGCACGTCGCCCGTGCGCGCGCCCATCACCACCGCCGCGCCTTTTTCCTTGTTGGCCTGTTGCAGATGCTTGCGCAGGATCTGCTCCGCGCGCATCTGCAGCCGTATATCGAGCGTAGTATGCACATCGCGGTCGCGCGCCAGCAGGCTACGCAACGCGGGATTGCCCGGCTGATGGCGATAGCGCACCAGCGCCACCAACTCGGAATACTGGTAGCCTTGAAGGCGCGCGTTGGAATCGTGCTCGACCAGCGAAGCGTTCGGCGCATGGAACTTCTCGCCGGTGCGCAGGTCGCCCAGAAAGTGCTCGGTTGCCGAGCCAAAGGGATAATGCCGCGAGTCCAGGCGCGAGCAGGTTTCGTCGATCGCGATCCCCAGGGCCTGGTATTGCGGGCGCCGGTCGACGAGCGCTTTCCAGTTGCTGGTGGCCAACAGGACGCCGTTACGGTCGTAGATGTCGCCGCGCGGGATCTCTCGCGCGATGGAATTGATGCGCGGATTGTGCTGCGCGCGCTTTACGCCGTCGTCTTCGAATACGCGCGTATCGCGGGCCAGGTATTCGCGGTCGTGCACCACCTGGTAGCGCGCCGCAAACGAAACCAACACCAGCCCGCACGCCGCCAGCGCCGCGCCGGACCAGCGCACCGGCCACCGGAATAGCCCGTGCCCCTCCGGCGCCGATTTGCCCGCGGAAATCGCCAGCAGCACCGCGAAAACGAAGAAGTTCGCCAGCATGGCCGTATTTCCGGAGCTCAGAAACGGCGAAACTACTCCGGAGAGCGGCAGCACGCCCAGCACTCCAGAGGAGATCAGCAACATCTCATACGCCAGCAGAGACGCCAGGCCCAGCGCCAGGAAAAGAGCGTAATCGGACACCGCCCGCAGCGCAATGCGAAATGCGCGGTCGATCAAAAATCCGAACAGCAGAAACACGCTCACCACGCCCGCAAAGCCCCATTCCTCGCCGATGCCCGGCAGCACCAGATCTGTATTTCCCGCCGGAATCATGCCGGGATCGCCATAGCCTGGGCCGGAGCCCCACAGGCCACCTGTCGAAAATGCCCAGAGCGCGTGCGACAGTTGGTTGCCGCCGTGCACGTCGTTGTCCCAGGGCGAGAGCCACATGTCGATGCGCTCCACCACGGTGCGCGGTTCGCCGAGATGGTAGCCCACCACGACAGCCGCCACCATGGTGACGATCCCGAGCATCGCGAGGCCCGGCCGTCCATGCGCCACCGAAAACATCGTGAGAAAGAGAAAGAACAGCACCAGCGCGGGGCCCAGGTCTTTTAGCACGAAGAACAGCAGGATGGCCGTCGCCACCGCGCATGCCACTGGCAGCACATGGGCTAGGCGCGGCACCCCTAAATGCCGAAGGCTCTTTTGGCGCAGGTCCCGCAGCCGCTCCCAGTTCCGCGCGAAGTATCCGGCCAGAAAAAGAACGACCAGAATCTTGATGACTTCGACCGGCTGAAACGGTCCCAGGTTGACCTTGTTATCGCTTGTGCCCGGACCCGTGCCGAAGCGCAGCAGCAGCGCGAACAGTAGGAATGCCGCCAGCAGCGGCGTGTAGATCCAGTCCGCCAGCCTGCGATAGTCGAGTGCGCGGATCAGCGGCAGCAGCAGCAACAGGCAACCGAGAAACACCCCTAGCGCGAATTTGCGAAATTCGAGGGTGTCGCGCAGAGGATCGTGCAAGCTCACCATCAGGATCAGGCCGATCCCGGAGAGCAGGTGCAGCGCCGGCAGAATCGCGAGGTCGCCTGAAAAGCGGCGCAAGCGCCAAGCGATCCACACCAGGTAGAAGCCGGCGAAGTAGAGGGCGGACCAAATCAGAAACTCGCGGTGGAATTCCGCGGGTGAACGCACCACCCACAACGGCTTGAGCTTGGATACGGGTAGCAGCGGCTTGCGGTCGTGGCGCAAGCGGGAGAGCGTGCCCACATTGCGCAACGGCCGCGCGGAGCTCAGAAATGTGAAAGTCTTCTCGGCGGCAGCTTCGCGCTGCTCGCGATCCTGGATCACGTCGAGAAACGGCAGCAATTGTTCCGCGGCGGAGACTGCATTGAGATTCAGCACGTCGCCATGCTGCAAACGGTCCGAAACATCGGCGAAGTTTTGCGTTTTGGCGGCGTACACAAAGGCGAGGCCGCACGCAACCAGGACCGATGCGGCGGCCAGCCAGAAGACTCCGGGCGCGCGAGCCGATGTCCGTGGCGCAATGCTTGGCGCCGACGGTTCCCAACTCTTCGTGCGGATCATGGAGTCGCCCCGGCCGTGGCGCAGGCACTCTTGCCATCCGGGGTGCCCACGTTGGGCCGGGGACTCCTGCCGGTGCGGGCGAGCTTTGCTCGCCTTTCGCCGACCGAAAGCAGGCGGCAGACGGCCGACATTGGCGCAACCAAAATTAGGCGTCGGCAGGAGTGCCGACGCGGCACGCTGAGAGCGTGCGCCACGGAGATCCGCATATCAGCCTTTATTACCGCCATCGGCGCGGCCTCTTATGCCGGACGTGCGCGGGTGGCGTCAACGGCGCCTCCGGTGGCGGAATATCCGGAATCTGTAAGCCGCCGTTCAGGCTGTGCGCCGCATCGAAATCCCGGCGGGCCGCCGTGGAATTCCCGGCTTGCAGTTCGTCGAAGCCGCGCATACGATACGCATCGGCCCTCTGCGCGTTCTCCCGCGCCCCCATCCGGTAGCCGAGATGCTCGGCGATCCGGAATTCCGCGAGTGCACGATCGGGCTGCGAATCGAGAAGATGAATTCGCGCCAGGCCCAGATGCGGGTCGGGCCACAGGGGCATATCACGCGCGGCTTCGCCAAACTGATCGCGAGCGTTGTCGCGCAGGCCCGTGCGCTGTAGAGCGCCATAACCGCGCGCGAGATCAAGCTTGGCATGCGTATCGCGATCGCTCGCCCCGAGATCCATCGCCCGCGTCAGGCATATCTCGGCTTTCTGCCAATCGAAATGGCGCAGATCCGCATCCGAGCTTCGATCGTAGCTGTCGAGCACCTGCGCACCGGCCTGCTGGTAGGCAACTCGTAGCGGCTCGCGCAGCCGGTCCACCGGCGAATACTTGCCGAGGAAGCCGAACTGCCTCAGCAGATCCTGGTAGGAAGACCAGTCTCCGTTGATGTCCGCCACCGGACGGTGCGCGTAATCCAGGTTGGCGCGGAGCTGCCGGCTGGCGGTCCAATAGCGCGCAAAGTAGCTGGTCCCGATAAAGAGCAGCATGCCGGCGAGCACGCAGGCCAGCGCGCTAGCGACGCTTATGGCGATCCGCACGGTCTTGCGCGGCGGCGCGGCTCGCCGCGGCTTCGACGTGCGCCCGGACTCGCGCGTCGGATTGGGTTCCCACGGGCAGCGCATCTCTTTTTCGGCCGCAGGCTCCTGGCCTTCCAAAAACGCTTTCAAATCGCCGCTAAATGCCGCGGCCGACGCGTACCGCCTCCTCGCATCGGGCGCCAGCGCTTTCGTGATGATCGCCTTCAGTGGACGCGGGCAACTGGCGGGCAGCGCGCGTGGCGGCCGCCGCGATTGGATCAGCCTCTCCAGCTTGCGCGTATCCTCGGCTTGGTAGGGCGGCGAGCCGGCCACCATTTCGTAGAGCGTCACGCCCACCGCCCAGAGGTCGGCTTGCTGATCCAACAGCGACCGGCCCAGGCGCTCCGGCGAGCAGTAGCTGGGACTCCCAAAATTGTGGAACGTAAAATCGTGATTCGGCCGCAGCGCTTTGGCAATCCCGAAATCCAGCAGGCGGACGGTTTCGTTCAAGCCCAGATGAATGTTCGAAGGCTTGATGTCGCCGTGCACCACGGATGTAACGGTGCCGTCGCCCGGTTGGAAGCCATGGAACTTCGCAAGCTGCCCGCAGATCTCCATGGCGATATGCGCCGCCCTATACGCGCTCATGCGGCCGTCGCCCTTCAGCGCCTCGGCCAGATTGCGGCCTTCCACGTACTGCATGGCGACGTAGAAATAACCGTCCAGATCGCCATATTCGTAAATCTCGATCACGCGTGGATCGAGCCTCTTGCCCAGCCGGCGTATGATCTCGTAAGGGCCGAAGCGCGTGGCTGGCTGCATGCTCAACCTTTCACCGTCAGCAGCCGGGCCCACAGCAGGATGCCCAGCACCGCGCCCACCACCATGCCCACGATCAAGCCATAGACCAAAAAAGCCACCCGGCCCGTGAGGAATCGCAGCCGCGAGCCGGATTCGGCGGCCGGTTCCCCGCGCATGCGCGTAGTGGAATGGCGTTCGCGCGTCTCCAGCATGCCGGAGAACCCTCTAGCTCCCTCGCGGCCCCGGAACTCGCTGCCGGCCACGAACAGCGCCGTAATGTTGTCCCTGCCGCCGGCCTCATTGGCGGCCTCCACCAGATCGCGCGCCACCTGTGCCGGATCGCCGTCGTAGCGTTCAATGATGTCTCGTATGGCAGCCGAGGGGAGCAGGTCGCTCAACCCATCGCTGCACAACAGGAACGCCGCGTCCGGCTTGAAGTGGCAATGGCGGATCTCGATGAAGCCATCGTCGCCGGCCTCATGCGGATGCGTACCTACGTCGCGGAAAACCTCGTGGCGGCGCGGGTGCAGCATGGCCTGCTCTTCGGTCAGCTCGCCCGCATCTTCGTCCTCCCCGACCGGCGAATGATCCGAAGTCAGCTTGCGTATGGAGCCGTTCCAGATCAGGTAAAGGCGGGAATCGCCTACGTGGCCGATCACCACCTCGCTCGAATCCACCACGGCCAGCGTGAGCACGCAGGCCATGCCGCGCAGATCCTCGGAATCCCCTGCGATTTCGTAGATCCGGTTGTTGGCCCGCGCGATGGCCCGGCGCACGCGCTCCTCCGCACTGCCAGCCGCATCCCGCAGTTCTTCGCGAATGCTATCGACGGCGGTCTCCGCAGCCGTCTCTCCAGCGGCACGGCCGCCCACTCCATCCACCACCAGGAAAACCCCGTTTTCGTCGTCGATCCAGTAGCGGTCCTCGTTGGACGTGCGCACCAAGCCTGTATCGCTAGCCACACCCGAGCGCCACTGGACCGCGACCCCCATAAATCAGCCGCGCTGCCGCACGATGTGCGCGACGATGAAACAGACTACGAACGCGAGGAAAATCAGCACGAAAGGAATGTGGAATGCGTACGGCTGAGGCATGGCTTACCTCTTCACCTCGAACGACAGAGTGATCACTTCCGCCACCTGTATGCGCGCGCGGTCCGGCAGCGGCTCTTCAACCCCACGTGCCAGTTTGCGGCCGTTCAGCCACGTTCCGTTGCGGCTGTTGTCCGCGACCGTGAAACCACCCGTGGCGGGATC
>JBEKUO010000168.1:0-11550 GCA_049514955.1 Bryobacteraceae bacterium | reverse complement strand
GATGAACCCCGCACCATCACTGTGCGGTATCAAGCCGGACCGGCGCCGGGGCTTAAATTCTTCCCCGATCAGATCTACACATCCGTCACCAGCGATTGGATGCCGTGCAACGACGGTCCTGGCGAGCGGGCCACTCTGCATCTGACCATTGCCGCTCCGCCAAATACCAAGGCGGCGGGCAGCGGCCAATTGACTGCCACTCGCGCCAGTGAGGGACAAAGCATCACGGAATGGCAGCTCGACGCGCCAACCCAGCCCTCCTGGTTTGGATTCGCGCTGGGCTCCTTTGCGGAAAACACATCCGATGGCGAAGGCGTAAAGCTGCGGGTCTTAGGAGCGGGCACGCAGATCTTTGGGCCTACCGCCGCCGCGATGCATTATCTGGCCGAACGCACTGGCAAGCATTATCCGGGCCCAACGTATACGCAGGTCTTCACCCACGGCGACGCGATCCGTTCGATGGTTGCGGGCCTGACGCTGCTGCCGGAATCGTATGCGCAAGGCTTGGAGAAGCAGCCGGACAATCTCTGGCTTCTGACGAGTGAGCTGGCTCATCAGTGGTATGGAGTTGGGATCGCTACGAATGGCTGGTCGGATCTTTGGCTGAGCGAGGGAGTCTCCGCGTTTCTGGCGGACGCGTTTCTGGGCCAGCGGTTCGGCAAGGAAAGGTATGAGCGGGAGATCGAACGCTCCCGGCAGATCTACTATCGACTGCGCGCCGAGGACAAGGATCGGGCGCTTTCCGATTCCGCGGGGACCACACGTCCGCAAGCTGAGGACGAAATCCCCGAGCACAAGGGAGCATGGTTCCTCTACCTGCTGAATCGGCTGGTCGGAGACAGCGCATTTTGGGATGGGTTGCGCTTGTACACGATCGGCCAATGGGGCCGGACGGGGACGAGCGAAGATTTCCAGAAGGCATTCAACGCCGTAAATCCGGGCACCCCGAGCACAGCCAAAAAAGGCGGCAAGCCGGGGCGCAAGAATAGTCTCAATACCCTCCTGGCTGGTCCGAAGGCTTTGGACAACCTGTTCGATATGTGGGTTTACGGAATACTCCCCGTTACGAAGTCGAAGTCCAAGTAGTCTGCATAGGGCCAGACGGCGATAACGCCCGGGTGCCTGCCGTTGGGCTAGCGCTCCGAAGCTTTCCGCCTCCGCGCCATCGCCCGCGACGGTCTGGTAGGCCGGCCTTGCGCTAAAACGCGGCGCTCACCAATTTTGTAATTCGTTTAGCGAGATCGTTGGTGACCCCCAGATTTTCGCCGAAGAAGCGCACTCGCCCGGTGAGCTTTTGGTCCATCAGCAGCTTGCCGTCGCGCGCCGTCACCGAGGCGGTGACATCCACCCGGGTGGCGCCTAATACGGTGGTGAGTTCGCGCTTGGTTTGACTGCCCTCTTTGAAGCCCTCCACCTTGGTGTGCAGCGTGACCAGGTCCGGGATGCCATCGGCGGCGCGATCGCCGGTGCGATAGACCTTATGGAAAGCGCCGGATGCGCCGACGCGCTCCACCAGGCGCTCGTAGATGGCGAAACGGAACTCCGCTGGAATCTGAACGTCGCCGGTTTCGACCATCGCGATTTGAATCGCCGACGCAGAAATCTGCGGCTTTGCGGCAGTCTGAGCCGAGACAATCGCAGGCGCCGCCAGCAACGAACAGGAGGCGATGAGGATGAAAATCCCGCGGCTCTTCACGGCTTGCTCCTGTCGCTAAGCTGTTTCTCGGCAGGGCTGGTGTGCGCCCCTGCCTGGATCAATTGCGCGCGCATCGGTGCGGCTTGGCCGATTGGAAGCGCGAAAATAGCGCCGTGAAGCGCGCCTTCGGGATCGTGATACGAGACCGTGAGTATGTCGACCTTCGTACGCATCAGGATTGACAGCGCCTTCCCACTCTCGTAGGGTGCGGCGATGGCTGCGGTCTTCATGACGGTTCCCGTCTTGCCGCCGCTCTGCGTAGTTTCCGTGCCGATAAAGATATCGTCGATGGCGGAGACCGGCACCTTGTTCCCGGCCTTGCCTGTCTGGAACTCCAGGGCGCCGTCTTGAACAGTCAGCGTGCCGGTGGCGTTCCGCTTGATTTTGTCAAGGCCGATAACATGGCGGACCATGGGGTTCGCAGCGGCAGTTGTGCCGGGAGCGCTCGACGTGGATGTCTGCGCCGGCGCTAAGCTCGCCGCGCTAAAGGCAACGATCAGGATAGTGGTCAGCTTCACAAGTTCCTTTCCGTCTGTCTTCGCGTGGTTAAGAACACGGACCGCAATGCAGTGAGCGTGCCGCCCTCGCGTATTCTGGTGTCCTCTTGTGTGCTTTGCAGTGTATCGCGGCCCACACGGGAGCGCAAGGCAACCCACCCACCGGGCGCGCCTAGCAGCCCCTGGCAGATGTCACTGTGAGTCGCGGTTGGCAGGCGAAAGCGCCTGCCACACCACGGCGAACCAACACTTGAGACCTTTGGTGGAGCATTGAGCCTGCCGGGACTTCTACCACGGGCTGTTAGTTAGGCAAGGGCCGCTTTGTATAAAGCGATGAGTTTGCCCCACGCGCGCTCGGCGTCGGGTTTGTTGTAGATCGGCGCGCCATTCTGTGTGGGCATATCCGGCACGCACCAGCCGTGCAAAGCTCCAGAATACACTTCGATTTCGGCAGGGACTTTGGCGGCGGCGAAGGCTTCCTTCAGCTTGTCCTTGGCATCCGGTTGACGCGCGTCGTCGTTCGACGCTATGCCGAAATACATGCGCGCCTTTATCTTGGGCGCCAGCAGGTGCGGGCTATCGGGCTTGTCGGTCACCAAGCCACCGCCGTGGAACGACGCGCCCGCGCCAGTGCGATCGGGCAGCGCCGCGGCGGTCTTCACCACCAGCGCTCCGCCCATACAGTATCCCTGGGTCCCGATCTTCTTTGCCTTGTCGACTTCTTTTTGCGCGTCGAGGAAGGCAACGTAAGCGGCCGCGTCCTTCTCGGCGTTGCCGGGCGCGTTTACCGATGCCATCAGCGGCCGGAGCTTCGCCATGTCGGTCGGATTCTGGAAGTTGAAATTCGAGGCATCCGTGAAAGGAGCTTTGGAAACGCGATAGAAAGGGTTGGGCACCAGGACGGAATACCCCTCAGCCGCAAGGCGCTTGGCAATGTCGCGCATCGCGGGCCGCAAGCCGAATGCGTCGGGCCAGATCAGCACGCCAGGATGGGAACCGCTCTTCGGGTGGATAAACGCGGCATCGCACGTTCCATCGGGTGTCTTGATCTCGACGTCGGTCTCGACGACGTCCGGAGCTGGCGCGGCCGACACTGCCGTGGCCGCGAGGCCTGCCGTTACTGAGAGCGCTACGAAGTCGCGCCGTGCGATATCACCGGGATGCGCGTCGTTCTTCCGTTCGTTCCTCTGATCTTCAGGCATGGTTTCTCCTTCAAGAAATGTATCACCTTTGATTCGCCGGGCGGAGACGCCCATTCTGGAGATGAGAGAAGAATTGAGGAACGCTGGCACGGCGGACAAATGTATCGGGCGGTTTGGGCGTCATGGTGAACATCTGGTACCCTATTCCGGATACGCGAAAGGAGGCCTCCGACGATCACGGAACGCGAGCGCGCGACCGCACTGGAATTGTTGACCCGTAGCCGGCAGACTTTGCTCGACGCCGTTGAAGGCGTCACGGAGGCGCAAGCGCGCTGGAAGCCGCCGGCCGACCGGTGGACCGTCCTGGAATACGTCGAGCACCTTGCGGTTTCCGACGATGCTTTGGTTGCTCTAGTTCGCCGCAGCCTGGAATCGCCAGCGCAGGTGGAAACCGAGGATGAGCGGCGAATCCGCGAGAAGAAGATTCGCGAGACTCCGATTCCTCGGGGAGTGAATCGCGCGCCCGACCACATCAAGCCGGCCGGGCGATTCGCATCGCTCGCTTTGGCGGTGTCGTGCTTCCTTGCAGCGCGCGAACGGACGATCGAATACGCGTCGCACACGCAAGCGGACCTACGGCGGCATTTTGCGCCTCACCCGGTATTGGGTGCGCTCGACGCATACCAATGGCTCGTGGGAAATGCGCGTCACGCGGAAACCCATGCTGGGCACATTCGGGAAATTCGTGCGATGGACGGGTTTCCGTCAGAGCTGTGATCGTGCGGAGCGGCTGCCTACGTCAATCCTCCATCGCCGTTCGCACGCGCTTTGGAGCGGCGCGGTGACGCATGATCCGATTCGATGAGACCGTCTGCCACGACCTCGATGTAGCGATCCGTCGAGAATGGCTGGAGACCAACGGACTGGGCGGATTCGCTTCGTCCACTATCGCCGGCCTCAACACCCGCCGCTACCACGGCCTGCTGGTTGCGGCCACGAGGCCTCCGGTGGGGCGCATGGTGCTGCTCTCGAAACTCGAGGAGACTCTGGTAATTGACGGACGCCGGCACGATCTGTCCGCCAACCGCTATCCGGGCGTAGTGCATCCGCAGGGCTATCTGTACCTGAAGGAATTCCGGCAGGACCCATTCCCGGTCTTCGTTTACGACGTCGAGGGCATGGAAATCGAGAAGTCGGTCTTCATGGTCCACGGCGAAAACAGCACCGTGATTCAGTACGCATGGCGCGCACCGCGGAATGCGGTTCCAGGAGTGTGCGTGCTGGAGCTGCGTCCCTTGATCGCTTTCCGCGATTACCACAGCACGACGCATGAAAACGATGCACTCGACCCGCGCGTGGAACTCGCCGGTAACTCCGTGAAGGTAGCTCCATACCAGGGCCTGCCACCGCTCTATCTGACCCATTCGGGCGCTGACGTCCAGCCGGCCGGCGACTGGTACCGGAATTTCGAATACGACATGGAGCGTGAGCGGGGCCTGGATTACCGCGAGGATTTGTTCAATCCATGCGTCCTGGTCTTCGACTTGAATCGCGACGCGCAGCCCTCCGTGCTGGCTTCCACCGCGCCGCCGGGCAGCCGCTTGGCCAACGAACTGCGCGCCGATGAGATCGCGCGGCGCGAAGGTGTGCGGTCTCACGCGCCATCGAGCGAGCCTTTGGTTCAAATGCTGACTGCGGCCGCCGACCAGTTCATCGTAAAACGGGGCGATGGAAGCACCGTGATCGCCGGCTACCACTGGTTTAGCGACTGGGGCCGCGACACGATGATCGCTCTCCCTGGACTCACGTTAGCGACCCGGCGCTACGATACGGCGAAGAGCATCCTGCTGGCATTCGCCGCGCATGTGGATCGCGGCATGCTGCCCAACCGCTTCCCCGATGCGGGCGAGACGCCGGAGTACAACACCGTGGATGCCACGCTCTGGTTCTTCGAAGCCGTGCGGGCCCTCGGCGCATCGACTGGCGATTACGAGTTTATCCGCGCCATCTTCTACGACGTGCTCGCGGACATCGTCTCCTGGCACGAGCGCGGCACCCGGTATGGCATTCACGTCGAGAGCGACGGCCTGCTGCGGGCCGGCGAGCTGGGCGTGCAACTCACCTGGATGGACGCCAAGATCGGCGATTGGGTGGTGACGCCGCGCCAGGGCAAGCCAGTCGAAATTCAAGCGCTGTGGTACAACGCCCTGCGGGTGATGGAAGACCTGTCCAGCCGGTACGGCCGCGACGAGGACGCCACCCATTACCGCGAAGCCGCAGATCGCGCGCGCGCCAGCTTTCTCGAACAGTTTTGGAACGAACAGAGCGGCTGCCTGTACGACGTCATCGACGGCTCCGCGCGCGACGGCTCCATACGGCCGAACCAGATCCTGGCCGTGAGTCTGTTCCACAAAATGCTTCCCGCCGAACAGGCGAAGCGAGTCGTCGAGACAGTCCAGCGGCATCTGCTGACCCCTTATGGCCTACGCACACTCGCGCCCTCCGATCCCCGGTACCGCGGCCGTTACGAAGGCGATCCTGCCAGCCGGGACGGCGCGTATCATCAAGGCACCGTCTGGCCCTGGTTGGTGGGCCCGTTCATCTCGGCATACCTATACGTGAACGGCCGGTCCGCGCAGGCTCGCGAACAGGCCGAATACTGGCTGGCGGAGTTCCGGCGGTATATGGAAGAACAAGGTCTCGGCCAGGTGCCGGAGGTGTTTGACGGGGATGCGCCGCAGCGGGCCGGCGGCTGTATCGCGCAAGCGTGGAGCGTCGCGGAACTGCTACGGGCCGCTTCGCAGGATTTTTAGCGTAGCGCTTGCCAGGCGGAGCCTCCAAGAGACCCCGCCTGGGCCGCGTCGAACGGATTTGACCCTGTATTGAGAACTTCTTGGTCCCCTTCGCATCGGGGATTACGCTATTGTACCATAGGACGATCTAGAAGCTTTGAAGTTTCTACAATTCGACGCGGAGTATGTACGGCGGCTAACGCAGGGCGACGCCGGAGTGGAGGAGCACTTTGCGTCGTATTTCGGGGATCTGCTCTTTCTGAAGCTGCGCGCGCGGCTACGCTCTTGTCCGTTGATCGAAGATATCCGGCAGGAGACACTCATGCGCGTCTTGCTGATCCTGCGCACCAGGGGCGGGGTCGAGCATCCGGAGCGTTTCGGGGCATTCGTCAACGCGGTGAGCAACAACGTGATGATGGAGCTTCGGCGGGCGGAATTGCGACACGATCCCATGGACGAAGACCAGGAGGAGCCGCTCGACACCACGGTGGACCTGGACGCTCCGCTGGTGGACATCGAGACGAAGCGGCTGGTCACGCGGGTGATGGACGAATTGCCGGAAATTGATCGCAGCATTCTGCAAGCGGTGTACCTGGAAGAGATGGACAAGGCTGAAATCTGCCGGCGGCACAAAGTTAATGCCAATTATCTGCGGGTACTGCTGCACCGGGCGAAGTGCCGCTTTCGACTGGTCTATCTCGATCACGACGGCCCCCGTGAATCAACCGTTGCGTAGTGTGACGACGGCTTCGGCCTCCGCGGATTGGCCCTGCCCGACGGGCCCGAGTTTCTCGGCAGTCTTGAACTTGACGGAGACTTGCTCAGGAGCGAGTTCCAGCGTGGCGGCCAACTTCTCACGAATGGCCTGGCGGTAATCGCTTAATTTGG
The DNA here is from genome assembly GCA_049514955.1 of Bryobacteraceae bacterium. Taxonomy (GTDB): domain Bacteria; phylum Acidobacteriota; class Terriglobia; order Bryobacterales; family Bryobacteraceae; genus Bog-159. Next base: position 4,535 of record JBEKUO010000168.1, on the reverse strand, counting down.
GGCGCTCGATGACGATGGTGGAGTCCACGTTCACGATTTGATAGCCGCGGGCGCGCGCCAGATCGCGGGCGTGGGCCAGAAACCGCAGACTGCCGGCGCCCTTCCAGCGGGGATCCGTGTCGGGGAAGTGCATGCCGATATCGCCCAGCGCGGCGGCGCCCAGAATGGCGTCGGTGATCGCGTGGGCCAGGACATCGGCGTCGGAGTGGCCTTCCAGGCCGCGTTCGGAAGGGACCGTCACGCCGCCCAGAATGAGCGGGCGCCCCGGCCCAAGGCGGTGGGAATCCCAACCGAGGCCCGTGCGGTATTCGCTCATAGCTCGCGGGGCGCGGCTTCTTCTTCCAGGAACAGGCGCGCCAGGTCCATATCGCTGGGCTTAGTGATTTTGATGTTGCGATCGCTGCCCAGCACCACGCTGACTTCCACCTCCAGACGCTCCACCAGGCTGGATTCGTCGGTGCCGGTGAAACCGTCGTTTTGAGCGGACTCGAAGGCGCGCACCAGCAGATCGTAGCGGAACACTTGCGGCGTCTGCGCCAGCACCAGTCTTTCGCGCGGCAGCGTTGCCCGGATCTTGGCCTTGCTGGTTTGGGCGCGGGTCACCTGCTTCACCGTATCCACCGGCACGATACCCACGATGGCGGCGCCGCTCTCGGCGGCTTCGTCGATGACCTTGTCGATGGTCTCCAGATCGATGAACGGCCGGACGGCATCGTGCACCGCCACCAAGGCCGTATCGGGATCGAGCGCGCGCAACGCATTCGCCACGGATTGCTGGCGGGAGTTGCCGCCTTCCACCACGCGCAACCGCTTGCCGCGGCCCTCGGGCTGGAGCAGGTCCGTTACCCAGTCCAGATCCTCGCGCCGCACGGCCACTACGATCTCGTCGACCCGCAAGGAAGCGGCGAACTTGCGGACCGTATGCAGCAGAATAGGGGAGCCGTCGAGCAGCATGAACTGCTTCCGGCTGGTCCCGGCCTTTTCGGGGGAGGGACGCCCCATGCGGGTGCCCAGCCCCGCGGCGGGCAGAATCACGGATACTTTCATAGGCGACCCGGGGAGGGGCGCAGGCGCCGCGCCCGTGGGGCGGCGACCCTGGACCGCGGCCGACGCCTCGTCGGCCTGTCCCGGCCGTCTAAGAGCGGGTCCAGGGGGACCCGCGCAGACCAGGGGGTCTGCCCCACAAATTCTGCCGCATTCGCGACATTGGGAAAACTAAGTGACATTGGGCGCCGCGCCCCTTTTCCGGGGATGCTACGATTCTATCGTGGTTTTCTCGGCAGTGAGCGGCTCCGGCTTGCGGGGCGCCCGTTCGTGCCTCTCGGCTCCCGCCGCTACGGCGTGCATGCGCTCGTCGAATTTCCCGAAGATCATCTTGCCCGCCGTGGTCTGTAACACGCTTGTAACCGTGATATCGATGGTTTTCGAGATCATCTTCTTGGCGTTGTCGACCACCACCATGGTGCCGTCGTCCAGGTAGGCAACGCCCTGGTTGTACTCCTTGCCTTCCTTCAGAATGAAGACGCGCATGGTCTCGCCAGGAAGCACGATGGGCTTGAGGGCGTTGGCCAGCTCGTTGATATTGAGCACCTGGACGCCATGCAGTTGGGCCACTTTGTTCAGGTTGAAGTCGTTGGTGATGATTTTGGAGTCGTAGACCTTGGCCAGCTCGATCAGCTTCATGTCCACGTCGCGGACATGTGGGAAATCGTCTTCGACAATCTGCACGTTAAGGTGGGCCATCTTCTGGATACGCTGCAGGATATCCAGGCCGCGGCGCCCGCGGTTGCGCTTCATGGAATCGGCCGAATCGGCGACCAGTTGCAACTCGCGCAGCACGAATTGGGGGATGACCAGCACGCCATCCAGGAAGCCGGTTTCCGCGATATCGGCGATGCGGCCATCGATGATGACGCTGGTATCCAGGATTTTGAACGACTTCTTGTTGGCCTTCTCGCCGCCAAAAATGCCGCCCAAAGCGGACAGGTTGAGCATGTCGCCCTTCTTGGCGCCTACGATCAGGCCGACGTAGGTCATCCAAAGGAGCAGGCCGACCTGGACGAATGGAACGATATGGGAGGGATCTCCGCCCTCGGGCCGCGCCCAGCGCAGGACGAGGGACATGAAGAAAGCTCCGATGATGCCGAGCACGGATCCAATGGCCGCCCCAATCAGCCGTTTCAGGCTGACTTGTTCGAGCCGCATCTCGAAGAAAATGATGCAGCCGCCGAGGATCAGTCCCGCCAGTGCGGACCACGGCGAGGGATCCGCTTGGAATGGATGCAGCAACCAGGCGGATGCAGTTAATACGAGAACGAATATGATGCGAACAATGGCTAAGTCGAACATGAGAACACCCCTTCCGGGTGAGTCCAAGAGAGGAAAGGAAAGCAATCCGTCCTCCGGCCCTTGCGCGAGCTACAAGGGTCGCGCCAAGAGTATACCATCGAAACCGGATTTTCGCGCAGTTTGATTTAGGGCGGGTTATCTTTTGGTAAACGTGGCGCGCGGCGAGCGTGTGGCAGCCCTGAGCAGCGGGACACCCCAAACGGCGGACTGAAGCTCGGCGGTTGGCAGGCGGAAGCGCCTGCCCCACCCGGGCCAGCAAATGTACTCCAAACGGCGAACTGAAGTTCGCCGCGGCAAGCTGAAGCTTGCGCCACGGCGGCTCATTTCTTGGGCAGCGCGAAAGCCACGTAGCTTCCGCCGGAGGGGGAGCCCCACTTCCCGCCGCCGGCTGCGACAACGACGAACTGGCGCCCATCCACCTGGTAAGTCGCGGGTGTGGCGTTGCCCGCTGCCGGCAGGGTGGTTTCCCAGAGCAGCTTGCCGGTGGCCTTGTCGAATGCGTGAAACTTGCGGTCGCGGTCCGTGGCGGCGATGAACAGCAAGCCTCCGGCGGTCACCACGGGTCCGCCGTAATTCTCGCTGCCCGTTTGGGGCAGACCTTTCGCGACGAGCTCCGGATACTCTCCGAATGGAATTTTCCAGACGATCTTGTTGGCGTTCAGGTCGATGGCATTCAAGGTTCCCCAAGGGGGCTCGACGGCCGGATAGCCATCGGGATCCAGGAACTTGTTATAGCCGTCGTGTACGTACTTCTGGTCGATCGGCCACTGGCTGGGCGGAAGGGCTGCAACTTCCAGGTTCTCGCCGGCGGCGACATACGCGACGATGGCGGCCACGGCATCGGGCGGCAACTGCGCGAAGGCCGGCATACGGCCGCTGCCCTGCCGGACGATGGCGCCGATCTGCAAACGCGTCCGGCGCTTCCCGATCTCCACCAGCGAGGGGAATTCCGGAGGGCTGCCCCGCAGATCCTGACGATGACAGCCGGCGCATCGTGCCAGGTAGAGGCTGCGACCAGTGGTCTTGCCGGCTTTCGGCCGCTCGACCAGCCGCAGAATCCACGGCATCTCGTTCGAATTCACGTAAAGCCAGCCAGTGGCTGGATCGAAAGCGGCGCCACCCCATTCGCCGCCTCCGTCGAACCCCGGGAACACGACGGTACCCTGCAGGCTGGGCGGCACAAACTGTCCGCTGCTGCGGACTTTACGCAACCGCTCGAGGACCGCGCTGTGCGCCTCCGGGGTCCGGTTGGTGACGATTTCCTCGGTGAAAGCCTGGCGGGCGAACGGCGGCGGCGCGAGCGGAAGCCCTTGCATCCGGGCGGCGACTTCGCCATCGACATCGGAGGCGGGCGCGGGACGGTACACCATCGGATTCAGCGGCTGGCCGGTCTCCCGATCGAACAGGAAGACATGGCCGGATTTCGCGATCTGCGCCACGGCATCGATCGGGTGGCCAAAGCGCTGGACCGTGACCAGGTTGGGCGGCGCCGGGAAATCGCGATCCCAAAGGTCATGGCGGACCGCCTGAAAATGCCACACGCGTTCGCCGGTGGCGGCCTTCAGCGCGATCAGTGTATTGGCGAAGAGGTTGTCGCCCACGCGATTGGCTCCGTAGAAATCGAAGGCCGCCGAACCTGTTGGAACGAACACGAGGCCTCGCTTTTCGTCGAGGCTCATGCCGGCCCAGTTATTCGCCGCGCCGATGTACTTCCAGGCGTCTTTGGGCCACGTTTCGTAGCCGAATTCGCCGGGATGCGGGATGGTGTGGAAGGTCCAGCGGATCTTTCCGCTGCGGACGTCGTAGGCGCGTATGTCGCCAGGCGAGGCGGGGAGAGTCTCGCTGACGATGCTCCCCATAATGATCAGGTCTTGGTAGACGATGCCGGGGCTGGTCGCCGAAATGGACATCTCCTCGGGGGGACGGCCGAGGCCCTGCCGCAGGTCCACTCGGCCGTTTTCGCCGAATCCGGGGACGAGGGCCCCCGTGCGCGCGTCCAGCGAATAGAGATAATGACTGGCGACGAAAAAGATGCGCTGATCCGCGCCGCCGGACCAATACGTCACTCCGCGATTGCGCTGTTTACCGAAGGCCGGCTCGTTCTGCCGCGGATCGAACGTCCAGCGAAGCTGGCCGGTCGCGGCGCCCAGGGCGATCAGCCGCAACTTGGGCGTGGTGGCGTAGAG
>JBEKUO010000167.1:0-11911 GCA_049514955.1 Bryobacteraceae bacterium | reverse complement strand
AAAGGGCACGAAGGTCTTCAGCACTTCCGGCCGGTTGGCCATGGTGCGGAAGAAGTGGTTCGCGCGGTTCGACTTCTTTTCCAGTTCCGCCAGAAACTCGTTTTGCAATGGGTCAGCCATTCTGATTGCAGTAGCCATAGGTTCCAGTATAAATGGGACGCGGCTTAGGCGGCGGCTTCGACGGCTTGCTCAGCTACACACACCGCGTGGCGCATGATGCGCTCCAGATGGCGGCAAATGAGTAGAAGATTCACGTAGGCCGTCACGTCGCCCGGGGTCGATGTCAACAGAGATACCTTCTGAGCCAGGGCCTGACACTCGGCACGGATGGCTGCCTCGCGAGGCCGCGTCGATAGCGCCAAGCTGCGATCCTCAGTGCGCCAACTGTCGATGGCGGCCGACAGGATCTCCCCAATTTTGGCGCCGATTTCGGTTATCTGGCTTAGGATCTGCGATGGCGGCCGGCCCTGCTTCGCCGAGACCAGGCACACCATTTCGTAGGCATAATCGCCGATCAGCTCCAGATCGACGATGGCGTCCAAAGCCCCGGTGATCAGCCGCGCATCGCGCGCCACCGGCGCCTGTAGCGTGATCACGTTCAGGCACTGGTCGTGGATGAGCCGGTGTTGATGGTCCGTCTGCGATTCCAGCTCGCTGGCTTTTGCCGCGCGATCTGGATTCGGATCCGCCACCGCCCGGAGCGCTTCGGCGAGCAGTGCGACGGTGGTGTCGCCCATCGCGATCAGATTCCGGCGAACCGCTTCCAGCTCGCCGACATAACGTGTTCTCATCATTTGGTCATTGCTCCTTTGCCGCAAACAAGTCAGAATGCGCGGCGTAGCCAAACACAGCGTAATTGACACCTCTGTAGACCGAGCCAGCGCCGAAGAATCGAGTTTCGAAATGTTTATTGGAATCCGGCCTGGCAATGACTTGCAGGCCGTCACATCAGGAAGGGTAGCCTCTTAGTCTGTTGCCTAACCGGATTCGCCCGGTTTACTCGAAGGTTGTCTCATACAGTTTGGATAGTTTGGATAAACGCCTTCATTGGGTGCGGCGCCCACACGAAACATCGACGGGAAAACGCACGTCCAGAAACCGCTGAATCCAGCGTCCCGCGCAGCGCATCGCGTCTACGGTTTTCATCCGCATTGGTCTCACCTCCTTTCTCTGCATCTTCCTGTTCATGCGCGCCTCCTATCTCGCCAGCATTACTACGTGATAAACCACCAGCAGGACCATCAAAATCAGGTAGGCCCGCAGGCTCAGCAGCGAAAACCGCACCGTGCGCGTCATCGCCATGGGGCCCAGCGCCTCCGTATCCACCTTCGTCTCGGGCACGTCATCCAGCGGGTGAACCACTACGAAATGGTCCTTTCTTGTTTCGTTCCTTGTTTCCAGATCGATCGGACTTGCCATCGTTCCCATTTTCGTTTCCTCCTCAAGTGGTTGGCCCGCCTACGGCGGACGGGAATAGATTCGGCGCGGTCACCTGCGCCGCCAGGACCAGCGACAAAATGAACAGGACCATGATGATGGTCCAGTTCACCCAGTTATTCCAGGGCTTGTTGGCGTACTCTCCCAGGAGTTCTTTATCGTTCAGCAGAAGCTGCAGGAAGATGACCGCCGAGGGCAGGATCACGCCGGCCAGCACCTGTACGCCGAGAATAATCAGTTGCAGCGGCGCGCGCGGAATCAGGACGATCGCGGCGGCCGCGGCCACACAAATCAGGTACATCGAATAGAATCCGCGCGCCTGGCGCCAGGGCAACTGCAGGCTGTGCGGCCAACCGCGTACTTCGCCGTATGCCCAGGCGCTCGAAAGCGAAATCGCCGTGGTGCCCAGCACCGCCGCGTTGATCATCATCAACAGGATAAGATTGCGCATCAACGGCCCGGCGTACGTGCCGATATCGGCGGCCATTTGCGCCGGATCGGTGAAGCGGAACCCATGCGCCTGCGAAGCCGCCCCGGCGATCATCATGCAGACGGCGGCGGTGATGGTAACGCAAGCGCCCAGAAACGTATCCAGCCGCGCCCACTTGACGTCCGCAAAGCGCAGCCGCTTGTCGGCGATGCAGCTTTGCTGGAAGAAAAGCTGCCAGGGCGCGATGGTGGTGCCCACAATCGCGATCACCAGGAACATGAGATCCGCTGAAATCCCGCCCGCGGGCATGGACGGCGCCAGCGTGTGCTTCACGATCTGCCCTACCGGCGGCCCCAGGCGGAATGCGATCCAAAACCAGGCGAAATCCAGCAGGCATAGAAAAACGACTGTGCGCTCCCAGCGGCGGTAGCTGCCCGTCAGCACCAGCAGGACCAAGCCGGCCGCCGCCAGCGGCACGCCGTACCGGGGGTCCACACCCATCTTACTCAGTGCCAGATTGATGGCCGCAAACTCCGTCACCAGGGTGAGAAAGTTGACCGCCTGCAAATCGACCAGCGAGAACAGCCCCCACCACTTGCCAAAGCGCTGGTAGATCATCGCGGCGTGGCCTTTGCCCGTCGCGATGCCCAGGCGCACCACCATTTCCTGTATGAAGTAACAGACCGGCAATAAGAGCAGAACGATCCAGAGGAGATGAGTGCCGTATTGCGCGCCGGCCTGGCTATAGGTGGATACCGCGCCTGCGTCGTTGTCCGCGACCATGACGATCAGGCCCGGCCCAAAGACCATCAGAAACGTCAGGAGATCGCGCGTCCACCGGGATTTCACTACGCGCCCGCGGACCGGCATCAAATCGGTGTCCAAGCCGGCCGCGGGCATTGTCAGTACTTTGTTCTCCATCGCCACCCCTCCTGAAGCTCGCCCGAGCGCACACTACACCCCTAAGCCGGAACACGGTTCGATCCGGGGCGAGTTCTTAACTCAACTTTTGTCGAGGGAGAAGGAGATAGCCGCCTTCACCCCCGCGTTCACCACCGAAAAACTTGTGGAAGAAGCGCGGGTGAGGCGATAGAGGAGGGTACCGCTACCGGGTCACGATCGTTTCTTCCGTACTTTGCCGCCCTTACTAGGAGGCTTATCGTCGTTAGGTTCCATATACCTTTCTGGGAGCGAGAGAAGCCTGTGAGGAAATGAAAAAAGCCATTTCCCCCAGCAGAGAAATGGCCAACTATCGCAGAACGATGCTGACGGATTCCCCCACTGGTTCAAGCTTCAGCACCGCGCGCCGTGAGAGGCCCGAAGGCCTCAGCCACCTTAGGAAAACCCTTAACCCGGGAGTTCCTGGTCTACCCTGACTTGCAGCATCTTTGGACGCTTTAGGGCAGTGGCCTGTTTGCCGCGCGGACGCCTCGCCCACCGAGGATCCATGCAACTACCAATTCCACCTTACCTCTGGAGTTGCGAAAGTGTCAACAAAAAAATGATAAAAATGTTCTCATGAAGTAGTAAAGACGAATGTTGGACAAGCTTCGCAAGACCGTGGGGAGGATTCCAAGGGGCAAGGTTGCCACTTATGGCGAGGTGGCGCGGGCGGCGGGCTATCCTGGCGCAGCCCGCCAGGTCGCGTGGGCGCTGCACAATGCCAAAGTCGGCATTCCGTGGCATCGGGTGGTGGGCGCCGGGGGGAACATTCGGCTGCCCGGTCACGCCGGCTTGGAGCAGCGGCTGCGGCTTGCGGCGGAGGGGGTGGCGTTCCGGGGGAGCCGCGTCGATATGGCGCGCCATGCGTTCGATTTTTCGACTCGGGGGAAGCCCGGTATGAAGCGCTAAGGTTGACAGACTAAATGTGTTCCGCCGCGGCATCTTGATCGTGTTGGATAGCGTCGGCATCGGCGCGATGGCGGACGCGGCCACATATGGCGTTACCGGCAGCGGCACGTTAGGCAATATCGCGCGCCGCCGGGCGTTGCGCTTGCCCAATCTGTGCCGCCTGGGACTCGGGAACATCAAGCCCCTGGAGGGACCGTCGCGTGCGGCCGAGCCTGCCGGATCGTTCGGCCGGTGCGCCCTGGCATCCCCCGGGAAAGACACTACCACGGGGCATTGGGGAATGGCTGCCGTCTAATTGGAAAAGCCCTTTCTGCCGTTTCCGCACGGATTCCCCCGCGAGATCCTGGACGAATTCGAGCGCCGCATCGCGCGCGCCGCGGCAAGCTCGGCAGCCCGGTCCCCGGCACCTATTCGACCGTGAAAGAGCCGGGAGAGGTCGCGCTCCCATTGGGCGTGGTTACGGTGACCGGGCCGGTAGTGGCGCCTTGCGGCACCGTCGCCGAGATGTAGTCGTTGCCGATGTTGCGGAACGCTTGTGCGGGCACGCCGTTGAAGCTTACGCCTGTGGCTCCCAGCACGCTGTGGCCGTAGACGATGATGGATGCGCCGACTGCGCCGCTCGAAGGGAGCGTGCCCCTCACGGCAGGCAACGGCTTTGGAAGGCCCAAGTCCCAAGTCCAGACCGCGCCAACTCCGCCGGGGCCGCCGTTCTCGCTTGTACCGTATAGCTTGCCATCGTTCGCCTGCGTGAGCCAGCAGTTGCAAGTCCCTATGTTGGGGTTGTTCATAACGTAGTAGGTCTGGTATTTTCCGTCCGTAGTGATCTTGAAAAGGGACGCCACTCCCCCGGATTGCGGCAAGGCCACGGCGGCGCCATACAGATTCCCGTCGCTCGCCTGCATAAGGAAGGTCGGAATACCGAAGACCCAGTTGCTGTATTGGTACAGCACCTTGTAAGTGCCGTCGAGCGAGAGCTCAAAGATAGCGCCGGCCCGGTTGCTGCCACCCAGACTCGCGGTGCCGTACAGTTTGCCGTTACTGGCCTGGATGAGCGTTTCGAAGAAGCTGCCGGGGGGATAGTTGGGCCGGCCATCGGGATAGGTGGCCAGGATGGTAAGGGTTCCCTTAGGAGTCATCCGGTAGACCATGCTGGAGGTGCTGCCGTATTGGTTACCGATTCCGGAAATGCCATAGAAGTTCCCATCGGAGGCCAGGATCGGGTAGCCGTACGGGATGCCCTCCTGGGGGGTGAAGTTGTGGAGCACCGTCATTGTGCCGCTAAGGGTCATCTGCACGAAGGCGTTACCCGCGCTGTTATAGGACGACTGTGTCCCGTAGAGCAGCCCTGTGACTGTCTGCACAGAGAGAATCGGTGGGTAGGCGATGCCGTTCGGATAGTACAACTGGATGTTTCCATTTAGGCCCAGGCTGAAGTCGGCGTCCGGAGCCTCCTGATCGCCGTACAAGCGAGCGTTGACCGCCTGGACCACGCCTGGTGTAACTTGGGTGCTTCCCGGAAACAGATGGAGGGTGTTCAGGGCACCTTGGCTGGTGAGCATGAAAGCGCGGGAGCTTTGGCCATTCAGCCTAGCCAAGCCCGCAAATGCGCCGGGCGACACTTCGACTAATGGCCCCGGCAACCCCCACCCTTGCGTGAAGGCGTTCAGCAGCGTCATCGTGCCCTGATTGGTGGTGAAGTTGTCGGGGCCGGAGGCGGCCGCCAAACAGACAGCGGCCACCGCCAATGATAGAGCGAGAGCTATCTTGCAATTTGTTGTTGGCATGATCGTCGCCTCGGGCCTTCTAGTAATTCGCGTAGACGATCACGCCCTGATCGTAAGTCGGAACGTAAACGCGACCGTTCACCACGGTGGGCATGGCGAATATGCCTGCTGTCCAGGTATCTGCGCTGCTGTTCCACAATTCGACCAGACTGCCGGCACCGGACATGGTGGGGGCAGTCTGTAACTGGTAAGCGAACAGGTAGCCGCTGTAGGATGCCAGATCGGTACCAGGGTCGATGAAAGGCGCGGCGGTGTTCTTCAGGACGATGCCCCAAAGGATCGCGGTGGACTGGTTGTCGCCGTTGCTTGAGAGCGCCAGGGTTCCGCCGGGGAACCCGACCGGGAATATGCCATTGCCACCGTTCTGGTTATTCGGGTAGCACTGGAAGTTATTCGAGCCGTTCCAGAGGCACCAGTCTACGTCCTCGTTCCACGGCCAGAGGAAAAGATAGCCGTTCCAATACACCTGGCTAGTGATCTCGTCGCACCCGGTGCCGGAGCCATTGCACGTTCCGCCATTAGTGAGCGATCCCTGAAACTCGCCAACGGCGCCGGAGTCTGTGGAGGTGAAGCCTCCCAGGCTCGTGGGATTCAGCACATAACCTTGCCCAGTCTTATCGAAGATCGTGAGGTAGTACGCGTCCGTCAGTAGCGGCCCGGAGGTGCCCATGTCCTGGTCATAATAGTTCAGCGTTCGGTAGCGGTACGGCGTGAACGTAGTGGTTGGAGGCGTCCCGGTCGCGGTTTCCACAAAGCCGAGCACGGAACTGCCCCAATTGGTGTTGCCTGTTTGGAATCCGCCGTTACCGCTCCCGACGTAAACGTAGCGCGTGCCGCTGTCGTTATACGCCACAATACCTTTGCCCGCCATCCAGATACCCGCGCCCAGGCCGCAGGTGTTGGCCTTGTTCGTCTGTGCATCCCCGGAGTTATTTGTGCAGGGCGTCGTCGTGTTAGTGTTCAGACCGGTGGGGGTCGTAACGAACTTGAAAGTGGGATTGGATTGGCCCGGCATGTACCCGATCAGCCATCCGTGATAGGGATTGGTGGTGTATTTGGTCTCGCTTGCGCCGTTGACACCAAAGGCGACGTAAATCTGGGTCCTGGTGCCGTCCGGGATTTGGAGCAGGGCCGGACGCTGAAGTTGAAATCTCGGGTTGAACGTGAGGGTGTCGCAATTGGTGCCGGTGCAGCCGGCCGCGCCATCCGACGAGGAAACCGATGCGCCGATCTGGATAGGCGTGTTGAGATCCTGGCCGGTCAACAGATTCAGGGCATGCAGGTACCACGAGTCCGCGCCCGTTGACGAGTCCTGGCAACCGCCGACGACGGTGAGGGTGGGGGTCGCCGCTGGGGGCAGGAAAATTACAGGCGTCGAGACGATGCCGGCCCTGGGAAGGCCCCCGCCCGGGTGGGGAATCGGGATGCCTTTGTTATTAAGGTTGCAATCCTGGAGGTCGTTGATCAGGCTGACTCCGTAGTACTGGGTTGCCGTGTAGTTGTCGGCATCATAAGCATAAACGTAGTCGTCGAGCGTAGCGATGAAGACCACGTTGCGCGACGCGCCGTCGGGGCCGATGGGGAGGTTATAAACGTACAGCGGCTCGGCGTAGACCGGGCTGTTCGTGCTGCCATTTGCCGGCACGGTCGCATACTTGACCTTGATGCTAGGACTTGGCCGATTTGACCAAGTCGCGGCCGAAAGACAGGTTTCGTTGGTGTTCGCCCCCGTGCGGGCGATGCTGTATTGCGACGTCGTGACGTTCGGAGGACTAGTCATGGGACATTGGGCGGCGGCGTGAGAAACAGTGAGGGCGAAGACGACCGCGCCTATCCCCCCCGTGTGAACAAGTTGAGGCTTTTCATCGGCGATTTCTCCTCTACATCCTCTTGCCTGGTTGAAGGTAGGGACTTTCAGGAATACTACGTCTTTTTTGAACATATGTCAAGCTATTTTCCCATCGCGCTCAGACATTGGAAGGAACTTGACATGATTTACGGTGGCGTCACAGGTATTACATTCTGGGCACCATGGGATGCGGAATGGACTTCCTGCACTTTACACTGGAGCCATCCCAGCCAAAGACCCCAGCCAATACACGTCTCCGCTCACCAATAATTATGGCAGAACCAGCTATGTTTTTTCGTTCCGCATTGTAAAGCGACCCTTACGCCGGACATTGCTGGCGAGCGGGGTTATGTTACGCTAAGCGACCCACGCAAGGGGCTACAGCGTGCGTGGGGTGACCGCCGCACACGCCGCGCAGTCTCTCAATAAATTCGTTCCGGGCGGCAGCCTTTTTGCCGGGTAAACTGGTACCGGGCTTCGTGGATTTCCAAGGCGTGTTGGCGTATAGCTCCGGGAATGCATAGAAGCTCTTGTGCGGAAGCTGACAGGCGCCGGGACGAAGCCGCGGGATTGATCCAGATAAGTTTTCGAATTCCCGCCGCGCCGGGGCCGCCAGAGTTTAGCGGAATGCCGATTCAGGTCATGGCGGGCAGCCAAACCACGCGCTCCAACATCTGGATACCGTCGCCCTAGCAAGCTCGCCTGCGCTCTAGTGGGCCGCCTACTTCTTGACAACCGCTCCCGACGAACTGAAGCTCGTCGCAGCACGCTAAAGCGTGCGCTACGCGACTAGAACGACCACGAAACGCTGGTATAGCCTGTGTTTGCGTGGTAGCCCTGGTAAAACGAAAACAGGCCGAAATTTTCGTGGTAGTTGTAATACTGCCAGCCTGCGTTCCACCTGAGCTTCGGATTCAGCCGGATGGAAACGCGCGCTAGCGGCGACTGGTAGTTCAGCGGGAAGGTCTGGACCGGCGTGAAGACCAGCGACTCGGGATCGGTCGTACCAGCCGGCACGGCGGAAGCGCGCCCATCGCCCGTATCTCGCGTGATGCTGTAACCGACGTAAACATCGACGCGCTTTTTCACCGCGAAGCGCGAGCCGAAATTGCCCGCATGAATATTGCTGATGTAGATCTGATTGCTGGTGAATGGTGAAACCTGGGGAAACCCGGCGAAGAACGCAATCCCGGAGAGCGAATCCAGGTGCAGCTTGGTATAGCTGGCATCCAGCGTGAACCAGTCGCGCGGCGCCCATGCTGCGTTCGCGCTGTAATTGCGAGCATGCGAACTGTAACTGGTAAGCGTGATCGAATTATTGTTGTAATTCTGCTGATAAGCGCTATTGAGCGTGAGCTTGCGAATGCGGTACTCGACGCGTCCATTTAGCGCCTGGTAATTACGGTCGCTCACCGGAGTGAACGGCCGGTCGGCGCGGCCGATCTCGCTTTCCAGATTGATCGTCATGGCTTTCACAGGCTTCAGCCGGACGCCCAAGAGCCCTTCCTGCAAATGGTTGTTCTGCTCGTACATGGCTCCGGAAAAGGGCCCGCCAGGATTCGCATAGTCCTCGATGTCCTCAATCCGGCGCTCCGAGTAGTGATAGCCGCCATAGAAGGCAAGCCATTTCCGGACGCGATAGTGCAGATCCGTGGCGTTGGCGATCGTGCGCAGTCCCAGGTACCGGAATGAGATGAAATCGGATGTCTGCGTGGCGAGATTGAACTGCTCGTAGGCGGAGGTCCCATCGATGCGCGTGCTGTTGACCGAGGTGTTGTTGACCAGCGTGAGGTTCGTGGTGGGAAAGACGCTGATCGAGAGATCGCCTGTGAACTGCGGCCGCGCCGCATCTCCGCCGACTTGCACCTGTTGGTTCTGCGCGCCGATGGGGGTTGCGCCGAACGCGCTTTCGTCCATGATGAAGTCGCCCCGTCCTGCCACATAGACGGCCCGGCCATTCACCGCCAGGTACTTGCTGTTCTTGGACAGATTCCCCAACCAGTAAGGACTGGCGCCGCGATAGGGCTCGGAACGCTGGAACTGCGAAAGGGTAACGCCCGCTCCCGGATTGTCGCCGGCAGTCAAGCCATTTTCCTGATACCCGCTGTCATCCTTGAAATAGATCCAAGTGTGCAATAGAGTCAGCTTGAATCCGGCCAGCTCCACGTCGGCGCCCAGACGATATTCATTCTGCTCGCGCCGCACATTCATGAAGAGCGGGAATTCGCTGGCCGTGGAGCCACAATATTCCGCGCCGCTAAAGCACAACTGGACGGTGGAGAGCGCCGGACCGTCCTGCACATTGCGGCTGTAGCCCATATGAAACTGAACCTTGGATTGGGGAAAGAGGGTCAAATTGTGGTCCTGCATGGTGCGGCTGGTATCCATCAGGTGCAGACCGGCAGCCACCGGCAAACCCGGATTGTAGTAATCGTCCAGCCGCCACAACAGGTCGTAGCGGTACAGCTTGTTCTTCTCCACGCGCAAAGTGGCCGATTGATAGGGATCGTTTCCCAGTCCCACTGTGGTGAGTACGATCTGATCGAACCAATGCCCGTGGCCGTCGCGCGAGTTTACGGTCAGGTTGCTCGAGAGCAGGCGTATGCCGTTTCCATAATTGACGTCGCTGCGGTAGGTGCCCACGCTGCCATCCACGACCGCGAAGCGGTAGCCGGTTTCGAACGACTCCACGACGTTGTAGTCTCCGGTGTTTTCGCCCCGCGGCGAGCCCGCCTGCTCCGGAGTAGGTGTCACCACCTCCTGCGCCAGCGCGGCTTGCGCCAGGAATAAACCACCGAAAATAAGCGTTCTTCGCATCGCCGGTCTCCTAACGCAAGAAGTAGCCGTCGCTGTTCGACCCATGGATGCGGACGTGACACGTGGTGCAGCGCTGATAGCGCGGGTCCAGCATGTTATGCGTTTGCGACAGCAGAGTGATGCCGTTGTTGCGCGTTCCGTAGCTGTCCGCGCCGTTGTGACAGCGCAGGCACAAAGTGAAGGTCACGGGACGGACCAGCAGCTTCGCGTTGGTCGATCCATGCGGAAAATGGCACACCCCGCAACCCTCCACGCGTACGGGCGGATGCTCGTAGGCGAACGGACCGCGCTTGTCCGAGTGACATTTCAGGCAGGGCTCTTCATTCCCCACCGCCTGTTGCATCATCGGCGGCCGGTCCGCCATGCCCCACGTCGGCGCGAACGCGCCATGCGGATTATGGCAATCCGTGCAACCCATGAAGCCTTCATTTACACGGTGCTTGAAGGGCATGGAAAACTGCGCACGAACTGTGGCATGGCAGCCGTAGCACACTTCGACCTGCTTCTTCGCCAGCAGGAACCGGGGCACCGGCGATTTGTGGATCGAATGACAATCGGTGCACACCACGTCCGCCAGAGAGTGTTGCGAGCGCCGTATGTTGACCTTCCCAAAATCGCGCGCGTGGCAGGTCAGGCAGGCGTCCAGCACCGCATTGGGCTCCATCAGGGAAAACGCCCGCGGAATGGTGGTCTTGCCGCCGTGCGCTTCTATGTGCGCTTTGCCCGGTCCGTGGCAGCCTTCACATCCGGTGCGCTCCGGCGGCTGATCGCCGCTAGCGACACTCTTGTAATGCGGATTCTTGTAGAAATTGAACCAGACGTCCGCGTGGCAAGTCTTGCAGGCGTTGCTGCCAAGGTAGTCGGAAGCTATCAACGGAGCGCACAGGCACAACGGCAGCAACCATCTGGACACACCTCCACTATAGGAGAAAAAGCCGTAAACACCTGCAAATTGTGTGGGGCGGGATGCCCTGCGAGTCGATATGTTGAAACTGTTACTTTGGCCTATTTTTCATACGGAAGAAATCTGTTATGATGCTGGGAGCGGGACCGATTGCCGGAACCGATCCCGCCACGGCGTTTACCGCTGGCCCTTACGGGTCCAAACGATCAGCGCCGCGAACCGGCCGACGAAAGCCAGCCGGATCACCAGCAAAAGGATCATAGGTAGATCCCCCTTTCTGCTTCCAGTGGAGGCCCGGGCTTTATCCCCGGGCTTTCCCGTTTGAAGCTCCAGTGCTCCGCGCGAGAACCCGGTGAATAGTGGCTGGCGTGGCCAATCCTCACGCATTTATTAAGGAACGCGATCGCGCGGCCAGACACGCTGCGCCAGTCTGCGCTGCCCCTCTGTTTTCCACACGGAGAAATCTGTTATGATGCTGGGAGCGGGACCGGTGTGTGGCACCGATCCCGCGGCGGCGTTTACCGCTGACCCTTACGGGTCCAAACGATCAACGCCGAGAAGCGGCCGACAAAAGCCAGCCGGATCACCAGCATAAGGATCATAATTCGATCCCCCTTTCTGCTTCCAGTGGAGGCCCGGGCGTTGCCCCGGGCTTTCTCGTTTGAAGCCCAAATGCTTCGCGCGAGAACCCGCACCGCGACCTTCCAGGAAAGGCTCTGAATAGTGGCTGGCGTGGCCAATCCTCACGCATTTATTAAGGAACGCGATCGCGCGGCCAGACACGCTGCGCCAGTCTGCGCTGCCCCTCTGTTTTCCACACGGAGAAATCTGTTATGATG
>JBEKUO010000166.1:0-11579 GCA_049514955.1 Bryobacteraceae bacterium | reverse complement strand
AGACGAGAAGAGGCTGCATGGGTAGTATCCTAAGGTTGCGTGAAGGCCCGTAGGCCGTCCCGCCGCCTCGCTGCAATTGTAGACCAGGTGCATCAGACGTTGCACGTTACCGCTGCAATGGAAGCGGGGATTGCGGATCACGTCTGGCGCATCTGAGAACTCTTGGCCTGCCTGAGAATTGTGTATACTGGATATCGGATTCACAGATGGCGGCCCGCAAAACAGCAGATGACGCCGCAGGGGTTCAATCCTACTACGAGCGTCGCACTCAAGAATTATCGCGACGGCTCCTTGACATAGTGACAGATCTCTTCACGGAGGATACCAGTCAGCAACGTCAAGAGTTCGAGGATCACGTGGAGAGGCGACTACGGAATGGCGCAAAGTTTGTTCCTCGAAAACGACAGCCCCGTTGATTTTCTTTACCTCGACAGACAGCGGATTTCATCGTTGACCGGACAATTGTCCGACCGAGGTATGCTCACTGGTCTCAAAGCTGTCATAACCAAAAGCCAGGGAAAAGAAGGAACCGCCGCAAGCGATGTGCTTGTCGCAAAAGCAGAGGGGAAGCTTTCTCGCACGTCTTCCGAATCTCAGGAAGAGACCTACGATCCTTTCTGGGCGCACGTCTACACATTTCTACAGGATCTAGAGGCCAACTTTGCCGTGCCATTGGGCCAAGCGCGGCTTGGCTCTCTCGTCAAGTTCAGCGCCTTGATACAATTTGTAGATTTGCGGATAATGCGCAATCTGTGGGAACCTGCAGGCTAGATTTTCCTCCAATCCCAAGAGAACGAGCAAGCTGGTGCCCCTTCAACAATGTCCCGGCAACAGCGACGAGCCCAGCAGCGCCAGCAGCCACAGCAGCCACGAATCGCTGACGCTATGAAGTTCGGCCTTGAGGTCCTGAAAGAAGTCCCCCACTTGCTTCACATGACCTTCATATCCAAGTCGGACAATACGATTCTCCGTTTGTGGGCGGCAGTGCAGCCGGATTATCTGACCATCAACAGCGAAGATCTTGTAATGAAATATGGTGCGGTTTTGGACGGCCTCTGGACGGTCGTAGGCGTAGTTGATGCTCGAATGGGACCCCCTACAGAGCCGTGGCCACTCAACCCCGTCCTCGATAGCGTTGTTACAGCGATGACTGGCCTACGGGATTTAATCGGACGCCCCCAAGGCCATTGGGGGCTAACCCCGATTGCGATTTATGCGCCTTTGCAAGGAGCGGCAGAGGCAGAAATCGAATCCTCCGACTTGACCGACCCAACGAAAGAGGATACCGGCACTAAACTGCCAGTCGAGGAATAACGAACACGCGCCAACGCACTCCTGAAAATCGCCGTCACGCAACTTTATGACACGACCGCTGCGTGCGACCGCAGCGAGAGTAAGATAAAGCGATGAGCGCGCGTCCGAGGTTAGGGGAAGGAGTGGCGCCTGCTTGCACCGGCGGAGGCATTCTGAAGCCTACCCGAAGGGATTTCCTCTCCACCACGGCCGCCTTTTTATTCGACGCGCAAGCCCCGGCCGATCTTACGCTCAAGATCGGGACCGTCGAAGTCGCGATCACACCCAAACGCACGATACGGACTATCGGCTACAACGGTTCGTTCCCGGGCCCGGTTCTGCGCTTCCCCGAAGGCCGCACCGTGACGGTGGATGTGGTCAACGACACCGCCTCGCCGGAGCTGGTGCACTGGCACGGCCTCTTCATTCCCTGCGATGTAGACGGCTCGGCCGAAGAAGGCACTCCCATGGCGCCGGCACACGGCCAGCGGCGTTATTCTTTTGTGCCGCGGCCTTCCGGCACGCGCTGGTATCACTCACACGTTTACGCCGGCCACAATCTGCACCGCTCCACTTACTCGGGCCAGTACGGGATTCTAATTATCGAACCTCGCCAGAACCCGGCCCGTTACGATCGGGAGATCCCGCTGGCGCTCCATGGCTGGCTTCCTTATCTATCCACTCGCGGCGGCGAAGGGGATGAAGGCTCGATGGAAGTCCAGTACGGCGCTTTTACCGTCAACAGCCACGCTTTGGGAGGGGGCGAGCCGGTGCGCGTCCACGAGGGGGAGCGAGTGCTGTTCCGTATCGTCAATGCCAACGCCACGCTGGTGCACCGCCTCGCGCTTCCCGGCCACAAGTTCGTAGTCGTGGCGCTGGATGGCAATGCGGTGGCGAATCCAACCGCGGTCAACGTGCTGGAGATCGCTCCGGGGGAGCGCATCGATGCCGTTGTCGAGATGAACCAGCCCGGTGTCACGATTCTAGGCGACGCGAGCGACCGGGTCCGCGGCCTCGGATTGGGCGTAGTTGTCGAATACGCAGGCCGTAGCGGCGACCCGCAATGGATCACGCCGCCCGACGAACACTGGGACTACACCATTTTCGGCCGGAATGAAACCGCCCGCGAACCGGACGAGCGTATTCCGCTGGTTTTCAAACGAAAGTGGGCCGGCAATCGCGCGGTGGATCACTGGACCATCAACGGCAAAGAATATCCCAAGACCGCCCCGATCCAGGTACGCGCCAACGGCCGCTACCGGCTGATCTTCGATAACCAGAGCGACGACATGCATCCCGTACATTTGCACCGCCACTCTTTCGAATTGGTGAACGTGGCCGGAAAACCGACTCGCGGGGTGATCAAGGACGTGGTAGATGTCATGGCACACACGAAGGTGGAGGTGGATCTGGTGGCCGACAACCCCGGTTCGTCGCTGTTTCACTGCCACATGCAACTGCACATGGATTTCGGTTTTATGACCATGCTGGAGTACGCGGGCCAGCCGGCGCCCACGATGTCCGGCGGCCACGGATGAGCTGCGGGGTGCAATGCGTTAGTGTGCTGTCCCACGTAAGAACTTACAATGAGCGCAAGAGCGCGACCGGGGGTCGCGCGCGGACGAGGGCGTCCGCCCCACTTTGGCTTAGTCGGACGTTGTAAAGAGTTAGGAGGGACGGGACGCTACGCTAGCGACTCTCCTTCACGATGCGGCCGTTGAGCGGCTGAAGAGGGCGGACATCGTGCGGATAAAGCTTGGCGAACGCGTCGATCTGTTCTGGCGAGATATCCACCGGAGTCTTCAGCACAAACCATGTGACTCCCTCAGTACAGGGCGGAGCCGTTAGCGACCCCATATAAGTGTAATAAGCGGCGTCACTGGGCAGCAGGCCGGCGGGATCAATGTCGACGCCGGCAATCTCCATCTCTTTGCTCCGGGTCTTTGGCATATGTTCCCAGATCCGCTGAATGGTGGCGTTCGCGTTGCCTGCCTTCAGGAGAACTGCGACTCCGGCAACCTTGCCGTCGCTGGCTTCGTGCATGAAGTGGACCACCATATCGTATGGCTTACCATGGATGTACTCTTCGCTGGGACGGTGAAAGTGGAACTGCGTTAGTTGGTAGCGCTTGCCTCCCGCAATCAGGAAGCTGCCGGTTGCGGGAGCGTCGTGGTAGTTCACGCGGATGGTGTAGCCGTTATTAATTAGATATTTGAGCGGACCGCTTTTGTATTCGAATCGTACGGCTGGGAGGCCGGCTTTCTCGGCATTTTGAATGTCGATGGGAGATTGTTCCTTTCCGGCATTGCAGGCAGCGTACTCCGGATCCAGCTCACTCCAGTGTTCGGCGCCGGTTGGTCCTTCATAGCTCCAGGGTGTCTTCCACTGCGCTGGTGAACCGACAGGCGCCGAAAGCTCCGCGACCACCAGCCACACAAGAGTCGTCCAGCCTTTTGTCAGATTGCGCCTACTCATATCAGGAATTATACAGTCTGGCGGGCGGCGACACTTCGGTTTGCGTCGAAGTATGGATGTCGAAAGGATGGTTTGCGCGGTCGCTGGCCGTTGCGGCGGTTGGCAGGCGAAAGCGCCTGCCCCACTCCTGCCAGCAAATGTAGAAACTCCAGGTGGCGAACTGAAGTTCGCCGCGGCAAGCTGAAGCTTGCGCCACGGCAACTCGCGCCCTCAGTGCGCACCGAACAGCCATAGCTTGATCGGCTGATACAGCAAGTAGATCGCCCCGGCCGCTAACCAGATCATCGAGCTGACGGAGAACGCTCGCGTGGTGATGCGCACCTCCGGCGTGCGGTCTAACTGCAGCAACGGACCGCTTTCACTGGCGGCCGTCCGGTCGTACAGAAACAACGGAGCTGCCGCGAAGAGGGCAAACACAGGAAACCAGGTTCCGGTGACGACCATATTCGCCTGTTCGATCTGCCCGCGTTGCAAGAGGAAGCCGATCGATTTGACCACCTCGGAAATCGCGAATGCCGCGAGCGCTAAATGGCGAATCGCGAGGGCGCGTCCGGCCGAACGCAGGCCGGTCATCAGATCGCGCGAGCGCTGAATGGCCGCCTTTCCCGATAGCTTTTCGACCGCGCAAATCACCGGCCATAGGCAATCGCCGACGATCCAACCGGGCCCGAAGAACAACAGGGATCGGGACTGCGTGACCACGAGAACCGGCAGCGTCCTAACCAGTCTCCAAAAGACCCGGAACGATAGGAACCTCCTGACACGGGCTTGTTCGTCCATCGCTATAAGCGCCGCGGCTGCGCGAAGTACGTTGTCGGCAAAAACGAAAAGAATTGCCGCTGCCAGCGGGACGAGCACTACTCGCAGACCTGCAACCGGCAGCAATTTCCTGCTGAATGAAACCAGCAAGGCCGCTATCGCCAGAATAGTCGAGTAGATGGGCATCAGGAGAAGAGCGTATGCCGTGAGATGTTGCAGCAGGAATGCCTTCGATCTTCGTAGGGCCAGGAATTCGGCGTCTACAGCGTTATGGAACCGCCGTGTAAATGCGATTGCGGAGGCCGGGCGATCCGCGGGATCGCGCGCGAGTCCGGCGAGAATGGCGTCCGATACGTCGCGCGGAATCTTGAGGACGCTCGCGGGCGGAGGAGGATTACCAGTCCGGTGAAATTCGAGTAACTCGCTCGTTTTTCCCGTAAAGGGCAGTTCGCCGCAAACGAGGGAGTAGGCCACCACGGCCAAACTATAGATGTCGGACCGGAAATCGATTTCCTTTCCCAAGGCCTGCTCCGGCGACATAAACGCGGGGGTTCCGACCAAGCTGCCCGGCAAGGTGTGCGCGCTTGCACCGCTGTCGAACGATCCGGAGGATAGGCCGGACGGAACTGGCGCCATGGCGACGGTCGCTATCTCGTCGGCTTGCGCGCGGACTTTCGACGGGGGCTCATGTGCCATGTCGATGGTGACCGTTTCCAATTCGTCGCCGGGCGCCGCTGGCAGGATGGGCCGGGAAACGACCGTCTGGGGGGCGTCGACCTCCGGCGCCTCTTTCAGGCGCGGAACCCACTCGCCGAGCAAATTCACCTTGGCCACTCCGAAGTCGAGCACCTTCACGGTGTATCCGCCGCGGCCATTTGGTTCCAGCCAGATGTTGTCGGGCTTCAGATCGCGATGGACGATTCCGTGGCGGTGCGCTTCGGCCAGCGCCAGTCCAATCTGGTCCAGAAAGTCCGCGATCAGCGGCAGCCCGATTCGCGGATTGGCTTTCTGGAAATCCGAAAGCGTCTGTCCGTCGAGAAACTCCATCACCAGGTACGGCATGTCGCCGCCAGCGGCTTTCGCGATTCCGAAATCCGTGACATTGACGATGTTGGGATGGCGCAGGCGGCCGCAGGCCTGGGCTTCGCGCTGGAAACGGGCGAGAAACTGCGGTTCCGCCGCCCACCTGGGAGCGATCACTTTGACCGCGACAACCCGAGTCGTTCCGAGATGGGTCGCCAAGTAGACATTGCCCATTCCGCCCGCGCCGAGCTGCTTGTCGATGCGGTATTTGGCGTCGAGGATTTCGCCGATCATGGAGCGATCCAGAAGGTCTAGCCGCCATCATAACAACTAGCCAGACCGCCAAACTCGATGCTCCGTTTGGCGGAATCCGGGTTCAGCGACCCGACCCCACGGCCGCACGCCTTGAGTGGAATATGGCGCCCGTGGCGCACGTTATCTTTGCGTTGAGAGCGGGCCGGTGGAGTCATCATTTCCAACCGGAATGCCGAGCGCGGTTGATCGCGAAAGTTTGGAGGCATCCGAAACGTGTTGAACATTTGGCAGGTTGCCGTGGGCGCGCACTTGCGCGGCGACCCCGATCCCAATGCCCGCGCTATTGGCCCCGCCATCGGGGCTACTGCCTGTACGGCGCGTGGAGTTCGTGGACGAACTTGACTATCGCATCGAGTTCCGCGAAGACAGTTCAGAGGACGGCATGCCCGAGACCGGAAAGCCGCGTCGAATCAGCACCCGCGATTGCTGTGCGATCGATCCGCTAGCCCCCGCTAGCCCGCATTTCTCACGTGTGGCTCGATGACGTGGCGCACGCACTCGCGCGTGCCGGGTTGAGACTCTTCTCGGCACCCTGCAGGCATGCTAACGCTCTGTCAGGGGCGGGCGTCGGCACGAGTGCCGACGGGCACGCAAGAGTGCGTGCGCCACGCCATGACCACGAATGTCTGTGAGAAATGCGGGCTAGCCGCGGATTGGGTTCGGGATATCCTTGAGGATCTCAGGCCCCTCAGTTCCGAGCGCCCGCTGGAACTCTTCAAGCCCAAACCTCGCGCACCGTCACCCGGATACTTTTCGTTCACGATGAGGCCGAGTTTGGTTCGCGATGAGGCCGAGTCTCGCTCGACAATAACGCCATCTCACAGGCGTAGTCGGTGTAGCCGAGGAGCGACCACGAGAGATCACGGAAGCCCCTCACGGCGCGGTGGCCGATGACGCTACCGCCGCGCAAGACTTCGCCACCCACGCGAGGCGGCGCGCTGCTGGCGTAAGGCGTTCGTGCGCAGCCAGACGCTGGCGCGTTCCGCGGCGGTTCGGGCAAGCTGCCGGTTCGCGCCGTGCCGACAGTCCCTTCGGCGATGGCGGGATCGACAAAGGGCGAGATACGGCAGGTAGAACACGCCAGCGCGCACGCGCGCGATCCACGCCAGCGGCAATTCGGCGAGCGCTTCGGGCGGCACGCCCGCGAAGCTGCGTGCTGCTTGCGTGAGGCATTCCTGCGCAGCCAGACGCGGGCGCGTTGAGCGGCGGCTCGGGTGAGCTGCCGGCGCGCCTTGTGCCGGGCAGTCGCGTCGGCGACGGCTGGATCGACCGAAGGGCGCGCTACAGCAGCCGCGCACCCGCCCTCGATCCACGCCGGCGGAGATTCGGTGTGCGCTTCGGCCGGCACGCGAGGCGGCGGGCTGAATGCGGCTAAGACCACGACGAACTAAATCCAAGGTCTCACATCGGGAGATTGCGGCACCTCCTCAGTTGAGAACTCCGGGCCAGCAAGGTACCACCAGCCGCGGATCGTCGGTCCAGGTCGCCAGCATGGGCGCACGCGAACACTAACCCGAACTCTGGCCCGACGCTTATTTCCCGTGTGGATTCGCCCCGGATTCCTTATAACGGGTATGGCAGGAGTTGCAGGCTTGGTTTACCTCTTCGAGTTGTTTGGTGAAGCCGGCGGTGTCGTTGGTGCCAGCCAGGGAAGCCAAGCGGGCGGTTGCGGCCACGTAATTGGCTGCAGCCTGATCGAAGCCGGCGCGGTCTTTCCAAATTGCGGCGAGCGCCTGGGTATTGGCAGAGGTCTCACCCTTGCCCGTGCCGGGCGGAAACATTCCGGGAAGAGCCTTGGCCCATTTGGCAAGGACGGCCGCCGCAAAGCCCTGACTCTTTGCCTCTGCTCCGGCTTTCATGGCTCCTTCTATCGAGCGGACCGCGATGACGCACAGATCCATGGCCGCCTGCCGCGCCGCGATGGCATCCGGGCCCGAAACGGCGCGGGTATTCTCCTGGGGTAAACCGGCCGGGGCGAGGACCATCCACGCGCCTGATAACACAATCCAACGTTTCCACATCCTGTGCCTCCCATGGTGCAGGCTCTCTGGCCGGCTCCATCGAACCCCCATCTTAAGCCGATCCGGGCGGACTCGTGCGCAACTTTGCATTTCTTGACGCATGCGGCACGGAGACACAGAGGGAGGACAGGATCTGAGGTCGCTTGAGGTTTCCGGTTGAGAACGTAAACGGGCGTCGAGACTGCGGAGATTTCTGTACCGCTTCCTCACGGTCGCGGCTCGTTGTCGAAGGCAGAGCGGGGGGGGTTGACAGAAGGGTCGTTCGATGATACCTTGTTACCCAAGGCTTGGATCACAAGGCAGCGAGGATGGAGTGGAGATCGACCGGGAGTTCTTAAAGGGAAGCATCAGTTTATTGCTGCTCAACCTGCTGTCGCGGGGTGAGATGTACGGGTACGAGATTCTGCAGGAGGCCTCGCGCCGCAGCGCCAAGGCGTTCGAGTTCAAGGAGGGCACCCTTTACCCCGCGCTGCATCAACTGGAGAAAAAGGGCCAGATCAGGTCCGAATGGCGCACGGCCGAAAACGGCAGGGAGCGCAAGTATTACTCGCTGACTGCAAAAGGGAAGAAGACTGCCAGGGAATATGAAAGGCAATGGCAGCATCTGACCGGCGCGATCGCGGCGGTCCTGGAGAGCAAGTAAATGTGGGCGGCGGATGAGCTCATCGAGCAGATCGCGAACGCATCGCAGATTCCATCGGGGAAGCGGCGGCGGGAGATCCAGCGCGAGCTTCGAACCCATATGGAGGACTTCATCACGGCAGCGCGCGAGGCGGGCCGTGACGATGACGAGATCGACAAACTGGTAGCCGCGAGCTTCGGCGATCCAGCGGAGATCGCCGGAGGGTTTGCGTGGGTTTACCGGCGGGAGCGGGCGATGGTGCGGGTGAGCGTGTTTCTGCTCTCGAGCCTG
The DNA here is from genome assembly GCA_049514955.1 of Bryobacteraceae bacterium. GTDB lineage: Bacteria > Acidobacteriota > Terriglobia > Bryobacterales > Bryobacteraceae > Bog-159. The sequence goes on along the minus strand of JBEKUO010000166.1, from coordinate 2,780 downwards.
GCGGTGACGAGCTTGATGCTATCGGCGATCCTGGCTCTGCAAGCCGGGATGGCGCTCGGATTTGGGAGACCGGTTTGGAAGGCGCTGGCCAGCCCGCATACGACGATCGAAGCCCTGGATATCCTTTTCACGGTAACCACGTATACGGGCCTGGTGGCGCTGGAAGGGCTTTTCGAGGGGAACCGCTTTTTCAAAGCGCTGGGGGTGCTTGCGCTGGCATTCGCGGCCCTGACGGGAGTGTGCGCGGCAGTTCATTTCCGGGCGCCGTTCCTGGTGTTTGGAGTCGTGAACGGAGCCTTTTTTCGGGCGATTCAGGTGTTCATCAAGAGCGGGATGGCGCGAACCGGAATGGTCGCCGCCGCGGTTGCGCTGTTTGGCTTTATTTCATTCCAGTTCATGCCGTCTCATTTTCAGTACGCTCTCACAGCCTGCGCGAGCTGGCTGGCGATGGGGGCCGCTTATCGACAGATGCCGGATGCCGTGGCGCGAATGGATGCCGCGCTGTTTCACCGTCTGCAGATCTAAAAACGGAAGATTTGGGGAGCTTATGAGAATCGAAATGAGATACGTTCCGATGATCCTGTGCGGTTGTGCGCTGCTGGGCGCGTTGGCGCCCATCGGAATCGCACACTTCCGATTACTGGAGCCGACATCGTGGATCGAGGAGGGCCAGTTGGGCGATCCGCAGTGGCTGGCTCCGTGCGGGGGCACGACGGCCGATCCGGGCAAACCGACGGGCGCGGTCACGAAGGTGCAGGGCGGCGAGAAGCTGCGTGTACGGGTTCGGGAGATGGCGTTTCATCCGGGCTTCTATCGCGTGGCGCTGGCGGTGAACTCACGGGAGGAGCTGCCCAAGGATCCGGAGCCATGGACGGAATGGTCGGGGACGGTGGAGAAGTCGATTTCCGGTGCGATTCACTATCCGCCGGCGCCACCGGTCCTGGCGGACGGGCTGTTCCAGCACAGCGCTCCTCTCGACAAGGACGAGGAGACCGATGTTTTGATCCCCAACATCAATTGCTCGAAATGCACGCTGCAGGTGGTCGAGTTCATGGCGGACCATGCGCGGAACAGCCAAGGCGATTTCTCGTACCATCATTGCGCCGAGCTGCAGATTCGCGCGAATCCGAGCAAGCCGATCGATGCGAGGTTTCCGGCGGAGAAGAAGTAGCGCCGAAGATCGCGGAGCCGCCGGCTGACGTCCCATGGCCGCAAGCAAGATCCTCATTGTGGATGACGATGTCCAGGTGGCGGCGATGCTGGCCGAGCTCCTGGCCGGCGAGGGTTTTGAGCCCGCGCACGCGTTCAGCGGAGCGGTCGGGCTTGGCCGCCTTTCCCGGCTTTCTTTCGACCTTGTAATTCTCGACGTGATGACGGGAGCCAGGGACGCGATTGAGCTTCTGCGATGCCTGCGTCTGCACGGGCAAATACCCGTGCTGATGCTCACGGCACCAGGCGACGAGGAAGACGGAATCCTGGGACTCGAGCTCGGCGCAGACGATTATCTTTCGAAGCCGTTCCGTGCGCGCGAGCTGGTCGCGCGCCTGCGGGCGGTTCTTCGACGGTCCGACGGGCAAGGCCGAAAGGAGGCGGTTCCGCTCACTCTGGGCGAACTGGCGATCGACCCCGGGGGGAGGTCGGCGACGATGGAGGGAGTGCCCGTGCGACTGACGACTGCGGAGTTCCTGGTGCTCGAAGCTCTGGCTCGATCGGCCGGACGAGTGCAGAGTCGCGCAACGCTGACTTATCAGGCGCTGGGACGCCGGCTCGAGCCGTTTGATCGCAGCATCGACACGCACGTCTCAAACATCCGGCGCAAACTATGCCTCGATCCGGGGCGAAGTATAGAGATCCGGAGTTTGAGGGGGCACGGCTATGTGCTCACGGTTCCTCGCGGGCGGCCCGAGAAGCATCTTCGTCCAGCTCCTGAGTCACGCTACCGGAAGTTGAAACAGGCGTAATCCGCTACCACCTTTCGAAGGACGTGAGGAGCCAGGCCTTAAACCGTTGCACACGCGCTCGTTGACTTGCCTGGCGTTGCGCTGCTTGCCGGCAGCCGCCTCGGCGATGGCTGGATCGATTGAGGGCGAGCAACGGCGGGGCCCGAACGGCCGCTCAAGTGTCTCGATTTGTCATACCACGGGGGCAGTCAAAAACGCGATTTTATCGCTTTTCGTTCACGACGAGGCCGAGTCTCGTTCACGATGAGGCCGAGTCTCGCTCAACAATAACGCCATCTCTCAGGCGTAGTCAGTGCAACCGAGGAGTGACCACGAGAGATCACGGAAGCTCCTCGCGGCGCGGTGGCCGATGACGCCACCGCCGCGCACGACTTCGCCACCCACGCGAAGCAGCGTGCTGCTTGCGTAGGCGTTCCTGCTGCCAGACGAGCGCGCGTTCAGCACCGGTTCGGCCAAGCGCCAGAACCGCCCCCCGCACGCGGCCGATTCACGGCGACGGAGATTCGGCGAGCGCTTCGGGCGGCACGCCCGCGAGCGCCACCGGGACTTTTCTACTTTGACGACCCAAAGCGGACCTGAGGCCCCGGCGCAATCCGACGGGCGAGTCGCGCGATTAAGCGGGAACGTACGTCAACCTAATCACGTCCTCGTCAATTAGATCGCTGGTCACAAGACGGAGCGGCGGCCGAGGGCCGGAGAAGAATGGCTTGCCGCGACCAAGTACGATGGGGTGGAGGTAAAGTCGATACTCATCAATAAGACCAAGGTTGGTTAGGCTTCCCGCCAAGTCTGGTCCGGCAACTTCAATCTCCCCAACGA
>JBEKUO010000165.1:0-13138 GCA_049514955.1 Bryobacteraceae bacterium | reverse complement strand
TACGCCAACTCGGTTCCGGCCTCTGTATCCAGCCAGCATTCCCAGTATCGCTCTCCGGGTTCCGCATCGCACTCTGGCCCTTTTTCATACCCCGTTGTGGCCGAAGGCCGTGGCAATTCACAGCCCCAGCTTAAAAATTTCCACCTATTTATCAGATGCTTACAGCCCGCCGCCCCTTCGCCGCCCAGTCGCCAATGCTAGCGTGAGATCGGGAAGAGAAGCGCGTAGCCCCTGATCCGCCTGACAAATCCACAGCCGTCCCGGTCGCCGCGTTCATCGGCCGTCGGCATCGTACAAATCAGCCGGCAAACGCATAAAGAAAGTATGTGGAAATTGGCTTCGTTTGCTCAAAAAAGTAATTCGGTCCAAAACGAATGTCGACCCTGAAACAGATCGCTGCCAATCGTCGCAATTCACTCAAATCCACTGGCCCCAACACCCCCGAGGGCAAGCGGTCCTCCCGGCTCAATGCCATCCTGCACGGGCTGCGCGCCCGCACCGTCGTCCAGCCCGGCGACGATCCGGTGGAGTTTGAAAAGCTCTGCGCCGACCTTCAGAAGGTCTTGCAGCCCAAGGATAGGCCCGAGCAACTCCTGGTCGAAAAGATGGCTATCGCCGAGTGGCAGTTGGCCCGCTGGCAGCGCGCCGAGTCCACCCTCCTGATGTCCGTGCAAGGAACCATCGACGCCGCCCACCTCCCCGTGTTCGACCGCTTCTACCAGATCCAGGCCCGCCTCGAGCGCGTCTCCATACGCGTGTACAAAGAATTGCGGCAAATCGCCAAAACCCGGCCGCAGGAGGAGGAGGAAGGTCCGCCCAGAAAATTGACCGTTTCCTGGGTCACTCCTGCTCCGAGCGGGCAAGTCGGCGACCTACCGCCGGTACCGGTCAAGCCAAATGGACGGGCTGGCTCATCTCGTGCCGACCCCGTGCCTCCCGCTCCAGACGCGCCGCCGAAACTGAAACCGAATTAGACCATCATCCGGCTTGCCCCGCTGCGCCACCCCTTTGGTGTTCGCCGGCCTTCCCTCTCTGGCCGTTTGTTGGCAGTTTCCGCGTCCTGCCGGGCTGTTTTGGCTCGCGTAAGCATAAAACGCTGTTTTTCTTGAGTGGCCCTCAGATGATCTTGGCGCGGGTACTAGGCCAGTACTGGTATTTTGTAAATCGGTTGATTGGCCTTCCAGCACCGAATATATTCGAATGCAGTACCGGAGGGACCTTTCGATGAAAACTCTGCGACTTCTGGCTCTTACCGCTGCGCTAGGTGCATCATTCCTGCCGTCCCGCTGTGCTGGACAAAACCCTTTCGAAATCCTATATAAATTCGGAGCGTATCCAGACGCACAAACACCCGAAGGACTATGCCTGGGACCTAACGGCGTTCTTTATGGCGCCAGCGCGAATGGCGGGATTTACGGTTATGGTACGGTGTTCGAATTGCAGCCGCCCTCTGCGCCCGGCGGAGCCTGGACCGAAACAGTGCTCTACAGCTTCGCGCTCCAAAACGGCGATGGGCTGGAACCTCTGGCGAGTCCGGTCATGGGTCCGAACGGCACGATATTCGGCGCCACTGCGGCGATCGATAGCTACGGCACCGTTTACGCAGTGCAACCACCGGCCGAGCCGGGGGGGACCTGGACCGGGACGACGATTTTCCGATCGGAATCCGGCAGCGTACTGTATCTGAACGGCGTGGTAGCCGGTAGCAATGGGGAAGTCTACGGCGTTGCAGGGTCGGGAGGAAGTAATTACCAAGGCGCGGTATACGAGTTGACGCCACCGGCGGTTCCCGGCGGCGAGTGGACCGAGAGCGTGATTTACAGTTTCGGTAGCCGGCCCGACGCGGAGACGCCCGTAGGCTTGATCATCAGCCCTAGGGGAGTGATCTATGGAACTACCAGCGGCGGCGGAAGTTTGGGGTTTGGGGCGGTATTCGAACTGAAACCACCGGTTGCGCCCGGCGCACCGTGGACCGAGAAGGTGCTTTATAGTTTTCTTGGGACCAACAGCGGATTTACCGATGGAGCATCACCTACTGAGCCGCCGTCGCTAGACAGTGAAGGAAACCTCTATGGCACAACCAGTCTGGGCGGCGTCGCGGGGCTGGGGACAGTGTGGGAGCTGCAGCCGCCAGCGGGCTCGCCCTCTGACGTCGAAAAGTTTTGGACTGAGAGCGTCCTCTACAGTTTTGCGGCCAGTGACCAGGAGCCGTCTTCACCGCTGGTCGTGCGCAACGGAACGATCTTCGGCACGACGGCCGCCACTTACTCGAGCACGAGCGGAGGAGGATACGTCTTCGAATTGCAGCCGCCCGCCACCCCGGGGAATCCCTGGACCGAGAGCATTCTTCACGAATTCACCGGTCAGCCTAAACCCTTCGGCAGTCTGGTCCTCGACCAGGACGGCGTGCTCTACGGTACCACCAATGCTGGCAGTAACGGTCTCGAATCCAGCGGCAAGGGCACGGTGTACAGCACCAAGAGTATTCAAGGGGGCATCCAATGAGAACGTTGCGACTTCTCGCTTTCACGGCTGCGCTCGGTTTGGCGGTCTTTACATCCCGCGGCGCCGGCCAAACCGGGTACCAGACGCTCTACGTATTCATCAATAATTCGGGCGGTGAGGTCCCGGGGGTCGTCCCCGGTCCGAACGGCGTGCTTTATGGTATGACTGCCGGTCTCTATGAAGGCTATGGCTCCGTGTTCGAGTTACAAACATCGGGCGGTAAGTGGACTGAGACGGTGCTCTATAACTTTACCGGCCAGAACGGCGATGGAGCAAATTCCTGGTCTCCTGCAATTCCCGTGGCCGCCCCCAATGGCGCCATCTATGGCACTACTACGGGGGGCGGAGCTTACGGTGGCGGCACAGTGTTCGAATTGCAGCCGCCCGCCTCCGGGTCGGGCGGAACATGGACCGAGACCGTCATCTATAGCTTCCCGGATGCCGGATATGGCAACTCTAGTAATGTAATCATGGGGCCGAACGGAATCCTGTACGGTTACACGTCGGGCGCGGGAGCTTATGGCCAGGGAATGGTCTTCGCGTTAGTGCCGCCTGCCCAGGGGAGCGCGGGTGCGTGGACTGAGAGAGAGTTGTACAGCTTCACGGGAGGCATGGATGGCGCGGGCCCCGCGGGCTTGGTCGCCGGTCCAGGAGGCGTGCTTTATGGAGTCGTGGAGGGTGGCGGGAATTTTGGAGAGGGCGCGGCATTCCAATTGAATCCAGTGAACGGAGCGCCCGCCGGCGCACCCTGGACGGAGACCGTACTTTATAGCTTCATGGGTGGCGAGGCCGGCGCCAATCCCTTCGGGCCCCCGGTCATCGGCAGTGAGGGCACGCTTTACGGTGCAACCGTGAACTCGGTATTTCAGTTGACACCGCCAAGCTCAGGTGGCGGATCGTGGACCGGGACCATGATATACAGCTTCTGGAATGAGGAGAACGGCGGCCCCCAATCACCCATCATCATGCGCGATGGAGTCATCTATGGCTTGTCGTCTCAATTAGGGGGCATCTGCTATGGTACGGGAGGCTCAGCCTTCGAGTTGCAGAAGCCTGCCGGGGCGACCGGCGGCCCTTGGACGAAAACCGTTCTCCACCAGTTTTACACCAACTCCGAACCTTACGGATCCTTTGTAATCGATAATAGCGGGGCGCTGTTGGGCACGACCCTCGGCGGCCCCGGAGGCAGTTTCGACGGCTTTCTTTTCAAGGTAGATCCCTCAAGCGCGGAAACGGAGGCTTCCAATGAGAACCCTATACCTGATGGCATTTGCGGCGGCGATAGGTTCCCCCTTATTCGCCGGCGCCACTAGTCGGAGCGGCTTTACTACACTGTACAAGTTCGTGGGATCTTCCGCGGGCCAGACACCCCAAGGCTTAGTTGCCGGACCAAACGGTGTGCTCTATGGCACGACGGCGTATGGCGGGACCTATGGCTTTGGCACAGTATTCGAGCTGCAGCCGCCGGCGGCTCCTGGTGGAACGTGGACCGAGACCGTGATTTACAACTTCACCGGTGAGAACAGCGACGGAAAAAATCCATTCGCCAGTCCGACCCTGGGCGCCAATGGCTCGCTCTACGGCACGACCACGTATGGAGGGTATTATGGAAGCGGCGCGGCATACGAGTTACAGCCGCCCTCGGACCCCGGCGGGGCGTGGACCGAGATGGTGCTGTTCAGCTTCGTCGATACCGACAACGGCGGAAGCGGTTTTTATCCATATGAAAGGGTGGTAATCGGCAACAACGGCGAACTCTACGGCGCCACCTCCGGCGGCGGAATTTATTACTTCGGCGCGATATTCGAACTGGCGCCGCCAGCCGCGCCGGGTGGGACATGGACCGAGTCTGTAATCTACAGTTTCACCGGTGACGGGCGCGAGCCTGTTGGCCTGACCATGGGAGCCAATGGCGTGCTTTATGGCGCGACCGCCTACGGCGGAGGCTCGGGCGCCGGCACGGTGTTCGAATTAATGCCGCCGTCAGCTTCTGGAGGAACCTGGAGCGCCATCGTGCTTTACACCTTCAGCGGCGGCGCCGACGGAGTGGCGCCTTTGCAGCCACCGGTGATAGCCAACAATGGAACTCTTTACGGGACGACAAGCGGAGGCGGCAGCACCGGCGCCGGTACGGTTTTCGCGCTAACACCGGGCCAAGGCGGGATCTGGACCAAGACCGTGCTGTACGATTTCGCGAACAGCGGCGATGGAAAGATCCCGGATTCGCCGCTCGTCCTTAGAAGTAATGCGATCTACGGGACAACCGCTACCGGCACGGGCGCTCAGAACGCCGGCGGCTCCGTCTTCGAGTTGCGGAAAACGGCCGGCGGCGCCTGGACCGAGACGGTTCTTCACGACTTCGCAGGCGCGGCCGGACCTTACGGAAGCTTCGTCATGGATAAGAGCGGCGCGATCTACGGCGCCACCACGAGTGGCCCGGGACCCACTGGAGCAGGCATGGTCTACAAGATAGTGCCCTGAATTCCGCGGCGGTAGCTCCAATCCGCGCCGCGCCCGACAATCGGCGATTTTTTCCTTTGCGGAGACTGATGTCATGAAAATCGCAGCATTGCTGTTGACCTTGCCCCTGCTGAGCGCGCCGGCGATTTCGCTGGCACAGCAGGTGGCGAACACTTTGTATAACATCCAAGCGTCCGGATCCTATAACGAGATTACGACGGGACCAGATGGCGCGGTATGGTTCCCCGAACCGCCAAATAAAATCGGCCGGATTACCACCGCCGGAGTGATCACTTCCTACTTAATTCCAGACGACCGCGACAGTGAGCCAAACGGAATCGCGGCAGGTCCGGACGGTGCGCTTTGGTTTACAATGTCGCCCAACAAAATCGGGCGGATCACTACGGCCGGCGCCGTCACCCAATATCGGGTGCCTGGCCGTAATAACATGCCTTGGTACATCACGGCGGGGCCGGATGGCGCGATGTGGTTTACCCAATTCTACGGCAATGAGATCGGGCGCATTACCACGGCCGGCGTGATCACCAAGTTTCTATTGCCCAGCCCCAGCAGCCAAGCCGTCGAGATCGCCTCGGGGCCGGATGGGGCGCTGTGGTTTACCGATGACGGTAACAACGCAATCGGCCGCATCACCACTGCGGGCGTAGCTACCGAATATTCGTTGCCCACTGCGCAAAGTGACCCTTGGGGAATTACGGCGGGGCCAGACGGCGCTCTGTGGTTTACCGAAGAGCATGCCAACCAGATCGGGCGCATTACCACAGCCGGCGTACTCACGGAATACCCGGTGCCCAGCGGCGTCTATCCCTATGAGGCGCCTCAGGGGATTACGGCGGGACCGGACGGCGCGTTGTGGTTCATGCCATTATGCTGTCAGACCATCGCCCGCATCACCACGGCAGGAGCATTCTCCTATTATCCGGTGGACGGCACCAAGGGCGGCGGCAATGCGATCACCACCGGGCCCGACGGCGGATTGTGGTTCACTACGAACGGCGCCGGCCAAGTGGGGGATGCTCTATTCGTGACCGCTACTCTGAGCGTCATTCCGACTAGCGGGGATTACCGCTCCGAGCTTACGTTTGTGGGGACAGGTTATGCCCCCAACGAGAATGTCCAGATCTACAGCAGCGGTGTGGGCTCGGCGGTGGTGGCCAACGGCACTACCGATTCTACGGGAAGGTTCACAGCAGTCGGTGGCGTGCCTGAATCTGTAGTTGGCCTCCGATTTTTCCTGGGCGTCGGCCAGACCAGTGGAAAATTGGGAGCCGCGAGCTTCTCCGTCACAGCGCGGCTGTACCTCGATCCGTATTACGGTACACCCGGAAGCACTGCCTCGGTGATCGGCTATGGTTTCGGCCCGTTCGAGACAGTCAATATTTTCTGGGATAACGGATCCACTGCGCTGGGCACTGTAACAGCGGATCGCTATGGCGCCTTTAAGGGGAGTTCGGCATTTACATTCACGATTCCCTCAAACGCGACGCCGGGCACAAATACCGTGACGGCTACGGAAACCTATCCCGCAGCTAGCGCCTCGGCCATTTACACAGTCGATTAAATCATTCTTAAGGGGACGTTATACCCGGATCTGATCGGTTGACCGCTGGAGCCGTCGACCAGCGGAGGAACCGCAGTTAATCTCGCCTCCCGGCTTCAGACGATGGCGGACTAGTCCAAGGCACAGATGGAAATACGGCTCGCCCGGCGCCGCATCGGCGCGCTTGCGGAGATTCGCCAACTATATGAGGCGCCCGCTCCCGCCTCTGCGAAGAAGTAGTCGCTGGATCGTGGCGGAAATCGGCATGCAGTTCGCTGTCGCTGGCCTGTCTCCGTCTGTGGCTGCGTGCGCCGGACTTGTACAGGAAGGCACAACGTGGACGTTCCCCGCCGCAACCGTAGCGGCAGGAGCAGACATTGTTGTAAGCGAAAACCCCTCTGGCCACAATCGGGAAATGGTCGGCGCCGACGCACTGTTTAGGAATTGCTCTTGGTCGCGTCGCCAAACCGCTCGCGTGGCCAGGTCTGACTGTCGAGGCGGGTACAAGGGGTCCGGTCCCTGACCCAGGACTAGGATTGAGCCGCCCCGATCCGCTCGTCGAAGCCCCGCGTAGCAGGCAGTCAATGTTCTCCAAGCACCGCGTTCTCAAACGAGGACTGTGATATAAAGGTACGCACGATCTTGTCCCGCGAGAGGCCGTTGCCGAGCCGCGCAGCCTGTTTGATCCTCTGTCTCGTACCCTGCGGGCCGAGCAGTTGCCTGTGCGGATTTACACTACCGCCGATGGATTGGCGGGGAACACAATCGATCGCATTGTCACGGACTCCCACGGTTTCCTCTGGTTTTGTACCCGCGAGGGGCTCTCCCGTTTCGATGGATACCAGTTCTACAACTTCGGTGTAGCGCAGGGATTGGGGTCCCGAAGCTTCCCTATGTCGTTACTCTAGATGTGTCGTAAAATCTGTACTGAGACCTCTCAAGCGGGGCGAGGAAGGAATTCTATGGCAGGGCATGACCAAAAACGTGACGCCACAAAAATGCTGAATGAAGTGTTTGCAGCTAAGTTGCAAAAAAGTGCGGCAAAGGGCGGCTGGACTTATGTGATATGGCCTCAATCCGTAGCGTTTTTCGGGACGCGTGGTCTGGTTAAGGTCCGGGGCAAAATTGATGGTCACCCGTTCCAAAGCTCGTTTATGGCTATGGGTGACGGTACGCATAAGCTGCCAGTCAAAACCGACATTCGCCTGGCAATCGGGAAAGAGGCAGGCGATACCGTGAGCGTGCTGTTGGAGGAGCGAATCGACAAACCGAGTCGCGGTTGAAGCACATGCCAAACGTGTTCGCGAAGCTACCGGGGTGCCACTACCCGGCGTCATCGCCCTACCCTAAAAGCGCCGCCTGCGCATATTCAGCGGACGCACGCCCCCGTACTTCGTGACCGTGCCGGACGCTTCTCAGCGACAGATGGATTTCTTGTTTGCAGCAATGACGAATGTTCTGCGTAATCTGTGGACAGACGATCAACGCCGAGACCTGATTGAATACTCAAAAACGACCGCAATGTCCTACTGCTGGCCGGCGTTAACTTTAACGGCACTGCGGCTGTCTTCATCGTGGTCTCGGCTACCGAAGTCACTACGACCGTACCCACCGGGGCGACCAGCGGAAAAGCCCAGGTAGTAACACCCAGCGGCACGCTTTCGAGCAACGTGCTCTTCCGCGTGCTGCCATAGAGTCCGCGCCTATTGTTGGCGCACGTGGGCGTAATCACCGCGGACAAAGCTCCGGCACGATGTCGAGCCTTATTGGTAGAGATGCGCGCCGCGCGAAGGGCGCCTGCAAAACCCCGATTTGCGCGGCAGCCGCCGCCGGATGGCACGCCATCTGTCGCCCCGGGTTACGTTTAACGTACCGTGGTTGTTAGGGGCGAGGCGGGCAGAGTGTAAACCACTTCGCCATCAAGCAACGTCATCAGGCATTTCAGGTCTTTGCTTTGGTCTGTGGGAATCGCATAGAGGTCGCGGTCCCAAATGGCAACGTCGCCTTTCTTGCCCACCTCGAGGGTGCCTATTTTGTCTTCTAGGAACATCTGGCGCGCGCCCCAGGCTGTGTAACTGCGGAGGGCGGTGTGGATGTCCACGGCTTCTGCCATCCCGAAGGGACGTAGGCCGTAAGTGCCCTTGGCCGTTTGGCGCGCTATGGAGGCCCAGAGGCCGTAGCGGGCGGCAACCGGGGTGACGAAGTAGTCTGACCCGCCGGACCAGAGGATACCTCGGGAGTGGAGGGTCTTGAAGGGCTCCAGCCGCTGGCCGCGCTTGGGACCATAATTGGCTGCGTAGATGTCGCCGATCCACCAGAGGAATCCGGGCTGCATTTCCGGGTAGCCGGCGTCGTATTTCTTCTGCAGGTTGGCCATCACGTCGAGGGCGTGCTGAGTGGGTAGGTTGGCGTGAATGATGCTGTGGCGCAGGCCGGGGTGCGGCTGCTCTTGCTCGACGAGAGCGTAGGTATCGACGACCCAGTCCATGGCGCGGTCGCCGACGGCATGAGTGCCGACGGGGACTCTGTTTTGGTGGAAGAGGCGCACCATTTCCCGATACACAGAGGGGTCGGTCTGCGGATAGCCGCGATTGCCCTTGCCTGAAGTCGTTGTGTCTGGAATCGTGGCGTTACGTAGCCAGTCGTCATAGACCCAGCCGGTCCGGGCGCCACCCGAGCCGTCCATGAAGATTTTGGCGCCGCAAGAGAGCAGGCGGTCGTCGCCGAGAGTGGCGGGCACGCGAGGAACAGCGTTGATCTCGGCTAGCGCCTTCCGGGCCGACTGCAGAGTCGAACCGGCGTGCCAGAGGACGCAGATGCGCTCCTTGAGTTGGCCCTGATCGAGAAGGGACTTGTAGGCATCCCAGTGGATCTGATAGATGTCAGGGTCTTTGACGGCGGTCATGCCTTCGCGGTGCATCACCTGCTGGATGTAGAGGATGCCCTGGCGCATCTGCTCGGGGGTGGTGGGCGGGATAAGGCGGATGACCGGCTCCATGGCGGTCTCTTCTTTTAGGACGCCGGTGGGGCTGCCGTGGCGGTCGCGGTCGATGGTCCCGGCCTTGGGGTCGGCTGTTGCGGCAGTGATGTGGGCCAACTTGAGGGCGAGCGAGTTGGCGACTCCGTAATGGCCGGTGGTGTGGATGAGCCAGACGGGGTTGTTGGGCGCGACGGCGTCCAGATCGGCGGCGGTCACGTAGCGGCGTTCGGCGAGCTTACCCTCGTCCCAGCCGGAGCCGGTGACCCATTCGCCAGGCTTGATGAGAGCGACCTTGGCTTTTACGCGGGCGACGATTTCAGTCACCGAAGTGGCATCCGAGAGCTGCACGCCGTAGATCTCTTCGACACCTCCATCGGCGATGTGAGCGTGTGTGTCGATGAGGCCGGGGGTGGCCGTGTGACCGTGAAGGTCGATGATGCGGGTGCCGGGAGCGCTGCCTGCGAATTCCAGAACTTCGGCGTCGGTGCCGACTTTCACGATAAGGCCGTGATGGATGGCGAGAGCCTGTGCTACCGAGTCCTTGGCATCTACAGTGAGGATGTGGCCGTGAAGCAGGATGAGGTCGGCAGTGAGGCTCTGCGCGTGAAGGATCCGAATCGACAGTAGGGTGGCGAGCAGGGCGCATGTGGAATCGAGCTTGCGGTGCAGAGACATCGTTGGGTTCTCCTCGCGGGAGCAGTTTCGAACACTATATATCCTACATCCTCGTCGCGAGGATGTCTCTCCCTTGAGTGCCGCCGTTTACGGTGGTAGGAAGCGGGCGATCACTTCGTGATGTTAACCCGCTCTATTGCTGTGGGACCCGCGACGCAGTGATGCGGAGTGGGAACTGGATCAGCGCCGCGCGGTGCCCGCGTGGCATGTGAAAGTGGGGCCGGTTGCGCCAACACTGGAAGTTGGCAGCAGAGTGCGGAAAAGCGCCCAACAGACACCGGTGAGTGGTGACCACCTACTGGAACGTAGAAGTCGAGAAAAACTCGACTCTCAAACCGATCGGAGACGCGCCATTTGGAAAAGAGCCATCATATGGGTTTTGTACGACAAAAAATAAGACGGCTGGGCTCGCGACAGCGAGTGGCTGCGAGTTGGTGAAGCTGAACGGCCACCACTGTTGGAAGTCACTATTCCCTACGCCTGCGGGATTGACCGGAAAGGCCTGGCCGGAGACAAGCTGGCAGTTACCGCCAGCCGCCGGAGTCTGAAAGTAAATGGCAATCGTTGGATTATCGGAAGCGAGCTGGCCATTAATGGTGAAACTCGTGGGCGCGGGCGAGTCAGGGATCGGGAACACCGTCGCGTAGACATAATATCCCGCCCTCCGGTAGTCCTCGCCATCATAAGGCGTAATCCATTCTGAAGCGGTGCTGGCGCTATTCGGCAACCAGGCGGCGTTGGGCGTGTCTACCCAACTATGAATATATCGCAGCGAGCACGGATCCTGAGATTCTGAAAGCGTAACGGGATAAGGGTAAGCCATCGTCCAGTTGCCGTCACGGTGAGTACCGCCACCGGTGGGATTGGGGGGCACCAAGACGCCCGTACATCCGCCAATATTTTTGAGAGTTTGGCCTGTATTGCACAGGCCCGGAATCTGTGCGGTCCCTGCCGTACTAAACAACAACATCGCTCCCAAAGCCTGCAGAGTTGCTTGCGACCATGTTCCAAGAGTGATCATTCGTCCTCCGAATCGTCCGAAATATTATCTAGAAGCCCAGATCGGACTATAACAGAAAATTGTTTTAAGCGCGACCGCTACCGGCCCGCCACCGGCGCCCATACGTCGATTGAAAACAATATCCTAAGATTTGTCTTATCGGCGTTCGTCGCGTTCATCGGCGGCCCAATTTGCCTTTAACCGCTGCCCTCCTAGAGAGAAAGCCTCCGCCCGCTGAACAGCCGCCCTGCAATCCCGCATGATCTTTATTCTGAATGCCGCACTACACAAGGGGCACGCTCCAGCCTGCGGGGCACCCGTAAGGCGTGGCGAGCCGTCTTGTGCGTCGCCGGGGACTGGGATCACGAGCGCGATAGGCGCTTTGCCCGCCGGCCGTGTCCTACTGGCGCTTGCGCAACATCGCGACGATGCCGACAAGCGCCGCGCCGAAACACATTCCGGCGCCGATCAACTGGACCACGTCCACGGCGCGAAAAACTTCAAGCCGCCCGGTGAACGCCATATTCATCAGGCTCACGGCACCGAACAACACGGTAATGAGTGCGCCTGTCCCTGGTCTCTTCATAAGCCGTCAAGAGTATCACACGTTTTCCGATTCGCGACTGCGATACTGCGCCGCCCGTATCGCTTCGCCGAGGGACATTCCGGGCCTACGCCGCACCACTACAGACCGCGTAGCGTTTACGATGGGGGCTGCATCGCCTTTACGGCTACTTGGCCATCTAACGCGTTTCGTTGACTGCTCGCCTCAGCCACCACCTGCTGTCAGCCAAATATCGCTAGTTGTTTTAGGTTGGCGATGCGTTTTGATTCTTGACTTGCCGAAAACTGCGACACACGCACATCGGCGCCGGAGGCATCCGCGAAATCGCGGAAGGCATCTGCGAAATTTATAACGCGTGACACGCGGTTGGGACCCGGCCGAATCGTACCCAACTTGAACGTGGCCGTTCTGGCGAAGCGGGATCAGGAATACGTGAAGAAATCCGCGGTCTTCAAAAGTTGTCCATCACCCAGACGTTGCTGTCCCACGTGTGCGCCTTAAACGCCAGGTACTTGCCATCCGGCGACGGATCGGGTTGATAAAGGAGTTGGGTTCTGCCTTTGCGGATCAGGGCCTGCGCGCTGCCGGACATTGTCACATGCAAAAGGTTGTAGGAATCCAACTGGAACGCGGCGCAAATGAGCGATTTGCCGTCCGCCGCCCATGCTACCGATTGTAGCTCTCCCCACTGAGTATCAACGGTAATCTCGTGCCAGGCGCCCCCAGGCAGTGTCAACACCGCGATGCGTCCCTTGTAGTGGTACCTATCCACCAGGGCCAAACGGGCGCCGTCCGGCGATACCTGCCAATTATACGCGCGGGGATTCCGCAGGGTGACTTGGCCGAGCCGCTCCCCTTTACCTCGCATCGGGTCCAGCGCGTAGAAGACCAAGTCTTCGCCCTGTTCCAGACCTAGCACGCAAGCGCCGGACTTCGCGGGGCAGGCAAATTCGAAGCTTGCGCCGATGGGCAATCCGAGAACCAACTCGGGTGAACCGCCGGTTGTCGGAAGACGCAAAATCTCTTTGCCTGCCGCAGGTGCGCCCGGCTTGGAATTGACGGACTGTCGGTACAAAATCCACGACCGATCCGGGCTCAGCCGGGCATTGCCCTCATCGCCCGGATGCTCGGCAACCGCCTCCGCCAGACTCTGGTTCAGTCCCTGCCTGAACACTTGCCATTTGCCGTTTCGATTCGAGGAGAAGAAAATGCCCTGGCTATCGGTGGTCCAGCCAATGAGCTGGCTGCCCCGGTTATCCAGCGTGAACCGGCGCGGCTCTTGCATGCTGGCGCCACCCGCGCCCAGTGCGCTGAAGTACACATCCAGTTGCACGTGTTGCTTCAGGAACTGCAGCCGCCTGCCGTCGGCCGTGATGTTTAGGCCGCCGGGCT
>JBEKUO010000164.1:0-11632 GCA_049514955.1 Bryobacteraceae bacterium | reverse complement strand
CCACTACCTGCCGCTCGACGCCGCCGAGCGCGATCACCCTGCCGACGATTGCCGGATCGCCGCCGAAATTGTCTTGCCACGCCGCATGACTCAGGACGACCAGGCGGTCTTGCCCGGGCCGGTCGTCGCCAGACCGAAAGCCGCGGCCCAGTTCCGCTGCCGCGCCGAGCACATTGAAGAAATTGCCGGACACAAAGCTTCCCTCCAGCCGCCACGCTTCACGCTGGCTCGTGAGGTTCAGGTCGAGACCCGCGTTGAAGCCCGCTATCTCCATCGTCCTGCTCTGCTGCTGCAAGGCGGCCAGCCCTCCGGGAGGGTAGTAGCCATCGTTCGCTGCGCGAACGAGCCGAGCCGGGTCGGGGTACGGCAGGGGCCGGATCAAGACAGCGCTCACCACGCTGAACATCGCCGCGTTGCCGCCGATACCCAGCGCCAGCGACAGCACCGCCAGGATCGTGAATCCTGGATTTCTCTTTAGCATTCGAATCGCGTAGCGGAAGTCATGCCAAAGGTCTGCCAGCAAGGTCGTCTTCGTCATCCCGGCAACTGCCGGCTCCCGCCTGACGGGTCTTTCGATACTCCCCAGTTCGGCCGCCATGCCGTCGAGTCCTTCGAGCACGATGCGCCGCGCCTCTGCTTCGGTGATGCCACGCGCCACTAACCGCTCGTATTGCTCCTCCAGATGCCCGGCCAGTTCCTCGGCAATCTCCGCCTCGCGCCCCGGCGCCATCCCTGGTCCTTCTAACCGCTTCCTGGTTTCCTCTTTCCACCACGACGCTTCAGGCATGCTCCGCTCCCGTAATCCGATTGATAGCTTCGACGAATACCCGCCAGCCGCGTTTTTGTGAGGCGAGTACCTCACGGCCCGGCTGCGTCAAATGGTAGTAGCGGCGGCGCCTCTGACCCGCCTTTTCCACCCACCGGCCCCGGATCCAGCCGCGCTTCTCGAGCCGGTAAAGCAGTGGATAGAACGACGCCACCCGGAAAGACAGCGCGCCTTCCGATCTTTGCTCGATCAGCGCGCTGAGCTCGTAACCGTGCCTGTCGCGATACTCGAGGAGCGACAGGATCAGCAGCTCGGTGCTCCCCTTCTTCAACTCCCGGTCGAAGTTGCCGGGCTCGATATGTCTCATTACAATATATTGCGCTAAATGATATTGGAAGTCAAGAGCGGATTCCCGCCGGCGCATAGACCCACAAGCGCGCTGCATTGTGGCGATGCGATAATGAGACAGTCATGGCGGTATTCAGCAACGCTTTCTTCGAGGAGCGCGTGGAGCAACTGTTCGATCTGGCCGGCCTTGTGGAGCGGATCTTTTCTTCCGCCGGACTTGAGTATCGAGTGGTTGGAGGTCTCGCGACCTACCTATACGTCGAGGAGCGCGAGCCGGATGCCGGGCGCCTGACGAGAGACGTCGACATCGCTGTTCGCCGCGAGGACCTGACGAGGATCGCGAAGGCTGCCGTGCCCTTTGGCCTCCAATACCGCCACGTGGCCGGAGTGGACATGCTCGTACAGGCCGGCAAGCCGTCGGCCCGCAGGGCTGTTCATCTGGTTTTCGCCGGCGAAAAGGTTCGGCCGGGCGATCCTCAGCCAACACCTGACTTGGGACAATATCGGCGGCTCAGAGGACTTCGGGTGACGCCGCTAGCGGACCTGGTTCGCATGAAGCTGACCAGCTTTCGGGCCAAGGACGAGGCTCACCTCAAAGACATGGACGAGGCCGGACTCATTACGCCGGAGGTGGAGGGAGGTCTTTCGCCGGAGCTTGGCGAGAGGCTATCGCGGGTTCGCGCCCGGGGGTAGCTATCCATTGGCTTCTTCGCGCGCCACGAAGATTTTCGTGGGGCAGCCAATCTTGGCTGCGGGCCACGTTTTAGGTGGCCTCTGTCGGCCTTCGGCTTGTTTGTGGCTGGCCGCAATGTGGGGCAGCCAATCTTGGCTGCAGCCGGCTTTTCAGCCGGCATGCGCTGGAAAGCGCGTCTGCAAGGCAGGATCGCCTGCCTCACTTTCAGATGCACCCACATCGGCATGTTATTTCATAACCAGGCAGAATGCCTCTCCACCTAACGTCGCATGCTGATTGGTTCGCCGTGGTGGGGCAGGCGCTTTCGCCTGCCAACCGACTCAGGGTGACCTCCGCCACGGGCTGCCAGTCTCTGATCCAGAATCCGGCACGCGGATAGAACGGAGGCGCTAAAGGTCCTGCGGCCGCAAGCGGGAGGCGCAACAAGCTGCGGAAACACGGAGCCGCTGCACGATTCGCGTTACATTCAGAGAACGTCGCCGGACAACCTGGCCGTGCAAAAATGGCAGCAGGCAAATAAATGGGCGTTTCCCGCACCCCTCGTCCAGTCATCCAAGTTCTCGGCATCCGTAAGACCTACGGGGCGACGGTGGCCGTCTCCGATGTCTCGTTTGAAGTAAACGAGGGCGAAATCTTCGGCCTGATCGGCCCAAACGGCGCCGGGAAGACTACCACGATGGAGTGCGTCGAAGGAGTGCGCCGGCCGGACGGCGGCGCCATTTCCATCTTAGGACTGGATCCGTTCCGCGACGTATATCAGTTACAGAACCGGATTGGCGTGCAGCTCCAACAGGCGCAGCTCCAGAAGAGAATCAAGGTTTGGGAGGCCGTGGACCTGTGGGCGTCGCTCTACACGAAGGCGGTGGACGGCGATCGGCTGCTGGAACAACTCGGCCTCGCCAACAAACGGAGCGCCTGGTTCATGACCCTCTCCGGCGGCCAGAAGCAGCGGCTGTTCATCGCCCTGGCGCTCATCAACGATCCGGAGGTCGTCTTTCTGGATGAGCTGACCACTGGGCTCGACCCGCAGTCGCGGCGGGCGATCTGGGAACTGGTGCGCGGCATCCGCGACCGCGGTAAGACCGTCTTTATGACCACTCATCTGATGGAGGAGGCCGAGCGGTTGTGCGACCGCGTGGCCATCATCGAGCACGGAAAGATCATCGACATCGGCAGCCCCGAGGAATTGGTGCGGCGGCATTGCCCCACGCGAACCGTCTTGTTGGCCACGGACAACAAGCTCGCCGAGGAATCCCTGCGCACGATTCCGTCAGTGGAGATCGTGACGCGCCAAGACTCGCGGTTCACGGTTCTGGGGCAGGGCGACGACTTCGTGACCGAAGTGATCCATTGTCTCTCCGAGAACCGCATCAGAGTTACCGATTTTCGCACGGTGCTACCCAGCTTGGAAGACGTCTTTTTGAAGCTGACCGGCCATTCGATTCGCGATTAGGAGAGACGGAGAGACAACCATGTTCCGCGGACTTTGGAAACTAACCTGGCTGGAGATCAAGATCTTCCTCCGCGAGCCGCTCGGGGCGTTCGGCTCGATAATCCTTCCCGTTCTGGTGTTCGTCGTGGTGGGCCGCCTGTTGGGCGGCGGGCGCATGCCAAGCGCGACGGCTGCCGGCGGGTTCGTACGCGTCGGACTGCCGGTTTTCGTGTCCGTGCTCATCGCGCTCAGCGGTGTGTTGTCGCTAGTCACGATCATCTCGATTTATCGTGAGGGTGGCATCCTTAGACGGCTTCGGGCCACGCCGCTTCGGCCGCAGACCATCCTCACCGCTCACGTGCTGGTCAAGCTGGCGCTGACGTTGGTCACCATGGCCTTGATGGTGCTGGCAGGCAAGCGCTATTACCCGGTCCATGTTCAGGTTCCCATTTTCGGCTTTGCTATGGCGCTGCTGATCAGCACGTGGAGCATCCTGTCGATCGGTTTTGTGATCGCGAGCATTGTACCTACCGCGCGTTTCGCGCAGCCGATCGGCGCGGCCATCCTGTATCCGATGCTGGCCCTGTGCGGGCTATTCGTGCCGCTGCAGTCGCTGCCGCCCGCGCTCCAAGTCGTCGCGCGAGTGCTGCCGCTGACCTACGCAGTATCGCTGCTCCAGGGGATCTGGAAAGGCGAGGCGTGGTCGGCGCACCTTGGGGACGTAGCGGCTCTGCTGATCGTATTTGCGGTTTGCACGGCGCTCTCAGCGAAGGTGTTTCGCTGGGAATAGGATCACATTATAGGTACCTGGGCCATAGTACGTCTATTTTGAAAGATTTGACGGCTTCGCCCGCCCCGGAGACGCGCGACAGGCATATAATCTCGGTTAGCAGGTCAAGCGGGTAGCCACGGGTAGTCACCTAATGGTTGACTACCATCTCTTTATAGTGTGTCTATCGGCCTGCGGAGAGGAGGTGAATGATGTGCTCTAAGATGATTAAGCTGATCTTTCTCGCAACCCTCGTGCTCATGGCCGCGGCCGTGGCCCAACCAGCGACCTTGACGGCGCTGTATAGCTTCAAGGGTACTCCCGACGGCTCCCAGCCGTACGCCGGCGTAACCCTCGGCGCCAATGGCAAGCTCTATGGCACCACATATGTTGGGGGCGCAAACAACGAAGGCACAATCTTTCAATTGGTTCCGCCCGCCACCGCCGGAAATCCTTGGGTGGAGACCGTTCTCTACAGCTTTAAGGGCCCCGATGGATCTAACCCGGTTGCAGCTCTGTCGTTCGGGCCCTCCGGCGACACCGGTGCCCTATTCGGCACGACTGTTGCGGGCGGGACTGGGCCAAACAGCGGCGGTATCGTCTTTGAATTGACTCCGCCTGCCGTTGGCGGCGAGACTTGGGCCGAGACCGTGCTGTACAGTTTCTCCGGCGGTGGCCCGAGCGGCCACTACGGTACTGGATACCCGTCGGGAAAGCTGCTCGTCCAGAGCAATGGAATCGTGTATGGCACAACCCATGGAGGTTGCATAGTGGGCCCCGTTCTCTACCCGTCGGCGGTGTTCGCGCTGGCACCCCCCACTGCACCTGGGGGCGGTTGGGCAGGGAGCGCGATATTTAGCTTCGGTTCCGGGGCTGATGGCTATTGCCCTTCCGGCGGGGTGGTCGCCTATCACGGAGCGTTGTACGGAACTGCCTATTACGGGGGCGATTTTGGCTGTGGCATTTATTACGGCTGCGGCACGGCCTACTCCCTTTCACCGCCGACCGTCGCGGGTGGTACGTGGACGGCGACGCTCCTTCATGAGTTCAGCGGGCACAGCCAGGACGGGCAATTTCCGGCAACTGCTCTCACTCCGGGGCCGGACGGCGTGTTCTATGGCACCACTTATATCGGCGGCACGGGCGCTGTATGCGCAATTGGCCTTGAGGGAGGCGGCTGCGGGACAGTCTTTCAGTTGACACCTCCGGCCACGCCCGGAGGAACTTGGACCGAGACGGTGCTGTACAGCTTCACAGGAGTCAACGGCGATGGGGCCTTTCCAGCCGCCAGCGTTGTAGTGGGTAGGAACGGGTCGCTCTACGGGACGACGAAGTACGGCGGAAGCGCGACATCAGGTTCCCCTTGCACGAACTCGGGTGGCCTCGGGGTCTCTGGGTGTGGCACTGTATTCGAGCTGACGCCCCCAGCCGCGCCCGGTGGTGCATGGGCAGAAACGGTGCTGTACAGCTTTTCAGGGTTGAACGGCGATGGGGCGTCCCCGGGAGATTTGCTTCTAAGCCCGGCCGGACTACTGTATGGCACGACCTTCGGCGGCGGGTCTGGAGGTGCAGGTATGGTGTACTCTATCGCGCCTGACTGAGATCTACGGGCTCCGGAGTGTTACCCGGTCGACGGTCCATTCCGCGATCCGCCCGAAGTTCGGTTCACACGTCCGGCTGGCCGATGGCTTCTACCGATCTCGGGAAAGAATTACTGGCTACCGAAACAGGGCTATTCCATATTACACCTGTAAGTAGCCATTCCTTTACGGCAGGCAAGCCCCCGTGCCTGGTCTGACAGCCAGATCGATGGCATCGCATCGTAGAGCACAGCGGCGCCATCACGCGTGAGACTCGCAATGGGAACGCCACCATCGCTGCCTCCCGTGAAGCTACACTCAGGGAATGAGGTCTCCGAAGAAATCCGCCTGCCTGCTCGCCGCGATTCTTGCCGCAGCTTCAGCATGCACCACCAGGAAGCCGTCGCAAAACGCCGATATCGATCTGTCTGGAATGGACAAGTCGGTGGCGCCCGGCGACGATTTCAACGCGTACGCCAACGGCGGATGGATGAAATCGACGCCCATCCCCGCCGATAAATCCAGTTACGGTATTGACGCCATCTTGGTCGACGAAACCCGGAAGCGCACCTTGTCCCTGATCGAGGATGCGGCGAAAGCCGGCGCCGCGGCCAGCGCGGACGCCCGCAAAGTCGGCGACTTCTACGCCGCTTTCATGGACGAAGCGGCCATCGAGCAAAAGGGAATCGCGCCGCTCAAACCGCAACTGGACGCCTTCGCCGCTATCGCCGATCGTCATGCGCTGGCGCGCGCCATCGGCGGACAACTGCGCGCGGACGTCGACGCGCTGAACAGCACGAACTTCCAGACCGGAAATCTCTTCGGAATCTGGATCACGCAGGGCCTCGACGATCCATCGCACACCTACCCCTATCTGCTGCAAGGCGGTCTCGGGATGCCCGACCGCGAATACTATCTTTCGCAGTCGCCGCAAATGGCGCAGATACGGAAGCAATACCTGGCGCACATCGAGCGAATGTTCACGCTCGCGGGCTTCACGGACCCGTCCGCCCGCGCCACGCGCGTATTCGCTCTGGAGACCGCCATGGCAGGAGTGCACGCCACGCGCGTCGAATCGGAGGACGTCCACTCCGCGGTCCCATGGAAACGGGCGGACCTGCCTTCGAAGGCGCCTGGCCTCGATTGGCCGGCGCTGCTCGAAGCCGCCGGATTGAGCGAGCCCCCAGTCGTCATCGTGTGGCATCCCAAAGCGGTCACGGGCCTCTCCGCGCTGGTTTCGAAGCAGCCGCTCGATGCGTGGAAGGACTGGCTCGCGCTGCACGCCGTCGAACGCGCCGCCGCTTTTCTCCCCAAGGCGTTTGGCGACGAGTCTTTCGACTTTTACAGCAAGACGCTCAGCGGAATCCCGCAAATACGTCCGCGGTGGCAACGGGGAATCGATTTAACCAACTTCGCGCTGGGGGACGCCGTCGGCAAGATGTATGTGGAACGCTATTTCCCCGCGGAAACCAAGGCGAAGGCCGAAGCCATGGCCCGCGATCTGGTGAAGGCGTTCGCCAGGCGCATCGACGCGCTCGCCTGGATGTCGCCCGAAACCAAGGTCAAGGCGAAAGCCAAGCTGGATACGTTGAAGGTGGGCGTGGGCTATCCCGATCGATGGCGCGATTACTCCGGCCTTGACATCGTCAAAGGAGACGCGCTCGGCAACGCGCAACGCGCCGAATTGTTCGAATATCGGCATCAACTTGGCAAGCTCCACCAAGCGGTCGACCGCGGCGAGTGGTGGATGACTCCCCAAACCGTGAACGCAGTCAATCTTCCAATGCAGAACGCTCTGAATTTCCCCGCGGCGATTCTGCAGCCTCCATACTTTGACGGTAATGCCGATGCGGCGCACAATTATGGAGCGACGGGCGCGACCATCGGCCATGAGATCAGCCACAGCTTCGACGATCAAGGCAGCCAGTTCGATGCCGAAGGGCGCCTGGCCAACTGGTGGACCAAGGCGGATTTCGATCATTTCCGGGCCGCCGGCCAGGCGCTCGCCGCGCAGTTCGATACCTACCGGCCGTTTCCCGATGTGGCGGTGAATGGACAGCAGACGCTCAGCGAAAATATCGCCGACCTGGCGGGCCTGCTGGTCGCCTATGACGCCTACGTGCTGTCTCTGAACGGAAAACCGGACGCGGTCAAAGATGGATTCACCGGCGATCAGCGCTTCTTCATCAGCTTCGCCCAGAGTTGGAGATCGAAGGTGCGCGATGCGGCGCTTCGCCGGGACATCGTCACCGATGGGCATGCTCCCGAGCAGTACCGCGCCCAGACGGTTCGAAATCTGGATCCGTGGTATGCGGCATTTTTTGTGCAGCCATCCCAGAAATTGTTTCTGACGCCCGGAAACCGTGTGCGAGTGTGGTGATGCGGGTAGGCTCTTTGCGAAAGCGGACTTGGCCGGGTGTTGGGACGCCGGGTGACGCGGACCCCCGGACGATTTATCGTTCCCGATCCGCACACATGCGTAAGCTGTGCCGGTCCCCGCAGTGGAGTACGTGGCGATATCGTCGAGGCCGATGGCGCTACACTAGGAACTAGGCAGGAGATCATCGTGGACGCCTTGGCGGAAAAACTGGACTCTCGATTGCGCGAGTGGAAACCGGAGACGGCGGCAGAAGCCAGGGAGCGCATCAACGAAGTTATAGATCTCGCCGATCACGGCGTCCTTGATATCGCGCACTCGCGCGCCGCCGAACAGGAGGTCCTCGACCTGCTCGATGAACCCCCAACCCGGTGAGATCTGGCTGGCGGACCTGGGACTCGCTGCCAAGACGCGTCCCGTCGTCATCGTCTCCCGCCAAGACCCTGACCCGCCGCGGTCTCTCGTCCTGTACGTGCCTCTCACCACCCAGCGGAGAAACAGTCCATATGAAGTGCCGCTACCGCGGCTTCCGTTCCTTGATCGTGAATCGGTAGCCAATGTTCAAGGATTGGGGTCTCTACCAACCGTGCGTCTTGAACGCAAGATTGGCAGGCTTTCCGTGGGGATAATGGAACGGCTCAAAGACGCGCTAGCTTTTGCCCTGGATCTTGAACGGGCTTCCGAATGAATGCTCAGCCGGTCCGGCGCTCCACAGAGATTTGCCACTTTAACTCGTTGTCGTTTTGAACCGTGGAATGACCGGCAACAAACAACGGTAACCCGCCTTCCGCAAGACCAATCCGCAAAAGCCGAGCGCGAAGGCCCGCTGCCGGGAAGTGCAAATGCGCGGCAACGCACGCCCACCTATCCCGCCGGCCGGAGCCCCAACCCTGGCCTATCCGGCAAAATCAGCTTCCCCTTCTCCACTAGCACTCCCACAAACGGATCGTTCGCAATCAGCAGATTGCCGTCCAGATCCGCGTAGTCCACCAGCGGCGAAAGATGCGCGGCGGCGGTCACCGATACCGAGCTCGAGATCATACATCCCAGCATCGTTTTCAGGCCGAGCGATCGGGCCACCTGGATCGTGCGATAAGCTTCCAGAATGCCGCCCGTCTTGTCGAGCTTGACGTTGACGCCATCGAACGCGCCCACCATCTTCGGCACGTCGGAAGCGCGCTGGCAGGCCTCATCGGCGATCAGCGGAACGTGCACGCGGCTGTGTACCCAGTGCATCTCCTCCATCATTTCGGCGGGCATGGGCTGCTCCACAAACTCGACGCCTTGCCCGGCGAGCCAGTTGATCTTGCGGACGGCCTCTTCCTTGTCCTTCCACCCTTCGTTGGCGTCGACGCGCAGCGGTTTGTCGGTGGCGCTGCGTACCGCGGCGATAGTAGCTTCGTCGGTGTCCAGCCCGACCTTAATTTTGAGCACCGGGAAATCAGCCGCCTCGCGCACCTTCTGCCGGGTCATCTCGGGATTGTCGATCCCGATGGAAAACGTCGTCACCGGCGTGTCGCGCGCATCGAGGCCGAAGTCGCGGTAGAGCGGCACGCCCAGCTTCTGCCCCACCCAGTCCATCAGCGCGATATCGATAGCGGCCTTGCCGGCCCACTGCCCTTCCACGCGCCGGAATACCTGCGCCATCACTTTGGAGAATTCCCACGGATCGGCCGCCAGCAGCAGGTCGCGCACGGATTCCACAGCCTGACGCGCGCCCTCGGCGTTTTCGTGATAGCGCACGATCGGCGCGCCTTCGCCGTGGCCTGTGACGCCGCCATCGGTGTACGCGACGTAGAGCGTGTCGCGGTAGTCGCTCGAGGACATCGTGGTGGTCCACGTGTGACGCAGCTTCAATCGCTTGATCTCGGTACTCACGCTGGCGTGCGGCGCGCCGGACGCCAGGAGCGCCGGCCATCCGGCCTGAGCCATGAAGAAGCGGCGGCGGTTCATTTGAGCCTCCTGCACGCGACCAGCAAGCGGCTCCAGTGCGGCTCGCTCAGCTCGCAGATCTGGATTACCGGCTGTATCCAAGTGGTCGCGTTGATGAATTTGCCTTCGCCGATATACATGCCCGTGTGCGTGATGTGATCGGCGGCGCTTCCGAAATAGAGCAGGTCGCCGGGCTTCAGATCCTCGCGCTTGACCGGGACCGCGCCCTCCCACACGGCTTGCAGATCCGCATCGCGCGGTATCAAAACGCCGCGGCGGCGGCAAAGCATCTGCGTGAAGCCGGAGCAGTCATAGCCGAAACTCGAAGTGCCGCCCCAGGTGTAGGGCAGGCCTAGAAAACGGCGCCCTAGCGTGATGGCCTCCTCGATCGAAAGAGGCTTGGAATCGAAGGAAATGTCGCCGCGCTGCAGCCATCCGGAGCGATCGTCGGGCAAGCGCACGCGCAGCCAGCGCTCCTCGTCCGCCGGCTCGGCGATCACTTCGAGGCGCGCCTCAAACGGTACGGTCACGAGCGGCCGGCGCTTGGTGACATTGGGCTCCTGATAGATGTGGGCGAACAGGCTTTCCACCTGCGCCACGCGTCCAGCCGATGCGTACGGCCTATCGCCGGCGCCCAGGCGGTGCAGATCCGCGGCCGGCATCCAGCCGGTATATGCATCGGGGGTGCGAACGTGAAGCCAGCCCGGCCGCTCCTCGATGACGCCCACATCGCTGCCATAAATCGCCTGCGAGACGACTTCTGTCTCTTCGCTGGGCTGCGCATACATATTGGCGACAGGCTTGAGGACGATAGCCTGGGGCGTACCGGCTGCGAGCAGAGCCATAGCCATAAATAAGTGCATAAGTCCAATCAAGTTTTGAACCATTGTGTTTGCCGCGATCGTCACTAGCTCAGGATGGGAGCGGCAAGAGCTTCGTTCACTCCATGTCCGGCCCAGATCTGAAGGGATGTGGCAACAAGTTGAGAGTCCTCGTTTGCATCGATATCGAACACCTTGCCCCAACGCATGCGAATGACGTGAACGCCGTGGTTGTTATAGGGTGAGCCATCCGGGAGATCCTGGACTGCGGACCACCGCACGATGACGGTCGTATTCCAGGGGCCACCCTTCACCCATACATCATGAACTGTGAGTTGCAAAGTAGGCGCCAACCGGCCCAGGCGTTCGAACCATCGTCCCAGCGCTTCACGATCGTGCCGCTCGCCGCCCAGTGCGTGATGCCCTCCAAACCTGTGATGAACATCTGAGGAACAGCCCTTCAGGATGGCAGCATAGTCCTTCTGATTCACTCGGAGAAAGTTTTGTAGGGCAATCCGTTTGACAATCGCGTGATACATGTATACCTCCGTCCAAAGTCTTGCAAGAGCGATACTGCCGCCCAAGTGGCTTCTTTATTTCCCAATGCGTGAGCGTCTTCCTTAATCCCTTGACGTGTTGAAATTAAGAGCAGTAAGAACAAGCTCGTACGATTCGCGTAAGCTCACCTCCAATTTTCTGCATGATATCGACCCGCTGCGGTGGTTCTGGCACGGACCGTGAAGTTTGGTTTACGCTCGAACCGCCTTTGCTTTGAATATGATGGCCCATCTGCCTCAAGTCCTGGCCTCACACCGCACAGCGCGGGACTCTTACCCTCATAATCGGCCCCCACAGAATACGGCCAGGGAGATCGAGGAAACCTCTTATACCCTGGCTGTATTTCGCTTGGCAG